>CAJAXK010000352.1 GCA_903946925.1 uncultured Bacteroidales bacterium | reverse complement strand
GGCCGGTGCGTAGCAAAACACAGCTTCACCTGCTCCCAGGACGTTGTACCCAAACTGTCAAGCCTTGTTTTGCGGGTGTTTACCGAGGTGTACAGATGTGTAAAATTTATATAAAGCCTTGACTTTTATTCGCCCATTGCTTATTTTCAAAGGAGCTCATGAGATTGCTTCGCTAAGTTGGTCCTTTGTGTCAAGACAAAGGACAATAAAATCAACTTGAAACACATTCAAAAAAACCTAAAAGCCTAAAAGCCCTTCAACATATCAAAATGATATTTAGCCATTTTTTAAGGTTTTCAGTTTGGATAAAAACCTGCATAAGCTTTTGGGTTTTTGGTATTCAGCCGGATAGCCGCAACACAATTAGCGCAAAAAGAGTATTTTTGCCCGAAATATAAAGCAAATCATGTCCGAACTAACGCTTCCGGTATTACTTCGTCGCGCAGCTTCCGAATTTCCTTTACTCGGCATCAGCTATGTGCAGGAAAACTGTTCGGTACTGTTCCAAAGTTATCCTGAATTGCTAATGGAAGCTAATTCGGTTTCCATTGGCCTGTTTTCTTTAGGCATGAAATCAGGCGATAAAGCCATTATCGCTACCGAGAACAACCGCGAAACCATTACTTTGCTATGGGGGTGTTTTTTAGCTGGAATTGTTCCAACAATACTACAATCGGCAGCTTCATTTACTGACCATAACCCTTCGGCAACCAAACTAATTAATGTTTTTAAGCAATTAGGCAGCCCGTATATTTTTACCAGCAAGTCAGCCATAAGTAATCTACTTGAATTCGAAGGCCGTGTTATAGCATATTCGGCAATACCACGTTTAGAAGGTGAATTGTTTTTTGAGCCTGAGCTCGACGACCTTGCCTTTATACAATTTTCGAGTGGGAGCACTGGCGAGCCTAAAGGTATAATGTTGACGCATAGAAATATAGCCCTGAATATTGAAGGAATAATTGAAGGAATTGAACTGAAACCGACTGATAACGGCGGCAATTGGATGCCTCTGTACCACGATATGGGATTGATTGGTTATCATTTAACACCCATTATGGCTCCATGCAACCAGTTTCATATTCACACCATTGATTTCATAAAAAACCCTGCACTTTGGCTCGAAATGATGAGCCGTTACAAAATTACAGTTTCTGGTTGCCCTAACTTTGGACAGGAGCTAATTATCCGTTACATGAAACGCAGGCCTGATGGGCATTTTTGGGATTTATCATCAGTAAAAGCTATTCTGAACGGAGCCGAACCCATATCTGTAAAGGTACTTAACGATTTTAACCGTGTATTAAAATCGTATGGCTTTCATGAGGAAGCAATGATGGCAGTTTATGGTATGGCTGAAGCTACCCTCGCGGTTTCGTTTTCGCCTTTAATGGAGCATAGTGTTGTAACTTCTTTTGATAACGAAAAACTTGATAAGGATTTTGTTGCTGTTAAAGTTGGCATTACGCGCTCAGGAAAACATATCCGTTCCATTGTAAGTGTTGGGAAACCTGTTAAACATGTTTTAATAAAAATTGTGGATAGCGAAGGGAATACAGTTGACGATTGTAAGATTGGGCATGTTTTGGTTATGGGAAATTCGGTAACACGTGGATATTACCTGAACCCGCAGCAAACCGAAAAATTGTTTGCCGGCGAATGGCTCAGGACCGGCGATATGGGCTTTATTTTTGAAGGGAACCTGTATATCAGCGGGCGCTATAAAGATATTATATTTGTAAACGGCAAAAATTATTTTGCCAACGACCTCGAAGTATTGGCTTGCAACCTGGAAGAGTTCAATTTTGGCAAGATAATTATTGGCGGAATAACCGATTATAAAACGGGAAAGGAAAAAGTACTTGTTTTTGCTGCGGCCATTCCCGAAGCCAAAGCACAGGAAGTTTTGGAAAAACTCAGGACTTTGATGCGCAAGGATTTAGGGATTCCTGTTGATGAACTTATTATAATTAAGTCGAACGAAATACCCAAAACTTCGAGCGGCAAAATACAACGCTATAAAGTAATTCAGAGTTACCAGCAAGGCGGTTTTTTAAATAGCGTTTTTCGGTAAAGTCGGGATTTGTTTTTAATTGCGGATTGCGGATTGCGGATTTTGGATTGGATCCAATAACCAATAACCAATTACGGATTGGATCCAATAACCAATAACCATTTACTGATTTCGGATTGGAGCCAATAACCAATAACCAATTTCCGGTTGCAAAAGCCAAATCCCTATTGCTTTTCCTCCTTTTTATCCAAATTACCATCCGAACCCTCTTCGGTGCTAAGATAATTAGCCGGAATGGTAGTTGCGTTTCCCCGCCGCTGATGCTCGTAATGTGGCGACATAATTTCGATGCCGGCTTCATTAAAGCAATCCTGTATATTCCGATGCAGATCCGAATAAATTACTGCCATGCTATTGGCATTTTTGGTGTAGCAGTTTACCTGATACGAAACGTAAAAATCGTCGAGGCTGGTTTGTAAAACAAAAGGCGAAGGTTTTTTTAATACCAAAGGGGTTCGCAGCGCGGCCGAAATAAGGGCGTTGTGAACATCTTTCCATGGCGCATCGTACCCAATTGTTATGGTGGTATATATAATCAACCCAGTGTCGTTGTTGCGGGTATTGCTCGAAAAGTTTGTGGTACTGGTTGATAGCACAGTTGAGTTTGGGACTGTAATATCTTCATTTTTAATAGTCCTGATACGGGTAACCAAGGCTGTTTTCTCAACCACATCACCTATTATTTCGCCTATTTTTACACGGTCGCCTATTTTAAACGGGCGCATATAGGTTATTACCATACCTGCAACCATGTTGGCAATTGCGTTCGAAGATCCTAACGAGAACAATATACCCACAAACACCGAAACCCCTTGAAATGCGGGCGAACCGGAACCGGGCAAATAGGGAAAAATCAATACAACCATAAAGGCAAAAAGCAGGAATTTCAATATCCTGAAAGTCGGTTGTGCCCATTCTTCGTGAAACCCGTTTATGTGTATATGCCCTTTTTCAATTTGATCAACAAAATATTTAATCCCTTTTATCGAGTATTTAAAAAGGAAAATTATGACCAAAATCGAAAATAGGTTTGGCATAAAATCAATAATACCCTTAAAGGCGGCACGTGCCGGGCTTAAAATCCAATTCAACAAAGTGGCTGTCCACATCTTGGTTTCGGGGAATATGCTGAACAACAGGGGCAAGGAAATGAAAACGGCGATAAAAATGAATACGATACGCAGTGCATCAATTATCCTAATCATAAATTTCTTAAGCTGTTCGCTCGAAAGCACTTCAATTTTATTGAAAACAAGTGCTTTCAGGAAACCGTTTTCACCATCAAAAAGCCTTTTTTTAACCCACCTAAACATCCGGTTGTTGATGATAATAAGCAGGCTAAGCCCAAAAATTATCAATATTGCCAAACCAATGCGCTTTAGCCAATTGGCCAAATTGTTAGCCTTCCTTTCTTCGATAAGCCGATTTTTAATAACATCCTTATATTTGGTGGCTAACTGCAACTCATTAGTTTTGAGTATCATGGCATCAACAGTGGTTACTACCATAATAATATTATCGTCTGAATAGGCGATTTCGACACCGAATTCGGTTTGAATTGTTTTAAGCAGTTCAGGGTCTAAAAAAGGATCTTTGTAAAGTAATTTTATGCGGTTTTTAATGCTCTCGGCCCGGACCTTGGCGTTAAGCGATGCAATGTTTGCATAGATAAAAAACAGAGTATCGCTAAAAGGGTCAACGGCAAAACCAATGTTGCTTTTTCGTATGGATTCAACTTTCCCTAACAATTCAACTTTACGCAACGAATCGGCCAATTCAATCTTCTTGAGTTTTTTCTCCAACTCCTTTGTTTTCTGTTGGTTGCCCGATGCCTTTACTAATTCGTCCTGCAATTGTATCTTGCTCAACGAATCAAGTTTTTGTTGCTGGAACAATATAGTTGCTTGCGCTTGGTTTAGCAGGTTGGCATTAACCGTGTCGGAATCAGATGTTTGCGGAATAACCTGAAATGGGCACAAAAAAAACATGAACAGTGCTGCAACCAATAATTTTTTCATCTTTAAAATTTTTTAAATAATTACTTTGGGTTTGTGCTTCGGCCTTTCAAGTTGGCTTGTTATTATTTGCTTATTCGTTTCACTTAGGTGGAAACAAAAGTAAGGTTAATTTGCGTTTTTTGGGTTCTATTGCCAATAGAAAAAGAATGGGCTTTCCAGTATCCAAAAAGCTTGGCTGTGGTTGAAAAGGGTATATATTCAGTGCCTAAAGTTATAAGTGCCTATAACGCCTAAAGTTCATAGCTAATTTTAATTGTTGTATTGGTAAAGATTTGAAATTAACCGCCCCACCTCAAATTACAAATGCTAACAAAATTGACACATCCCTGGCAAAAAGATAACTATTTGATAGAGTAAATAGCTGTAAATGATATCCAGTTTCATTAGTTGAATCTATCAGAAATGTTGTCGCTTTTTAATGCTAAATATCAATTTCCTTGCAAGGAAGTTATTTTGGAAGATTCGATTGAAGAAAAAATCCGTAATTTTCGTGGCTTAAAACGTTGGGTTTAATGAAAATTTGCTTGCATTATTTAGGGGTAGCACTCATCATCGTTTTATCCTTTTTGTGCTATTCGTCTAATTTTTATCCTTTGCTGGGTTCCGATGATGCAATACAGGTACTCATGATCCACGATTTTAAATTGCCTCACGATTTATACTTCTGGGGGCAGGACAGGTACGGATCGCTTATCCCTTTGCTCGGACAAGTGTTTTACAAAGGGTTTGGCATTTCGCCGCTAACTTCCGAATCCATTTCGCATTATTTACTGCTTGTTGCAGGGTATTTTGCTTTTGCCACTTTGTTAAAAACAAAATTCAGCAAACTGGTATTCGCTTTCATCTGGTTTTTCCCGCCTATCAGGATGATTGACTTATTGCGGCTTAATATTGGCGAAGCATACAGCCTGCTTGCAATAAGTATTTTTTTGTTGAACAAACTGTACGAAAATGAAATATCACGATACGGATTGAAACAGCATTTTTTACTGCTGCTTATCACACTTATGTTTGTTCTGTCTGTTTGGGTTTCTGATTTGGCAATTATATCGGTTTTCCTGATTTTATCCCTCCAAATTTACTTTGTTTTTATCAGCAGAAGCCAAACCTCGGTTATAAGTTTCTTTCGCAAGCCCGAATTTTACTATACAGTTGCGGGTGTTGTATTTGGTACTGCATTTATACTTTATGGCAAACATTTGGCCGATAAATCGCCTTCGTATAATAATTTCAACAATTTGCACACAATTATTGCATCCCTAAAAATGTTTGGCGATTCCATTTTCGATTTGCTTCTGTTTAAAGCGGCGGAACCGTTTACAAGTGTTTACCTATACCTTACCATAGTGCTTTTAATTTCGTTGATATTGATGCATAACAAAATCCACCTTGGCAACATTGAGAAAAAGTGGTTCTTATTTTTTGTTTTCGATCTGTTTTTGATTTTTGGTGCAATACTTATTTCGAAATGGTCTTTTATGAATGGAGTTCCAAGGCGTTATTTTATAAGCAATTACATTGGTTTCTGGATGGCATTTTTATTGGCTTTCGATTGCCTTGAAATGTCGGCTTTTAAAAAAGCATTTCGTGTTGTGTTGTTTGTAGCCATATTGCTTGCAGGAGCCGGCACATTGTATAATTTAAAATACATCTGGCCCAAAACGTTTAAACCTGGTGCGGAAAATGCCCGCGAATTCGAAAGCCTCGGACGAATTGGAATTATTGGCAACTACTGGAATTCCTACATTATTTCGGTAACCAATCCCGATATGATTGTAGCAACGCCCGATGAATTATCGAGTGTCCGCAACCGTGCAATGGCCTATAAAGTTATGGAGCGCGATACCATTTATTTGATAAGGGATGGTTGGTACGATGTGTTTCCCGATTCGCTCAGGCAGTTTGGCGTTATGCTTTATAAAAATGGCGATGAGTTCAGGATGGGCGATTGCAATGTTTGCAGATACAGGAAAAGGGAATGAACGGATATGTTTATCCGAACAGCACAATGAGTTCACTGCGGAAACCCTAAAAAAAAGAAATCCACAGGGCGGTGCGCTGAGTGCTTCACTATGTGCCCAGCGAAACTTTGGCGTGAGCTTAGCCGATGTGCCTGCCTAATTACCTGCAAAGCAGCATGGAATTCACGGAGTTTCATAGAGTATATTTTCGGGGTTTTAATTATTGGTTTCCCTTGCCAGCTTAGTTTTTGTTTTTGTAAAAATAAATGATTGTTTTTATCCCATTTGAAGCAGAAGGCTTACTTATGATAATTTTTTCGCCTGTTTATTGTATATTTCAAAAGCAGTTGGCACATATTTCTATTGCACGGAGGGAATTGCACCCGAATTGCGTATATTTGCACTACTGATGTTTCAATCAGCTAATTTTTAAGGGAATAAACCAATAAAGCCAAAAGCCATGAAAAACCTGTTACGCCTTAGCTTTTTTTCGATTGTCTTTATGTTGGCAAACCTTGCTTACGGTCAGGTGCAGCCCGATTCTTCAAGAATGGTCAAGATTGAAACCCTTGATGGTAACGACTATTTAGGCATACTCCTTGCCGAAGATTCGTTAAAAGTTGAAATAGAAACCTCTATCCTCGGAAAAGTCACGATTCCCCGCACTTCGATAAAAGTAATGTCGCACGTTCAAACAGCTGAAATTAAAGCGGGGAAATTATGGGCCAAAAACACACAGTCAACACGGTACTTTTGGTCGCCTAACGGATATGGGCTTAAAAAGGGCGAAGGCTACTATCAGAATATCTGGGTATTATGGAATCAGGCCAGTGTAGGGGTTACCGATTATTTTTCGATTGGTGCCGGTATGCTCCCATTGTTTTTCTTTGGGGGGACCTCATCACCTGTTTGGGTTGTGCCCAAATTTTCAATCCCTGTTGTGAAAGATAAATTCAATCTTGGGGTCGGTGCCCTTACCGGTGTGGTTTTGGGTGAGGAAAATGCTGGTTTTGGTTTAGTGTATGGGTTAGGGTCTGTTGGTAATCGGAACAACAACCTTACGGTTGGGCTTGGCTATGGATATGCTGCAGGACAATGGGGCAAAGTGCCTGTTATAACTTTAAGCGGTATGGCCAGGGTAGGGCCGAAAGGGTATCTGCTTACCGAGAACTTTTTTATAGCAAACGGAGAAGATTATATTACCCTTATTTCGTTTGGGGGCAGGACGTTATCAAAAAAAGCAGGAATCGACTATGGGCTTTTTATCCCTTTAACCTCCCAGCAGGAAACTTTTATTGCATTACCTTGGTTGGGCATTACAATACCTTTTGGTAAAAAATATTAGGGTTTTAATTTGTTTACAAACATTTGCATTACCTTTATGCCATGACAAAAGAAGATAAAAACCTGGCTCCCCACGAAGTATTCCAAGGTTCGGCATGGGAAGCCGGTTTGCTGAAAAGCATACTCGAAGACAACGATATAGAAGCCATTATCCAACAAGCTTCGTCGCTACCTTGGAACATTATGCCAACCGAAGCCGCCGGCATGAAAGTGTTTGTTGCGCTCGAAAACCTTGAACAGGCCAAAGCCATTGTTGATGAGTTTTATACCAATATGGAAAAAGAAGATTCGGACGACCCAGAGAGGTGAGTTTTTTAGGATTGGATGATTTAACAAACAAAAAACAGCCCCGTAAAGGCTGTTTTTCAGTTTGTTATTTTTTAGTATATTCACAAAGGCAAACACTACACACAATATTTTTTGTTATCGCAACGAAAAACCCACTTTGCAAATTTGACCAATAGCCTTGCATTGACACACTTGAAGCCTTAATCGCTAACCAATAACACTTCAACCACACTCAATGTCCGCCAAAAACACTTCGACTCTGCTCAGTGTCCGCCATTAACCATTAACCAATAACCAATAACCATTACCCTAACTCGAACTCTTCGCCGGCTATCGGTATTTCGATATTTGAAAAGCCTTGTTGACCAAGAGTTTTCTTATAAGCCGTTTGGGCATCGTAATCGCCATGGACGAGAAAAACTTTTTGTATTTGTGAAACATTCTGACAACTCAGATAATCAGCCATTTCGCTGTAGTCGCCATGACCGCTGAAAGCTTCGATACGTTCAATTTTGGCTTTTACCGGATGCCGTACACCAAAAATGGAAACCTCATCGGCGCCTTCCAAAATCCTTGCACCCAAAGTCCTTGGGGAGCAATAGCCTACTGCAAGTATAGTATTGTTTGGGTTTTCGATATTATTTGCCAAGTGGTGTTTTATCCGTCCGGCCTCCATCATTCCCGATGCCGAAATGATCACACATGGTTTTTTGTTGGAATTAAGCCGTTTCGAGTCCTCCGGGCTTTTGATATAAAAAAGCGAATTGAACCCAAATGGATCGGGGTCGGTTTGCATAACTTTTGCAACATCTTTGTTCAGTATGTCGGTGTGAAGCCTAAAAATGTCGGTAGCATTTATGGCGAGCGGGCTATCAACATAAATATTAACCTTTGGCAAAAGCCCTTGGTTAAAGAAATTATTCAGTGCATAAACTACTTCCTGTGTACGGCCAATTGCGAAGGAAGGAATAATGACCCTGCCCCCTTTTTCAATACAAGTTTCGCGGATAACGCGTAACAGTTCGCCTTCAGCTTCCTGCAATTGAGGATGGAGGCGGTTGCCGTAGGTTGCTTCGGTAATCAGGTAATCGCATTGCGGAAAAGCAACCGGCGGTTTTAGGATACGGTTTACCGGACGGCCAATATCGCCGGTATAAGCAATACGGGTGGTTTTTCCGTTTTCGGTAATTTCGAGCAAAGCTGTTCCACTGCCTAACATGTGGCCGGTGTCGGTGAATTTTACCTTTATGTTTCCGTCGATCCGGAATTTGCGATCGTAAGCCACCCCGATAAACAATTCCATGCAGGCGCGGGCATCCTGCTCGGTATAAATGGGATCTACAGGTTGCATCCCTTTAGCGATACGCCGTTTGTTGAACCATTTCACATCACCTTCCTGAATATGGCCGCTATCGGCTAACATTATTGAGCAGAGGTCGCGGGTGGCACTGGTACAAATAACCGAACCACGGAAACCCAGTCGATAAATATAGGGAATCAAACCTGAATGGTCGATATGGGCATGGGTAAGGATCACATGGTCAATTTTGGCCGGATCGAACATCAGGTTGCGGTTCATGCCATCTGTTTCGAGACCTTTTCCCTGAAACATCCCGCAGTCGAGCAGTATTTTTTTTCCACCTTCAGTAGTAATAAGGTGTTTACTGCCAGTAACTTCGCGCGCGGCGCCAATAAATTTGATTTTCATGTTACTGTTGTTTAAAAACAATCAAATGTACTTGATATAAATGTGCGGAGAAAAAATATTTTTCGACTTCGTTGCCCGGCTTTTTTAATTGCAGGCTGCTTCAAAAAATTAATATCTGCAACTATTCTGGGGTTTACCTTTTAGGGGTTAGGATTTGGGTGTTGGGGATCGTCATCTTAAGCTATATTATAGATTAAAATCAAGCATTATTTGACTTAGCAAAGCCCTAACAGCCTAACAGCCTAAAGCCTAACAGCCAACAGCCTAACTTTAAGTACTGAATAGATACAACGAATATTTTTACATAAGCTATTGATAAATATATAACTTTGTAGCCCTTAATCAGTTCAATCAATTAAACACAATTCCATGTTCGTTTCTTTTACACAAAAACTGAGCGGTTGGGCCATTGCCTTATTGCTTTTTGCCGCATTGCAACTTAATGCCGCCAACGAAATAGTGCTTAATACATCAGGCACCAACCGTTTGGATGTGATTCAAAACACATTTTACCAGTTGCAGGTTTCCAACACCATTAGCAGTTTCAATACGCTTTGGTTAAATACCGAAAAGGGCGAATTTGTTGAACTGTTTGCCGAAAAGTACTCAAAAAGCAACATTGTAGGCGCACCACAACTTCCGGTACTTAGCAAATTGATTGAAATCCCGGCTGGTGCAAGCCCCGAAGTGAAAGTAGTGAGTTACGATGTAAAGGAATATAAACTTTCGGATTTTGGAATTACGCAAAGGATATTTCCGGCACAGGCTCCACAAGCCAAGAGCGGGACAAAAAAAGAACCTTTTGCATACAACCAGGCTTTGTACCAAACCAATGGTTTTTATGGCGAAGTACTTGCAAGGGTTGAGGTTTCCGGCTATTTACGCAGTGTTCAGTTGGCCAATCTGGTAATTTCGCCGGTTGAATATAATCCGGTTACAAATACAATAAGGGTTTATAACAACCTGATTGTAGAAGTTATTTTTGTTGGGGCCGACAAAGCCAAAACCGATGAAAACAAAGCCAGAACGCATTCGCCATACTTTAACAGTGTGTTCCACAATGTACTCAATTACCAACCTACCGATGCACCAACAGATACCATTTCGAGCGTTCCGGTAAAATATGTTATTGTTTCGGACCCCATGTTCAGCGAGGCGTTGCAGCCGTTCATTAAATGGAAAACCAAACGCGGTTTCAAGGTTATTGAAGCTTATACCAACAATGCCGCTGTTGGAACAACATTCAATTCGATAAAAGCATATCTCCAAAATTTATATACAAGCGGCACCGCTGCCGATCCGGCCCCAACATTTGTTTTGTTTGTTGGCGACGTGCCACAAATACCGGCATACAACTGCGGCGCACACGTTTCGGACCTTTACTATTGCGAATACACAGGCGATTTCCTCCCCGAAGTATATTATGGCAGATTTTCGGCCAATAACGTTGCCGAATTGCTTCCGCAGATAAACAAAACCCTGCAATACGAGCAATACCTCATGCCCGACCCTTCGTTTCTTAACGAAGTGGTGATGGTGGCCGGAGCCGATGCTTCGCACCAGTTGACTTGGGGAAACGGGCAGATAAACTATGGAACAGACAATTACTTTAATGCGGCACACAACCTTGTTTCGCACACATACCTTCAACCGGAACCCAGCGGCGGCAACTATTCACAAAACATACAAACCAATGTCAGCAACGGGGTTTCGTATGCCAATTATACCGCCCACGGTAGCCCCAGCGGTTGGGCCGATCCTTCCTTTTCCATTTCGGACGTACCCAACCTGCAAAATGCCGATAAATACTGCCTGATGGTAGGCAACTGCTGCCAAACCAACACGTACAACGATAACACTTTTGGCGAAGTGCTGCTAAGGGCCGAAAACAAAGGGGCTTTGGGATATATTGGCGCTTCCGATTTAAGTTACTGGGACGAAGATTATTGGTGGGGCGTTGGCAACGGGCAGATTGCCAGCAACCCGACCTACGAATCAACTGGGTTAGGTGCTTACGACCGTACTTTCCACGATCATGGCGAGCCTGTAAGCGAATGGTACAGCGCCATGGACCAAATGGTTTTTGCCGGAAACCTTGCCGTGCAGGAATCGAATTCGAGCATGAAACAATATTATTGGGAAATATATTGCCTTATGGGCGACCCTTCCACCATGGTTTATTTCTCGGTGCCACCAGCATTAACGGTTAGTTATATGCCTTTGCTCCCGCTTGGTACGCCAATATTTGAAGTTCAAACCGAACCTTATGCTTACATAGCAATAAGTAAAAACAATATCCTACATGGCGTTGCCGAAGCCGATGCCAACGGTTTGGCGCAGGTGGCCTTGCAGCCGTTTACTGAACCGGGTTATGCAAATATCGTTATCACAAAACAAAACCGCCAGCCTTATATTGACAGCGTGATGGTGGCATCGCCTGATGGCCCGTATTTGGTTATGGACAATTATCAGATCAGTGACAATGGCGGCAACAACAACCAAACCCCCGAATTTAACGAGCCGCTTACCGTTGACCTCACTTTCGCGAATTTTGGGAATGCCAATGCCGTAAATGCTGTTTCTACGCTTAGCACCACCGATGCTTATGTTACCCTACCTGAAAACACATACACTTGGCCTTTGATTACCAGCAACGGATCGGCCAGCGCACAAAGTGCATTTACTATTCAGGTGAACGAATATATACCCGATATGCACACCGCCTCATTTACCATTACCACACAAGCCGATACAAGTGTTTTTACTTCGGGCTTCAGTGTGCTGGTGTATGCACCCAGGCTTGTGAACGGACTTATTACCATTGACGATTCAACGGCAGGAAATGGCAACGGGCAGATTGACCCGGGCGAAACTATTTGGGTTACCATGCCAACCACCAATAGCGGCCATTGCACTTCGGCAGAAGTTACGGCTCAACTTTTTGTGTTCGGCAATTATGTAAGCACCAGTTCGCCATCGGTTAACTTAGGCGCGTTGGCTGCCGGGGCAAGCGGCAATTCCACTTTTAGTTTTACGGTTAGCCCTGATGCACCTTTGGGAAGCACTTTTTCGGTTTATGTAACCGCAACTGCCGGGCCTTACAATTCGGTTGCGAGCCTCAACCCTGGAGTTGGCGCACAATTGGAAGACTTTGAAACCGGCAATTTCCTGAAATACAGTTGGCGCATGAAAGGTGCCAAACCTTGGAAAATAAGTCCTTCCACAAAGTACGAGGGTACTTTTGGTGCAGTTTCGGGTAATATAAACAATGCGCAGCAAAGCGAAATGTATATTGACGGACAGGTGCTTTCCAACGACACGGTTTCGTTTTACCGCAAGGTTTCGAGCGAAAGCGGCTACGATTTCCTTAAGTTTTATGTGGATGGCAACGAATTGGGCAGTTGGAGCGGCAACAAAGAGTGGGCAAAAGTAAGTTTCCCCATCACAGCCGGAAACCACCGTTTTAGCTGGGCTTACGAAAAAGATGAAGCAACCCTTGCCGGACAAGATGCCGCTTGGATTGACTATATAAAATTCCCGCCTTTCAGCCAAACCCTTCTTGGGCCTTTAGCCATAAATACCATGGCTTCGCCTGCTACTATCTGTACCGGAAACGCTTCACAGCTTTATGTGTTTGCTACGGGCGGCACAGGCGTTTACACTTATAACTGGTCACCTGCCGCTTCTCTTAACAACGCTGGGATTTTTAATCCAATTGCCACACCAAGCGAAACCACAACCTACACGGTACAGGTATTCAGTGCATTTAACTCCACAACTGGGAGCGCAATTGTAACCGTTGAACCTATACCGGCCACACCTGTTGTAAGCGTTGCGGGCGACCATTTGGTTAGCACGGCCAGCTCGGGCAACCAATGGTACAATAGCCAGGGGATTATTGATGGCGCAACAGCACAAACCTATTACCCAACCCATACCGAAACGTATTATGTGGTTGCCAGCAGTGCCGCAGGTTGCGAATCTGCGGCCTCGAACAGCGTAGTTTTTGGCTTTACAGGAACAAAACCGAGTATTGAAAACGGACTTAGCGTTTACCCTAACCCATTTAAGGACAAGCTGTATATTGATTTTACAGCAAAAGTCGCAGGCGGGGTAAAAATTGAAATCTGTAATTCCATAGGCAGCGTGGTACGCGTAGTCAATGCAAACTGCAAAAGCACCGGACTGAACCAAATAGTTATTGATGGCAGCCAACTTGCTGAAGGGGTTTATTACTGCAAACTTTATACTTCAGAAGGGGTGTTGCTAACTAAAGCTATTAAAAGCAAATAGAGATAATGCGATAATGTGATAATGTGCTAATGCGATAATGTGAAGATTTGGGGATGTGGGGATGCAATGCACTGAGCGTTGGTTGTTGAGCTTTTTGCCGAAACAAGTCGAAGTGTGAGGATTATAGAAATCAAAAATCCCTGCTACGATGTGGCGGGGATTTTTTGTGTGTGGGGTTTTGAGAAATAAAGCTAAGAAGCAGGTTTTTGCAGAAGCAGACACAAAGAAGAAGCGTACGAACTGAGGATTCCAGATTCCGCAGAAGTGCATTGTTATTCTTGAGCCATTGTTCCTACATCCCCCTTTTCTCCTTGGTTCTGGTTCTCATGGAGCTTTTTTGAAATAGGCCAAGCCTGATGTTCCTTATCTAAAATAGCTTCAATCCGGCTTACAAAAAGCGACTCCTTATCAATTCCTGAATCGCCATAAGGGCCAACATTGAAATTATAGTAATGTATTTCGGGCTTTAACTGTTCGTAGGTGGCACGGTAATTAACCCACAATTCCTGATACTGGAATGTTTTCAGTCCAGTGGTTATAATTGCCACCATGGCTGTAATTACAACCGTAGCAAGCTGAAGATGCGGCCACTTGGTTATTAAAGCTGTAAGCACAGGTGCAATGGCAGAAAGCACAATCAGTATCCATTGAAAATATTTGTATTTCGTCTGGTTCTTCCCTGAACTGCCTCTATAGAAATCCATTTGTTTCTGATACCTGTTTTCAATATATTGGTTAAAAGCTTCTTTTTCCATGGCTTTAAGTTTTTGTGTTGGTTTATATTTAACGGCATGCAGCAATTTGAATTCCTGCTTCAATTACCGGTTTTGGTGTTGTAAAATTGAGTCTACTCCGAAAAGTCTTTTTTTGCCACAAAGGCACAAAACCTATAAGTTTACTCACAATTGCTCATTTTAAAAGTGTTCGTGATACCGCTTCGCTAAGTTCACAAAGTTTATAGTGCTGATTAACAACACTCTGTGTGCCTCTGTGTCCTCTGTGCCTCCGTGGTTTTCTTTTTTTAAAGGTTTTCAGATCAAACTCAAAAATTAGTATGTCAATCGAACTATCAAGAAGTATTAGAGACAATTTTATTCGTTGGTGATAGTTATTGTATTCCTCGAAGTAGCAGAAGATAGATTTACAAAAGTAAGCTGTTTCCGGTTTCTGTTGTAGAAGTTTTATTGTTCGGATTTGATTTCACAAAATGGTAAAAGCTGACGTATTTTTTCAATTTCTGATGCAGGGATTGAATTGTTTCTAATATCCAGATAGGTCAGATTTTTTAACTCCCTGATTTCTTCGGGTAAATTAGTCAATTGATTGTTACTCAAATAAAGCCCAGTCAATTTTTTCAGCTCGCCTATATCTTTCGGCAAACCGGACAATTTATTCCTACTCAAATCAAGATAAGTCAAATTATTTCTTAACTGCCCGATTTCAGAAGGCAATTTTTCCAATAGATTATTGCTTAAATATAACCCTTTCAGGTTTTCCAACTTCCCAATTTCTTTGGGCAAACTGGTCAATTGATTCTTACTTAAAAATAGCCTTGTCAATTTTGTCAACTTCCCTATATCTATGGGTAAGGCGGCCAATTTGGTATCGTCCAAATAGAGATCGGTCAAATTTGTTAATCCCCATATTTCATTCGGCAAACCAATAAATTTATTCCCGCCCAGAAAAAGCCGGGTCAGTTTTGTCAACTTCCCTATTTCTTTGGGTAGGCTTTCCAAATTATTGCCGCTCAAATCAAGCGCACTTAAATTTTCTAAATTCCATATTTCTTTGGGTAAAATGTTCAAATTATTGTTGCCTAAATAAAGCCGGGTCAATTTTGTCAACTTCCCTATTTCTATGGGCAAACTCCCCAATTTATTGTAACTTAAATAGAGACCTGCCAACTTGTTCAACTCCCAAATCCCTTTTGGCAATTTGGCAATTTTGTTGTTGCTCAGATCTATCGTTGTTAAAATTGTCAAACTGCCAATGTCCTCGGGTAAGCTTTCCAAATGATTGGATTTACAATATAATATTTGAAGGTTTTTAGCTGTAAGCAAGGAATTATAAGGCAGATTTCCATCTAATTTGTTGGAAAGGTCAACTGCCATTATACTTGTGTTTAAACCACTGAGACTATATGCAGCTTTGTACTTAGCGCCAGTAGTATCTTTAAGATAATCGCTTCCTTCAAAGCCTATTACTTTCGCGAATCCATAGCTGTCAAACTGCTCTGCTTTCATCCATTTTCCAAGTTTCTCAACAGAATTTCCGTTTTTGTCAATAAAATAATAGCCATTATTATATGCAAGGGCATATTTCCCATCGTAAAAATAAAAAGCATTAATGAGCCTTTCCGCTTTGTTTAACGACTCGATCAATCTACGTTCCGCTGCCTGTGCCATGCTGGTCAATCTATTTGCCTCAGCCAAATTATTATTTAATATAATTTGTTGATCCTTTACACGTTCTAAAGCCCTATCAGCTTTAAATTCCTCCTTCTTTGCCTTATTTTCAGAAATTTTAGCCGCATTGAAATTTTGTAAAGCTTCATTTTTCAGGGCTTCAATTTTTAAATAAACACTATTCACGCTGTCATTCACCACATCTTTTTTTGTTGGGTCAAATGCTTCGGCTGCAAAGTATTTTTTGATAGCAGTTTGGTAGATGCCTTTGTTATAATAATAATATCCAGAATCTATTGCCTGCTGATAATTCCTCTGCCCCTTTGCAGTAGAAAAGAAGAGCATAAACAAGAAGAAAAACAGAAGGCGGTTCATAATGATTATCGTTATATATTTCTTAGTCGGTTATTATCTCACAATTTGGCAGAAGCTTCCTGACTTTTTCGATTTCAATTTTTGGAATTTTATTCCCGCTTAAATCAAGTGTTATCAGATTTTTCAACTTCCCGATTTCGTTGGGTAAACCCGTCAATTTATTGTTGCTCAAATAAAGCGATTCCAAATTATCCAAGCCCCCGATTTCCGGGGGTAAATTGGTCAATTTATTGCTGCTCAAATAGAGTGTTGTCAGGTTTTTCAACTCCCCGATTTCGCGAGGCAAGTCTGTTAATTCATTTCCGTGCAATTCAAGGTTTCTTAAATTTTTCAACTGCCCGATAGAGGTTGGTAAATGAACCAATTGGTTAGGGCCATAATCATAAGCATTGTTACCTAAACGAAGAGATTCAAGATTCGTAAGTTTCCCTATTTCAAAAGGCATGCTTTCCAATTTATTGTTTTCCAGATTTAGGGTTGTTAGATTTTTTAGCTCACCTATTTCCTTGGGTAAATTGACCAATTGATTATAAGGCAAGTTTAGATTTGTCAGATTTTTCAACTGCCCGATTTCTTTGGGCAAACCGGACAATTCATTAGAACTCAAATTAAGCGATTTTAAATTGCCCAGGTTCCCGATTTGAGGAGGCAAAACCTTTAAGTTCAACAAAGTGAGGTATTCCAGATTTGGCAGTTTATCCAGATTTGAGGCTAAATGATCCACATCTGGTAAATCAGATTCTTTTATTAGCAATATTTTCAGGGAACTGATTGTAAGGATGCTGTCGATCAAACTTGTACCATCTTTAATATCAACATCCAAAAAATCTTTTCTATCAATTACAAATGCTTCAATGCCATAAGCATTTTCCCCAAAGCCACTATCGGCACTAAACAGAAATTTATTATAATTTTTAACCCTTAATATCCCATGCAAATCATAAGCTGCCAAATAGGTCTGGCCGGTTGTGTCCAACAAAAAATCAGATTCAAAATCTGTATATACCCCGGCATACACCCTTGCAAATCCATCTTCTGCATTAAACTGGGTTGCCCGTATCCATTCTCCCAACTTTTCAACCTTAATCCCATTCGTGTCAATAAAAATAAATTTGTATTCTGATCCCCATTCTTGATTATAAATTTCGAGGGCAAACTTGCCATCATAAAAAAAATGTTGCGCAATAAACATTTTAGCTTTTGATAGAGCTTCCTTTGCTTTATACTCATTTAAAATTGCTGACCTGGTAGCATTGTTTGCTCTCTTTCTTAATTCCTCTGCTTCCTGGCGCAATGCTTCAATTTTATCAAATACCCTGTTCACTTTGGCTTTAACTTCATCTTTTTTAGAAGGGTCGAATGCTTCGGCTGCAAAATATTTATTGATGGCGGTTTTATAATGTCCGTTGTAGTAAGCCGTATCGCCTTGGTATATCGCCTCGGAATAGCTGCTTTGCCCCTTTGCATCAACAAAGAGGAGCGTACAGAAAATGAAAAACAGAAGACGGTTCATGGATTACTATTCTTTGATTCCATATTGTTTTTTCTGCTCAGCCGATAAGGGTTCGATCTTATCGCTTTTTAGAAAATCAGTTAAAGGCATTTTATCACCCAAATCCCATAAACGGACTGTTTGATCAAAACCGCTTGTTGCAATTTTTTTTCCATCCGGAGAAAAAGCAACGGATAGGATTGGTCCTGAATGACCCCTTAACAACTGAATTGTATTTCCATGTAAATCCCACAATCGGACTGTCGAATCAAAAGAACCCGTAAGTATATGTTCCCCGTCAAAAGAAAATGCTAATGAAGTAACCATATCCACATGGCCCCTGAATGTTGAAATAGTTTCACCAATTAAGTTTCTTAATATGCATATATTACGATCATATATTGGAGCATCTGCTACATCATCGGAGGCAGTAAGTATAGTTTTCCCATCTGGTGATAATACAGAAGATTCCGTACCTTTTATAGTGTGAATTCCTCTAAAATTTTTAATTTTAATTCTATGCCCCTCCAGATCCCACATATGGAAAAAAGTTCCAGGATCCGTGCCTTCAGATACAGCCTCTTCAGATACTGCATAAATAGTTTTCCCATCACTTGAAAATCCTATTGAATTGAAATGTTGCAAACTATCATCGAACTTCCTGATAATTCTTCCATCAAGATCCCACAAGCTAAAAATGGTTAACGTGTCTTTACACACGGTAAGAACGGTTTTTCCATCTGGAGAAAAGGCTACTGATTGAACAGGACCGGTATTACCAATGAATACTATAATAGGCTTACCATTCTTTATGTCCCATAAACGGGCTGTACTATCATCAGAGCCAGTAAGAATGGTATTCCCATTTGGTGAGAATACCAATGATCGAACCTTCGCTGTATGACCCGTAAATACTTTAATTGTATCACCCTTCAAATTTCGTAAAATGGCTGAATTACGAATATTAAGTGGAATATCATCATAATAATGAACAGAAGCGGTAAGAATATATTTCCCATCCGGCGAAAACGATGAAGAATTAATATCTCCATAAAAATCATTTATAATATGACCCTCCAGGTAGTACAAACGCGTAGCATCATCCAAACTTTTGATAAGTATAGCTTTCCCATCGGGTGAAAATGCAAGGTAATTGGCTCCCCATCTGGATTCACAATTTGCAATTACTTTATAAAAAATATTTTCTTTGTAAATTTTATTAGCATCCTTCACAAATTTATCATTACTACTGTATTTATTCAATACATTTTCGATTATTCGTAAGGATAAAGTTGGGTTTGTTTCCGTTAAGCGATTTGCCTCTGAAACTAAGTAATTGGCCCGGGCAATTCGGGTTTGTTTTTCTGCTTCACTCTTTGCATTTTCTGCTTCTGCTTTCAAAGCCACTATCCTGTCGAATACAAGGTTCACCTTAACTTTTATCAGGTCTTTCTTCGCCGGGTCAAATGCTTCAGCAGCAAAGTATTTGTTAATAGCATTTTTATAATCCTTGTTTTTTAATGCCTCATCGCCAAGCTGAACGGCCTCATCATAATTGCTTTGTCCCTTTACCGAAATAAAGAAAGCTGTGCAAAACAAGAAAAAAAAGACCTGTTTCATTTACAATATCCCTTTATTTGTGCGGTGTCGTTGATGGCTTTTATTCTCAATCTCATGTTAGTGCTGTCCGGATTTTTTTTAGAAATAGAATCCATTATATGGGTTATCGCTTCGGGGCAACCATTTGCGCTCAAAATAATATTTGCCCTGCTTTCGAGACTGTTGAATTCGGTTTTGCTTTTTTCGGCCTGTGCTTTTACCATTTCATCCAATGCTGATTTTGTAGCAACACTTGCCCGGTAAGCAATAAACCCTAAAATTACAGCAACAACCAAGGCAATCGAAGCTGCGCCTAATAGGCTATACAGTGTTCGCAGGCGCTTTCTGGTTTTTGCCTGCTCCTGCTCCTGCTGTTGTTTTATAGCCGCAATACTGCCATCTATCCTTGCCTGTAAATCAGGCGGGTATGAAAGGCTTTGCTGAAATGGCCGAAGGTAATCAATATCATCCTGGGTGAATAATCCCTTCCGTTCCTGATAGACTTTGTAAATATCGCCGGCCTTTTCGCGCATCTTCATTTCCTCGGTAAGGTTTTGCCCTACCACAAGGGCCAGCACATCATGGCTTATTTCGTACTGGGTTTCATCGCCCACCTTTATGGTTCGTATAATGCGGCGTTGTTCCAGTTCTTTCAACAGTTCGGCTATTGGTTTTTTGCTGACTACTTTTTTATGTTCAAGATCTGCCTTAATGTCCAACTCGCTTAACTGCAGCTTCGTAAACCGTTCGGATATCATGGCTGCCAGTAATTCCAATGGCACCCTTTCCCCATAACTGCCTTCCAGTTCAACTATTTGTTTTTTCAAAAAACTTTCGAGTACCGCTTCCAGGTTATCATCATCATGTATGAGGCCATCATTCAGCACCGGAAGCTGATTGTTCTTTTTACCGGCTTGGGCACGGTCCCAGAGTTCACCTAAAAACACCTGCACATGAGCGAGTTCAATTTCTTTCCTTTTATCCGGAAGTTTGGACAAGATGCTTTCGGCCAGCTTATGGCTGTCGGCCACAGTAAAAAAAGTTTGGTATTTTGGGGCTTCCAGTATATGGCAAATAACTTCTTCCACATTTTTCCTTCCCATCTTCTCAACCCGGAAACGGTGCTGGAAAATACTGGGGCAGAGCGGCTCAAATTCCGACAGGTGGCCAATGAACTCTTCGCGCATGATGAGCATGACACGGCAGGGCACTTTATTGCGTATGAGTTTATTGAGCAGTGTGAAGAATTTTTTCTTTTCTTCGGCATTGCCCGATATAAGCAATTCCTCGAACTGGTCGAACAACAGGTACACCGGCTGGTAACGTTCGGCAAATAACTGTTCAATGGCCTGGCCGAATTCCATATTTGGATCCACAGGCATCCTGGTGTCAATGTCCAACTCTATTTTTTCCAGGAGAACATTATTTATGCTTGCAAAAACAGATGCATTGATATCGGCTCCCTTTCGGATGGTTATTGCATACCAGTCGGCATCGGAAAACTGGTTTCGCAGGCCACATTCAACCAAGCTTGTTTTCCCGGAGCCTGAAGGGCCATAAACCATTAGGTGTTTTACACCGCTCAAAGCATTGTACAGGTCTTGAGTTTCTTTTTCGCGGCCAAAGAAAACATCAGCATCAGACTGCTGGTATGAGTCGAGGAATTTGAAGGGTGAATGTGTCTTGCTCATGCTTGTTTCATTTTAAAAGGTTTGAAAACATCTACCAGTTGCACAAACAATTCATCTAAAAGCGATTGATTATTGTTTTGTTCTAAAACCCCTACCGATTTATTGGAAACAATTTCTCCTTTTCCGCCAAATGCCAGTTCGTTTTTGTACTGCATATAATTATACCTGCGTTTAGCTTTTTCATAACCAGCGTAATAATAAATCTCAGGGGTTTGTGTTGATTTATCAGTATAAACGCTTTGATCAATCACTAATGGGGAAAGGCACAGATAGGAGGCCTGATCCTGGATATTATCCATACAGGTAGCTGTATCAGTTCCCTTAAACAATAAAATGCTCTTGTTATAAGTAAATAACCCTTCGATGGATTTGGAATTATAATCTTCGCCTGTCGAATCACCTTCGGTGTAAATCCCATGCAATTCGCCGTATTTGTGAACAAAGTTTTTCGCAGTGCCCAAGCGGTAATTGAGGTTGATATCTTTAATGGAAACAAGGCGGTATTTGGCAAGAAACGATAGTTTTCGAAGCCAGTAGGCTAATGCTGTTAAATATTCATCGAGCAATTCGGGAAATTTATCGTCTTCGGCAATGGTGCCTGCCAATAAATCCTGTCGTTTGTTCTGCAGGTAAATGCCGGTTCCGTACAACGAAGAATCAGTGTCGATAAGTTCTTGCACAAACTTGTTTATTTCTTTCATAAACCCGTTTTGCCCTATTGCATCAGTTGTAATAAGCAGTAAACTGGTATAATCGAAATCAAGGTACTTGTTTCCTTCCATTTGTATAAAATCGGAAACGATACCCAGCTTTGGTTTGTTTTCCATTTGTACTACCTGGGCCAATTGTATGTAACACAAATAACGTAGTGAAGCCTGATAAGCTTCTGCCATAAATGAAAGCCGGCGCAGGGTCTTTTCCTGGCCGATTGCTGTACCCATTTTTTGCAAAAAAATTTGCACTAACCAGCCATAATTCTGAAAAATACTCATGGGCTGGTTGCCCACAGAAACACCTTGCTTAACCAACTCCTGCCGTAAACTTTGTGTCCAGGTGTTTCCATCACCAACCAGATTTTGTGCCAGTTCGGAAGGCAACGATTTATCGCGCCCGGCCTGCCCCATCAAAAAACCAAAATTGGCATTTGTAATAGAACTGATAGGATAAACATTGTTGGCCGACTGAAGGGATTTTACGGCCATTTGCTCCATAAGCGCCTGAAGCACATCTAATTTTTTGTCAATTTCCTTCGACTGTCCGTTTACATTTATGGTAATGGAACTTTCGGTTACGCCTTGAATTATGATGTTATTG
>CAJAXK010000351.1 GCA_903946925.1 uncultured Bacteroidales bacterium | reverse complement strand
TCTAAGTGGTCGATATGTCGAAATCCGGGTTCATCCCCTGGCATATAGCGAATTTCTTGATTTCTATCAACTTGAACATAATTCAGTTTCATTTAACAGGTTTTTGAGGCAGGGCGGCATGCCGGGTTTGCTTCATATCAACCAGGAGAATGAACCAATCAATGATTATCTTCAGGGAATTCTCTCAACGGTTCTTTTAAAAGATGTTGTGGCACGTTACAACATCCGAAATGTCTATTTTCTTGAGAATCTTGTACGTTTTCTTGCTGATAGCACAGGTTCTTTAGTATCAGCAAAGAACATAAGCGATTACCTGAAATCTCAAAAGTTTGCACTAAGCCCAAACCTGGTACTCGATTATTTAGGGTATTTGTGTAATGCATTTTTTACGAATAAGGTAATGCGGAAGGATATTCCGGGTAAAAAAGTATTTGAAGTAGTTCTACTTTACTAAAATAGAAAGGAAAATAATTGTTGTATAAATGATTCATTATCAGTATATTTGCACGAGTATTAACACTCTGGTCAATATTTGATAATGAAGCAAAGACGACCAGAGAAAAAAAAATTTGGTTTTAAACTCCAAGGCAGATATTTGAACAAGAAAAGCCTTAATACGCTGATATACAGCATGTATGATAGTGTATTCAGGGTTTACAGAAAGAGCCGTACACAGGTTGCAATAGAGTATCTGTCAGGGCTTTTACAGTGCGAAAAGGGACATGAAAATATGGAACGAATGGTTGAAAAAGTAACTGATTCAGACTACAAAAGGTACATACATTTCTTATCGGGGAGCCAATGGAGTTACCGGGATGCAAACCATATTACGATGATGCAAGCAGACAGCCTGCTTAGAGCGCAAAAAAAAAGAAGTGGACGACCAACTGGGTTTATCCTTGATGAAACTTCACATCTTAAAAAGGGGAATAAATCCGTGGGAGTAGCACGTCAATATGCTGGAGTTGTAGGGAAGGTAGATAATTGCCAGGTTTCAGTGCACGCATCTTTGAGTAATGAAAAATTTTGTACATTGGTTGGGACGGAACTTTTTTTGCCCGAAGGATGGGCGCAAGACAAAATCAGGTGCCAAGAAGCGGGAATACCCAAAGCAGAAATCAGGCACCAAACGAAGCCTGAATTAGCAGTGAAGCTGGTCAAAAAAGCTATTGAAGCAGGGATCGAATATGATTTTATAGGTGGTGATGGATTGTATGGTCATAATGCTGAATTGACCAGGTCGTTAGACAAACTGGGGCAATTTTATGTTTTGGATGTCCACAAAGACGAGCTAATTTTTTTATCAGAGCCAACATTTTCTGTACCCGATCGTAAAAGCAATAAAGGAAGAACGCCAACGCTGTTACAGCCTGATATTGCGGCAATACAGTTACAGAACTACATAAAAACGCTTTCCGGGAAAGATTTTAACCGGGAACAGATTAGAAAGACAGCAAAAGGATGGAAATATGTGATGGTACATACTGTAACGGTTTGGCATTGGGATGGGAAAGAGGAGAAAGCACAAAAAAGAACATTGGTCATTACCCAATCAGAAAAAACGAAATATTCGCTCAGTAATGGAGCAAAAGAACAATATACCAATAATGAATGGGCATATTTTCAATGTAGCAGGTATTGGGTAGAACGGTGTTTCGATGACAGTAAAAATGAGTTGGGTATGTCTGGTTATCAGGTAACAGGATGGTTAGCCTGGCAACATCACATGGCTCTGGTAATGATGGCTGGTCTTTATATCTTGAATATAAAAATTGAGCAACAAGATGAAATGCCTCTAATGAGTGTAAGAGATGCAAGGCTGTTGGTAATCGCCATCAACTTTGCAACACAAAAAGAAGTTGACCTTTGCATGGAACATATCCGCATTAGGCACAGACAAAGACAACTGGATATTGACAGGTATTATTGACAAAAGTTATTTTAGTAAAGTAGAAGTAGGCGAAAAGTATTATTTTGAAGATATTGGCCT
>CAJAXK010000350.1 GCA_903946925.1 uncultured Bacteroidales bacterium | reverse complement strand
TTTTGCGGGTGTTTAACGAGGCGTACAGATGTGTAAAATTTATATAAAGCCTTGACTTTTTGGTACTTTTGTGTCAAGACAAAAGGACAATAAAAAATAAATCTTGTAGCAAATGTTTGTTAAATAGCACCTCAAAATAAGAATTAGCCGTTTTTTATGGAATACCTTTTTCAAAGCTGTTTAGGTTGTAACTTTGCCGACACATTTCGAATGTGGCTGAAGTTTCCCAAAAGCAACAACTTCTATTCAATCAGCAGCTTAATAGAAACATAAATGGACGAGCAAAAAAACAACCCGCTTCATGGCATAAGCCTCGAAGAAATTTTGAACCGTTTGGTGAGCCATTTTGGTTGGCAGATATTGGGAAAGTTGATCCATATAAATTGTTTTATCGAAAACCCAAGTATTCAATCGAGCCTCAAATTCCTCCGTAAAACGCCTTGGGCGCGTAAAAAAGTGGAAGACTTATACCTGGAAATCCATACTGTGGTGAAATAACCCTGGCAGGAAAACCACCCTCTTTAAAAATCATGCAAACCAAGAATAAAAAATCCCCTATCAAAACCTTGATAGGGGATTTTTATAGTTCAGGGATTTATTAAACTACATCTGTTTCAACAATTTTCCATCTTCAACAATAACTTCATAATAATATCCTGCACCAAAATCTTTCTTCAGGGTAACAGTACCTTCAAAAGTAACTACATCGCCCACTTTGGTAACATCGCTGGTTGTGATTGTTAAATCAAAATTGCCTTCGCTGTTAGTACCATCCTGTATATGCACCCAGTTTTTGTTCATAATCTCAGCGCTGTATTTAACCACTTCGCCTTTTATTTTTATTGTTTTTCCTGAATATGATGCCTTATTGGCAAAAAGTTCGGCTATAGTAATCGCACCAGCAACAGGTTCAATTTTAATGCCTTCTTTGGCAACAGCAGCCTGTTTTCCTTTCAATGAATCCGCCATACTGATTTTGCCGGCAACAATGGGCTGATCACTGAATTTGTCAACAAAGAGAATTGATGGAAAAGTCCTTTTAAGTTCTTTGCTAACAAAGTTGTTCATTTCGATTCCAGCTTCATAATAATACGCCTTGCCTTGCTCAACTTCCTGTTTTCCAATAGCAATCCAGTTTTCTTTTTCGTCCTCCGAAACCCGGATATACGTATAATTGCTGGTTTGAATTACCTCTTCGGCAACGGCTTTATGCACATTTGGAGCCAGATTTTCGTCAACTGTGCTTTTAGGTTTACACGAAGCCGCGAATAAAATAATGCCGGACAATAGGATGATTAGATTCAATTTCATGACACGTTTTTTTAATTGGGTGGTTTTGGATTTTATATTTTGCAATGCAAAAGTATTCATATTTGTACATATTATGCTTACTAAATCTTCAAAAATTTTAATATGCTTATAATCAATCTTTTAAATCAATATCACGGTAAGAAAGAGTCCGCTCCGAGAACCGCAAAAAAGACAAAACCACGGAGGCACGGAGAACACATAGATACACAGAGTGTTGTTAATGAGAGCTATAGACTTAGTGAACTTAGCGAAGCGATATCACGAATTCCTTTAAAACAAGCAATTATGAGTAAACTTAAAGGCTTTGTGCCTTTGTGGCAAAAAAAACTTTTCGGAGTGGACTCAAGAAACATTCAATAAAAATGCACTAATTGATGTGCAAGGTTACTGCTTTACAATAGTATGGCGCATCCCATTAAGTGCCTAAAGTAGCGAATGACAATAATGACTAAAGTTCGTTGCTAAACTCAAAGTGGTGCCAATTACAGCATATAGGAGTCAAGTTTTGCAACTTTGCAAGGGTTTACCTTTTAGGTGTTAGGGGTTGGGGTTTAGGCTCTTATCCTTTAAGTTGATTTGTTTTTGGCACAATATTTTTATATGCCACCTCGAATTTAGGTCAAAAAGCAAAGGTTAAAAGTCAAAGGTCAAAGGTGCTTGACCAAATAAATTTACAATTCATTTTAATTCTTCAAAACAATTCCTACACAAACAATTCTGACACTATATATTTATGCTTGCATCAATGGTTTTAACTTTGACTTTTGACCTTTGCACTTTGACTTTTGACTTTATCATTTCTGGCTTGTCCAAGTTAGCTGTTAAGTTTTTTTATCCCAATAACAATAAAAAAGCCCTTGCATCATGTGCTTGGTTAACTTAGTGTGCAAAAAAAACCGCAAAAAATCGTAATATTGCCGTTTAGTAATTTTATCATCCCTATGCCCGTACTATCAATTATTATCCCGGCATATAACGAAAGCCGCACCATCCACCTCATCCTCGACCGCGTTAGGGCTGTTGAGCTTGTTGGCGATATTGCAAAAGAGGTAATTGTTGTAAACGACTGTTCAAAGGACAACACCGAAGAAGCTATTCTGCGTTACCGCGATGCGTATCCGGATTTTGGCCTCAAGTATGTAAAACACGAAATTAATAAAGGAAAAGGTGCCGCATTGCACACCGGTATAAGGGAAGCAACCGGCGATTATCTGATTATACAGGATGCCGACCTCGAATACGATCCCGACGAATACAACTTGTTGCTCAAACCCATGCTCAATGGTGCTGCCGATGTGGTGTATGGTTCGCGTTTTATAGGAGGGAAACCTCATCGTATCTTGTTTTTTTGGCATACAATTGGTAATAAGCTGTTGACTTTTTTAAGCAATATGTTTTCCAATCTGAACCTTACAGATATGGAAACCTGTTATAAGCTCTTCAAAACCGAAATTATAAAAGGTATTTCTTTGCAGGAAAACCGCTTTGGTTTTGAACCGGAAGTTACCCAGAAATTAGCCCGTATCAAAGGCTTGCGAATATACGAAGTTGGCATTTCCTATTATGGCCGCACCTACGAGGAAGGCAAGAAGATTGGTTGGAAAGATGGGTTCAGGGCGTTATTTTGCATCGCGAAATATGGCATTAAACCACATGGCAAATCCTCCGCAACTACCGAAACATGGAACCCAAAGCAAATTTCACCTAAGCGAGGGCTGATGTTATTGCTTGTATTGGCGGCTTTGTTTTTCACCACCGGCATCCACAATTCCAGCAAGCACTACCGCTCTTCAGGATTTGAATATATTTTTACCTCCGATGGCTTGGGCTACTATCAATATTTGCCGGCACAGTTTATAAAACACGATATTGTTGGCTCTCAACGATGGTACCTTATCCTGGAAAATGGGAAATCATTGAATAAATTTACTTGGGGCGTGGCTTACTTGCAAGCCCCATTTTTCTTTTTAGCAAATGCGTGGTGCGGCCTTACCGGGCAATCGCACGATGGATATTCATCAGCCCATGGTGTTTTTATATTGCTTGGCGCCATGATTTATTGCTTCCTGGCTTTATTGCTCATAGTTAAAATGTTGATGCCCCGTTTTGGCATAACGGTTGCCCTTTTCACGGTTTTTCTGCTGTTTTATGGCACTAACCTTATTTTTTATACGCTGGCGGATGCCGCCATGTCGCATGTTTACACATTTTTTCTTTGCGCATTTTTTATCTACCGAGTTCCGGCATTTTACAAAAAACCTTCCATTGCCAATATGCTTTGGCTGGCATTGCCCCTTGCAATAGTTGCCCTGATACGCCAAACCAATTTATTGGTGGTTTTGTATCTGCTTTTATATAATGTTAAATCGTGGAAAGATTTTGTTGGCAGGATTAGGTTCTGGTTTAACAAATGGTATTTGGTGTTACTTACCATTGCCGTAATTTTTGTGGTTTTCATCCCCCAATTTGTTTACTGGCATTTGGTTACAGGCAAATGGTACATTTATGCTTATGGCTACAATACACTGGCCCACGAAACATTTTTGTACTGGAACAAACCCAAAATTGGCGAAGTTTTGGCCGGGCCTGTTTCGGGATGGTTGGTTTATAGCCCAATAATGATAGGAAGCATTATCGGGATGGTTCTGATGTTGCGGAAAAAAGTATTGGATTCAGTAGGGATAACTTTGATTTTTGTATTTGCCCTGTATATTATTTCGAGTTGGTGGTGCTATACTTTCGATTGCGGATATAGCCACCGGGGATTTGTTGATTATTATGCGTTTTTTTCCATCCCGCTGGCCTTTGCACTTTCGGCGTTGTTTAAAAAAAGGTCTTTGTTGTTGAAATTTACGTTTATCGCTTTGTTTATTTTCCTTTCGTACATGAATGTGCGCATGTCAATGATGTACAGTTGGGATTCGTGTTGGAACGGCCCCACATGGACCTGGAAACACTATGGGAATGTGGTGAAAAATGCCGCTGTTGGGGGCGATTACCGTAAAAGCTACCATCAGATCAATGATTGAGGCAACATACTAAAAACCACATTACATAGTTATTGTAGTACACTAATTTATTCCTAAAAAGCTTATGAAAAAGGCCAAAATTACCTTATTCGTATTATTTACCATTGTTTTAGCTTACTCACAGGCTTCGGCACAAACCGGAAGCGAAAACCTTTGGCTCGACCATTTGCCATATACCAATTGCAAGGCTGTGGCCGAAGCCGATAACATGATTTTTGCGACTACACCTTCAAGCGTATTTTATTTCAACAAAACCGATAACAGCCTCAACCGCTTAAATAAAGTTACCCTCAATGGGCTTTCGGATATTGGAATCAGTGCCATAGCGTATTGCAGCAAATTGAACACCCTGGTTGTCGCCTATTCAAACACCAACCTCGATTTGGTAAAAGGTTCGACCGTAGTAAATATACCGGATATTAAACGCAAACAAATCCTTGGCAATAAAACTATTAACAGCATCTTGGTTGTTGATAAGCTGGCCTATCTCGCCTGTGGTTTCGGTATTGTGGTTTTGGACATTGAAAAGGAAGAAATCAAGGACACTTACTATATTGGCCCATCAGGCTCACAAATTGATGTAAAATCGCTTACCTATCACCAAACCGACAATAAATTTTATGCCGCTACCGAAAAAGGCATTTATTCAGCCTTGGCAACCACAAACCTGGCTTATTATGTGAACTGGGTTAAAGATGTTTCCATTACAGGGCCAAATGACAATTTCAACCTTATTGCATCCTTTTCCGGCAAAGTGTATGCCAACAAAACCCGATATACCTGGGATTCAGATTCTATGTTTGTTTTAGATGGGTCCAATTGGAACCACTTTATGGTTTCCGACCTTTCGAACCGCACAGCGATGCGTGTTAGCGGCGATCGTTTGGTTATAAGCAGTTGGCGTGTGCAAACATTTAAACCGGATGGCACTTTGGATAAAAACTATCAGGATTACAACCCCGGAACAATGAAACCTTACGATGCCATAATTGACAAATCGGGAATGGTTTGGGTAGCCGATATTGAACGTGGGCTTTGGGCAATAGGCGCCGATTTGGTTGGTTCAAACTATGTTTTTGATGGACCGGCTTCGCCAACAGTGGCAGCTATGGATATTAGTGGCAAACAGTTGTGGGTTGTACAAGGTGGGCGGACACCTTCATTTACTAACCTTTACAGGGTTCCACCCGAATTTTATACGTTTACCGACAATTCCTGGGAGAACCTCAACACAACCACTACGCCTGAAATCACTGGCTTTTACGATATTTTATGCGTTGCTGCCGACCCTACCGATGCTAACCATGCTTTTCTTGGCACATGGGGATTAGGACTGATTGAATTTGACAATGGGGTGTTAAAAGAAATTTACAACCCGACTAACAGCTCGCTCGATTATTTTGTTGGCTACGGCGAAGGATATTGCAGGATTGGTGGGGTTGCTTTCGACAACAACAACAACCTTTGGGCAACCAATTCCAGCGCACCCAATGTGCTTTCGATGCGCAAGCCAACCGGCGAATGGAAATCTTTCAACCTTGGATCACTTGGAACAGCCATTGATGTTGGAGGCCTGGTAGTTGATCAGGAAAACCAGAAATGGATGCAACTCCGCGACTTGGCCCTGTTTGTTTTCAGCGAAAACGGCACTCCCGATAACCCTGCCGACGATAAAAAACAAAAACTCACCAATGCGCTCGGTAACGGGAACTTGCCCGGAGGTATTGCCAGTATGGCTGTTGATCGCGAGGGCCAATTATGGTTGGGCACCGATCAGGGCGTGGCTGTAATTTATTCGCCTGGCAATGTTTTTACCGGTGGCAATTACGATGCACAGCGCATAATGGTTGAGGAAGCGGGTTACCTTCACCCCTTGCTCGAAACGGAAGCTATTACTGCCATTGCTGTTAACGGTAATAACGAAAAATGGCTTGGCACCGATAAATCGGGCGTTTTCCTGATGTCGGCAGATGGTACCGAGGAATTGCTTCACTTTACCGAAGCCAACAGCCCGCTTTTATCCAATTCAATCCAATCCATAAAGATTGCCAACAATGGCGAAGTATATTTTGGCACCTCGTTGGGCATTGTTTCCTACAAGGATTATAAGGTTGAGCCTCCTTCGACCCTTGATTCATTGTTTATTTATCCTAATCCAGTGCGTCCGGAGTACAAAGGGCCGATTTATATCAGCAATTTGGTAGCTGAATCGAACGTGAAAATCACTGATATTTCCGGTGCTTTGATATGGGAAATACAGGCCCAGGGCGGACAAGTTATCTGGGATGGCCAAAACCTCGAAGGCAAACAGGTGAAAACCGGCATGTACCTTGTTTTTGTTACAAATCCGGATGGCACACAGAAGAAAGTTGGGAAAGTCCTATTTGTAAGGTAAATAGAGTCTGTCCATAAAGTCGAGTTTTATTTCTATTTACGAAGTACGAATTACGATTGACGAATATAACTCGCTGAAAACAAATCGTAAATCGTAAATCTAAATTCGTACATTTTGAATAAAACCAGCTTAAAAAACATACTCTAAATAGCATCCCGAAGATTATATGATTTGCTATTTGAGTCCGATGCGCTCAAGTTTTCCCATTTCCCAACCATGATAATGTCAACCAAAGGAATTGTACTTCATTGCATGGATTATTCCGAAACCAGCATCATTACGCGGATTTATACCGAGCAATTGGGCTTGCAGTCGTATATTGTTAAAGGGGTTCGCAAAAAGGGAGCACGGATAAAACGTAACCTTTTTTCGCCGCTTTCGATTATAAAACTGGTGGCCAACCATAAGGAAAGCGAAGGTTTGCGGGTGATGCGCGATGCGTCCTGCGAATACCAGTTAAATGGCATTGCAACCGATATGGCCAAAACTGCGGTAAGCATTTATATCGGAGAGTTGCTAACACGCACATTTTCGGCGCAAATGGCCGATCCTAACCTCTATAATTTTATTGAAGATGCCGTACTGAACCTCGATAGGGCTGCAGATTCCATTCCCGGTTTCCCATTAGCTTTCACTATTGGCTTAACGCAATTTATGGGTTTTGCCCCGCACAATAATTTTAGCGCTTCCAATTCGTTTTTCGATATGCAAAACGGCAATTTTTGTGCTTTTCCACCCGAACATCCGTACTATTTTTCGCTTCCGCTGAGCGGTAGCTTGTCCGAAGCCCTCACCACGCTCAATGTTGGGATTGTAAGCTTAAAAATGGGCTATGCTACCCGTAACGAATTGTTAAATAAAATGTTGGAGTATTTCAGGTTACATATCCCAACTTTTGGTGAGCTGAAATCAGTCCAAGTGCTTAGCGATGTGCTAAAGGATTGACAGGGTTTATTTTATACAGGGTAAAATCCTTGTTCCGCCATATTGCAGTGATGCGGTTTTGCATCACTCGCGAATACCGCAACATTTGAACCGATGTTAACCTACTGTGGATAAGCAAGTATGATGCTTTTGCTTTTATAACCTGCTCATGAATAAGGGTTGGATTAGTCGTAAATGGGTCAGCCATACTTTTGCAACCGCCATATAGGGCAAGTGCGCGGGGTTTGGCAAAAACAACCACCGAATCGGCAGGTACGTTTTTGCTGATAAAAGCAAATGTTTCCACCGCCGATTTTTGCTGCGGTCCTTCCAGGATGTTTCCGCTAAATTGTGCAATACGGTAAAGTCCGGGAAAAAAGAGCAGAAGGATGATTATTCCCACAGCCAATATCTTTTTCCAATTTGCAATATTTTTATATAACTGAATGGTTTTTAATCCAATAGCTGCATAAAACAGGCAAATAAACCCCAATGGCACCATCAGCCTGAAAGCCGAATCGTTGTTGGGGAAAACCAAAAGCATGACGGCATAAAAAATAAAAAACCATTCTGTTGCCTCCATGCCTTCAATCATTCGTTTCATAAAGCCCAGCAAGGCCATAGTGAGCACGATGGCACCCAACAAAAACGAAAACCCGTTGAAAGCACCCGCCTGCGGAATGTATAAAAACCTGAACACCTCGATATGATGGGCAAAATTTTCGGGGACAATTTGCAGGAAATTGCCGGAGTAATAAAAAAGCAAATAATCGCGAATGCTTCCACCTGAGGGTATGTTGAAAACCAAGGAATTGATAATAAAATAAAGGATTACAGGCAAAATTATAATGAATCCGGCAAAAACAGAAAAGGCTTTACGCTTCGTTTTCCGTTTGACCAAACCAAGAAACTGATCCATTAAAACCGCAGCAATAAATACAATTCCGGCTGGCCTTACAATAAGCATTAAGCCTACCACAAAAGCCAAAAGCACAAGATGTTTCCAGTTACCGGATTTTGCTTTTTGGTACAAAATGAAATTCAAGACCAATAATGCCGTAAAAGGTATATCCGACATGATTTCGCGTTTGGAAATAATCATTTGCGGGTTATACACAAAAATGGATGCTAGCACCAAAGCCGTAAACCAGGAAAAATAGTGTCGGTAAAAAACCACTATCAATAAGCCCAATACAATGTAAATAAACGAGATAAAGGAAGTAAAAGCCACCATATTATTCCCAAAAAAGGCATAAACCGGCGACAACAAAAGCGGAAACCCGATTGGGTAAGCTTGTGGCCCTATGTAATTCAACTGGCTGTAAACAAAGCCCGTTTCCGATTGTGGTATGTGGTTCACAATATTGGCCGCCTGATGGATATACTGTGCAAAATCATCGCCCCAATCGTGGCTTGTGCGGGTCCCTAAAAACAACAAAGGCAGGAAAAGCAATGTAGCCAAGGCAAACACTGCCATGGGTTTTGAGAAAATTTCTTTTCTTTTGAGTCTATTCTTGCCTATCATTTGTTATTAATTTGTTTTTTAAAGGTCAGATGGAATACGCCATAATATCATCAATCGGTGAAAACGTAATAAAAAAATGGTTGGAT
>CAJAXK010000349.1 GCA_903946925.1 uncultured Bacteroidales bacterium | reverse complement strand
TTTTCCCAAGCCGAATCAACATTATAAGCATCGGCAACAAGCTGAGGGGCGGCATTGTCCCATACCTTTTTAAATTCGTTGTAAGTGGATTCAACTTCAGTGTCGGATTGTATCAAAACTTCAATTTCCAACCTCTCAACCGGGGTACATTCCCCAGCGAGATAATTGGTCAATTTAGCTTCAATATTTTGGTTTTTCGACACTTGAAATTGTATTTTTACACTATATAGACACTTGAAAACGATTTTACCCCTACAAGCAAAAAAAATATTTTTTTACATTTTATTTATCATGTTCATTATCAATATGATAGAAATGATAAAATCTTTCAGGTATTTTCGCATAAAATCGAGGGATCTCGTCATTTGGGTTTCTACGGTCTTGATATTAATGTTCAGTTTTTCTGCTATTTCGTGGTATTTTAACCCATCGAAACGACTAAGCTCAAAAATCTCGCGGCGTTTTTCGGGCAATTGTGACAAAGCCCTCTCAAGATGTTCGCTAAGTTCGTTGTTCGAGTCAAAATCGTTGGTTCCATAAATTTCTTCGATGCTTTCGCCATAATTTACAACTTTCCGCTCATTTTCCAACTTGCGGGTAAAATTGAGGCAATGGTTTAATACTGATTTTCGGAGGTAGCTCGAAAGCCCGGTGGCAATGTTGATTTCGTTCTGTTTATCCCACAAGCGGCAGAAAAAATCCTGTACCACTTCTTCGGCCAACGATTTATCGGCGATGTAACGACGGGCAAAATTGCACAGCAAAGGATAATATTCCCTGAATATCTGCTCGAAAACAAATCGGTCGCCCTCTTTAAGCCCTTTTATGTACAGCGAATCTTTGTCAGCCATCCGGTTTTAAAACAGTAATTAGTTGGGGAGTACCAAGCCTTTGTTTGAGGCTGTAAATTTATAAAAACTAATCGGGACTTCTAACCTGAATAATTCATCACTTGATGGTAATTGAACACGGATGACACAGATTCGACTGATTTGCACAGATTATTGTCTTTTTCAGTGTTAATCTATAGCATCAGTGTTATCGGTGTTCTTTAAAGTTTGTGAATAAATCAGGTTAAAGATTGTTCTTTACTGCCCCAACTATTCAGAATATAGGAAAACTTAATGGCGGCAAAATGAAAAAACCACTGCCCTAACCGGCTACCGTCCCGAGTATTGCTTCATCATCACTTCCGCTAAAGCAATATCCATCGGATGTGTTATTTTAATGTTTTCAGCCCGGCCATCAGTTAAATACAGCGGAAAGCCAGCCGATTGCATTACCGAAGCATCATCGGTGAAAAGAGGATTAAATGCTTGCAAATAAGCCTGTTTTAATTCCAAAACATTAAAAACCTGCGGGGTTTGCACAGCACGCAACAGGGTGCGGTTGAGTTGACGGGAATTGTTGCCCTCAAGGATACGGATGGTATCGTTTAAAGCAATTCCTGGTATGGCGGATCCATGTTTTTCGGCTTCTGCAAATAATTGGGTTATAAAGCTTGTATCAATCACGGGCCGTGCAGCATCATGGATTGCCACAAATCCATCTGCATCAATACAATCCAAGGCATTTTTCACCGAATGGAACCTGGTTTCGCCACCATTTAATATTTTGAAGGGAATGGAAATTTTATGTTCGAGGCATAATTGTTTCCAGAAATCTACAAAATTTGGGTGTATTGCCAGTATAAGTTGTAGTTCGGAATCGTAATTATAAAATGCTTCGATGGAATACCAAATAACCGGTTTCCCGTTAAGGAGTAAGAATTGCTTTGGGATTTCGCCTTTCATACGGCTACCGGTTCCTCCTGCAACTATTATGGCGTATTTTTTCATTGAGAGGAGAGTAGGCGTTTAGTTGTTTAGGCGTTTAGGCTGTTAGTCGTTAGTCGGTTAGGCTGTTAGACTATTTTACTGTAGGCTTTGGGGGTTTAGGCTGTGCGTGGCTTTTTTACAAAAACTTAGTCGGATTGTGTTCATTCTTTCAATTTTTGTAACTATTCACCCTCGAAAAAGTACCTTTTAATTGATTTAGGTTATTAGGTCGCAGGTTTTTAGTGCTTTGCCTTTCAAATAGGCTTAATTTAATCACCAATATAACATAAAATGATGACCCCTAACACCCGACCCCCAACTTCTAAATAGTCGCAAAGCTTGTAATGGCATAAACTTTAGGCATTTTAGGCAATCAAGGCACTCTAAGTACTCTAAAAACACTAAAGTTCTAATAAGTCGTAGGTTACCTTTCCTCAACTTACTAAAAGTGCAAGCCCACCTTCGGAGGTTTCCCTGTAGATGTCTGGCAAATCATGTCCGGTTTCTTTCATGGCAAGACAGGTTTTATCGAAACTAACACGGTGCTGCCCATCGGAAAGCAAGGCATACGCACTGGCATCCATGGCGCGGCCGGCTCCAATGGCATTTCGTTCAATACATGGTATTTGTACAAGGCCTGCAACTGGGTCGCAAGTGAGGCCCAAATGGTGCTCAAGACCCATTTCGGCTGCATATTCAACCTGAAATGGTGTTGCCCCAAAAAGTTGGGCAGCAGCACCGGCCGCCATGGAACAAGCTGTGCCAACTTCGCCCTGGCAACCCACTTCCGCGCCCGAAATGGAAGCGTTTTCTTTAACAAGGTTTCCAATCAAAGCAGCCGTAGCAAGTGCCCTCAGGATTTTTATTTCGGAAAAATCGTATGTATTTTGAACATGGAACAATACTGCGGGAACCACGCCACACGAACCGCAAGTTGGAGCAGTAACAATGGTTCCGCCGCCGGCATTTTCTTCCGAAACGGCCAACGCATAAGCAAAAACCAAAGCCCGCTTCTGCAAAGTTCCGGCCGAACTTTTGGCCTTGATATAGTAGGACGAGGCTTTTCGGGGCAGATGAAGGATACCTGGAAGAACGCCTTCGTGTTCCAGTCCACGGGTTATGGATTGTTTCATTGTATCCCACACCTCTGCCAAAAACTCCCAAATGCCTTCGCCTTCGTGTATTTCGACATATTCCCATAAAGTCCGGCCATTTTTTTGGCACCATTTCAAAATGTCGGTCATTTTGGTATGTGGATAAACCTGGACTTTTTGGGCTTTCATTTCATCATCTTCAATATCGCCTCCGCCCACGCTGAAAACAGTCCACTCGTCGAGCAAAGTGCCATTGTCGTCGAGGGCTTCAAATTTCATCCCATTAGGATGCTGTGGTAAAACTGTATCTTTTTCCCAAATGATTTTTACTTTGTCTTCCGGAAACGATTCCCTTAAAACCTTATCGGTAAGGTGGCCTTTTCCTGTAGCTGCCAAACTGCCGTAAAGGGTAATCCTGATTTGGGTTGCCGGTTCATTTTTTGATTTGAATTTCTCGGCAGCAAAGCGTGGACCCATGGTATGGCTGCTCGAAGGACCGAGACCGGTTTTGTATATTTTGCGTATGGATTCCATGTTGTTTTATTTTAAATGATAAAGTTAATCTTCCCTTATTGTCCTGATGTTTCAGGGATGGATAGTTTGGATTAGTAGAGGTTAAAAAAGCAAAGGGCAAAAGGCAAAGGTCAAAGGGCAAAGGTCAAAGGCGATGAGTTGATCTTGCCGGAATTTCAAAAGGCAAAGAACAAAAGTGATGGGTTGGGTTTGCCAAAACTTCAAGGTTGAGGCCACTCCGAAAAGTTTTTTTTGCTACAAAGGCACAAAGCCTCTAAGTTTCACCAAGTCTATATAACTGATTAACAATACTCTGTGTACCTATGTATCCTCTGTGTCTCCGTGGTTTTCTCTTTTTTAGACTTTTCGGAGCGGACTCAAAGCTGGACGTAATGAATTGTTTCTGCAAAGGTCAAAAAAAAATCCCCACTTGCGAAGGGATTTTGTAAGTAAAGTATTTTTCGCTTACAGTATCAGCATGGCATCGCCATACGTAAAGAAGCGGTATTTCTGCGCCACGGCCTCTTTGTAAGCCTTCATCAGCAAATCGTATCCAGCATAAGCCGCAACCATCATCATCATTGGCGATTGAGGCATGTGGAAATTTGTGATCATGCTGGTTGCAATACTAAAATCGTAAGGAGGGAAAATAAATTTGTTGCTCCATCCACTGTAAGGTTTTACCTGCCCCGATATGGTAACCGACGATTCAACTGCTTTCATAGTTGTTGTGCCAACCACACAAACCTGCTTGCGGGCTTCGATGGAACGGTTTACGATTTGTGCTTGCTCTTCTAAAATGAGAAGTTCTTCCGAATCCATTTTGTATTTGGTAAGGTCTTCAACATCAATAGCGCGAAAATTGCCCAAACCGGCATGTAAAGTTACTTCGGCAAAATTAACCCCCGAAAGTTCGAGGCGTTTCATCAATTGCCTGCTAAAGTGCAAACCGGCTGAAGGCACAGCAACTGCCCCTTCATTTTTTGCATAAATAGTTTGGTAACGCTCTTTATCATCGGGTTCAATATCGCGGAGGCGCTGAAGTTCTTCGGGAAGCGGTGTACGGCCCAAAACTTCTATAGTGCGTTTAAATTCGCTGTAAGGGCCATCGTAAAGAAAACGCAGGGTGCGCCCACGGGAAGTTGTATTGTCAATAACCTCGGCTACAAGTGAATCGTCGTTGCCAAAGTACAATTTGTTGCCAATGCGGATTTTGCGGGCCGGGTCAACCAGAACATCCCATAAACGGGCTTCACTGTTGAGCTCGCGCAGGAGAAAAACAGTTATTTTAGCACCAGTTTTTTCCTTTTCGCCCAATAACAATGCAGGGAAGACTTTTGTGTTGTTTAAAATGAAAACATCGCCATCGCCATAATAATTGAGAATATCCTTGAATGTTTTGTGTTCAATGGTCTGAGTTTTTCTGTTGAGTACCATCAATCGCGACTCATCGCGGTTTGGTACCGGATGGAGCGCAATCAGTTCATTCGGAAGATGATACCTGAATTGTGAGAGTTTCATATATGTATGGATTTCTAGTTGTTTTCGGGAAAAGTTTGCAAAGGTAATGAATTTAATGTCTGAAATCAAGTGTTATAGTGCTGAAAATGGTGGTTTTAACGCTTTTTGTGAAAATGATATTGAAAACTGGAGGCCGGAAAATTCAGATGCGAAAGATTTGATTTAGTGCAATTTAAGCTTCCTCCTCAAACAATGATGCAGAAATGCCATCGGTAAAAAGCCGTCCTTCGGGTGTGAGGACAAGTTTGCCATTGCTATATGACATTTGCTTAGCATCGATAAAAGGCAAGGAATTTAGAAGTAGGTTTTCGGCGTTTTCGGAACCAAATTTTTGTTTGACAGTATTCAAATCGCAGCCCCAAATAGTGCGCAACGAAGTCATTATAAATTCGTTAAACAAAGTTGTTAGGTTCAAAATTTCATGCTCCGATTCAACTTTCCCAAGATTGACAGATTCAATGTATTTCAAGAGATTGGCCACATTCCAACTGCGGGAAGTTCCATTATACGAATGTGCCGAAGGCCCGACCCCTAAATAATGTTTTCCTTGCCAATAAGCAGTATTGTGCCTGGAATATGCACCCGGAAGGCAAAAATTGGAGACTTCGTACTGCTCATAACCGTGGATGTGCATCAGGGATGTTAAGGTTTTGTAATGTGCAAGGGAAAGGTCTTCGTCAACAGGTTTCATCTTCCCCTTCCGTATCATTACTTCCAGTGGCGTTTTTTCCTCAACAGTAAGCGAATAGGCTGAAATATGGGACACTTCCAAGGAGAATGCTGTTTCAAGGTTTTCTTTCCATCCTTCATTAGTAAGGGTAGGGATTCCATAAATCAGGTCAATGCTAAGGTTGTTAAATCCAACTCGTTGAGCATCGCTTACACATGTAATAACCTGCTTTGCTGAATGAGTCCGGCTTAAAAACACCAGATCTTCTTCCCTGAACGACTGTATCCCTATGCTTAACCTGTTAATTCCAGATTTTTTCAGTTCCCTAAGCTTTTCAGGCGAAAGGTCATCAGGGTTGGCTTCGAGGGTAATTTCGGCGTCGGTCGCAACCACAAAAGTCGAATAAATAGTCTTAATAATGCTTTCAATATCAGAAATTCCAAGCATTGAAGGTGTTCCGCCACCAAAATAGATGGTTTCGACTTGCTGTGTGCCCAAATAGTCTTTTCTTTGAAGCAATTCCGCATTTATGGCATTGGTAATCTTATCCAAATAGCGCGTACTGGCTAATGAATAAAAATTACAATAATTGCACTTATGCCTGCAAAAAGGGATATGTATGTAGATTCCGGACAAATAGTTTGGTTAAGGTGTTGTTTGTTGAGGGTTCAATAGCCTGCGGCGTTCAATTGCCTACGGCGTTAAAGGGTTCAATGCTTCGCGTTCAATTGCTTCGCGTTTAAAGGGTTCAAGGTTCAAATGCTTCGCGTTCAAGGTTCAAATGTTCAAATGTTCGATTGTTCAAATGTTCGATTGTTCAATGCTGCGTGTTCAAGGTTCAAAAAGCAGGTTCTGAGCGAAGTGCAATTCAAGGTAAAATGGTTAGCAATCAATGTTTTGTAAATGTAAAATGCCTCGTCCTAAAACTGCTATTCTAAAATCAACAACCTCGATAGCTAATTCTCAAATTCCCACATTATCAAATTCCCACATTATCACATTATCACATTACCGCATTATCACATTATTTTTTCAACACAATCCTAAACGTAGTTCCTTTGCCTAAAGTTGAGCTTTTTACAAAGATTTTTCCTTTATGGTATTCGGTTATAATGCGTTTTGAAAGCGAAAGCCCCAATCCCCATCCGCGTTGCTTGCTGGTGTATCCCGGATTGAAAATGGTGCGGAACATGTTACGGGGAATACCTTTACCAGTATCGGCAATATCAATAATCACATTGAGATCTTCTTCCAGAATATCTATGGTAATTTTCCCCTGCCGTGTCATGGCATCTACGGCATTCTTGACCAGGTTTTCGATCACCCACTCAAACAGTTGAGTGTTTAAAGGCAATACAATAGAGTGTTCGGGCGAAAGGCTTATGGAATAGGATATTTTTTGTGAAGTTCGTGTTTTGAGGTATGAAACGGAACTGTAAATTACAGAAACCAGGTTTTCGGGAACAAGCGATGGGTTTGATCCGATTTTTGAGAACCGATCTGTTATTGTACTTAGCCGATTAACGTCTTTCCGAAGTTCTTCAATAGTCTCGCTGTCAACATCCTTGGCTTCGAGGTAATCAACCCAAGCCATCATTGAAGAAAGTGGTGTGCCTAACTGGTGAGCTGTTTCCTTGGCCAACCCGGCCCAAACCTGGTTTTGCTCGCTTCGCCTGGCCGTGCTGAAAAGCATATATGCCACCAGCAGGAAAATACTTATAATCGCCAATTGTATGTAAGGGAAATAACGCAACTGAGTTAAAACATACGAATCTTTGTAAAAAATAAGCCGTTTCCCTTGTCCGGCAATGCTGATTTCGATTGGGTCGTTGGCGGCAGCCATTTCGTGTATGGTTGTCTTCAGGTATTCGGGTTCGTGAATATGTAGGGTATCTATCTGCCCATAAGCCAGGGCCTGTGTTTGCAAACTATCGGTTATCAGCACAGGGACTGATGCCGAATTGTTAACCACTTCGCTGAAAAAGGCATTTACCAGGTTGTTGAGCACAACTTTCATTTCGGTAAACAACTTGGAGTCGTTGTAGTAAATATAGTTGACCTCGTTTTTGTAATAATTAATTGGGATGGGAGGATATTTTGAGAATTCCTTTCTCAAATAATCCTTCATGTTCGGAACAGTATCGGAGTTGAAAACCGTATTTTTATTTCCGGTTATATTGCCTTCGGCATCCGTTAGTATTACAGGTATGGAAGTGTTGTTCTCGATAATTTTCAGGTAAAAACCCTGGTCTTCGTTGGTGCTGTTGCTAATAAACCGTTTCTGTGCTTCGGCATAAAGTTCCACCTTTTTGCGTTCTTCTTCCTGAACCTGGGTAAAAAAGCTCTGCGTAGAGTTTACCAATCTGGCTCTTGTTTGCAGCGCATTTGCCCAGGTATGGATTTTCGACCTCTCGTCTTTAGCGATTTTTTTCACCAACACATTACTGTACCAAAGCGAAAAAGCGATAATAACTATGGCAAAAAGCAACAGGAGGATTTTCCAGTGCCTTTTCCTGTCGTAAATATTGTAACGGTTGAAGAAGCTATTTTTCATATAATGTTGTTAAATGAATTGCAATGCTTTGTTTAAGCCAAAAACCGAAACAACAGCAATCACACCTGTCATAACCACTAATTTTGAGGCAATAAATATACAACAATCCTCATACAGCAGAGATTTCAATGTATCTCCCAAATCCGCAATCCGCAATCCGCAATCCGCAATCTGCAATCTGCAATCTGCAATCTGCAATTCTACTTATCATCATCGTCCCATTCTATAACAAACTTTCCCTGCTCCTGCTTTTTCAGGATTTCCTTTTCTTTAAGTTGTTGCGCTTTTTTTAAAGTATCGGCTTGCACCCATTTTAATTCCTCTTTAAGCAACTGCTTGAGTTCCACTTTTTGGGCTTTAAGATCGTTAGAGATTTTATCGCGCATGGCTTTTTTGTCGTATTTCACAATTGGGTTTTCAACCGTTCCGGTAAGCGAAACATAAACTTTTGTGCGGCCACGCCCGTCATCTTCCACAGGGCCAAACTCAGCCTGGTTATTGAACCCAAGGTTCCGCTTTTTAAATTTCGCAGCTACCAGGTCGGCAAGTGCAATGGTAAAATGATATTCCAAACTGTTATCAAATGAGTGTGTTCCCATAATCTGCAAGTTGAGGGCACTCGATTTTATCTCCATTTTGGGGATGTAAATTATCTGGTTGGCAATATCAATTTGGTTTTGAAGGGTTTCGAAATGGATATCGTTTAAATCTTCTACTTTTAAAAACGATGAAAGGCTTTGCATGGGGCTATAATTTACAAGTCTTCCGTTTTCTATGATCAAATCTGCATGAACCTTTATGGAATTCAAATCCAGTGTCAGGTTGTTCTGCATAGCACAGGCAAAAATTACATCAGCAGAAATCTGGCCTTCCAGGTTTTGGTCTTTCAGGTCGTCCTGCCCAAAATTGCCAAATTGGGAAAACAGGGTTTTTACATTCACTTTTTCGATATGGGCTTTGGCCTGAAGAAGCGAATGCTTTTGTGGTTGGGCATTAATATTTGCCTGCCCTGTGAATTTTCCCTGACAGGTAAGCATCGAAATGTTGTTGATTGACAGAACCTTGTTGTGCATTTGGGCGGAAGCCGAAAGGTTGGAAGCCACAAATTTGCCGAAAGTAAAGTTGGTGGTCCGCACCTGAAGGTTATTCATATTGATGTTGCCCGGCAAGCTGAATTGGTATTCATCAGTCGAGCCTTTTTGTGCGCCCGAAAGCTCGTCCCAATCGAAGTGTTGTGAAAACAGATTTCCTTCCACATCGAGGCTTTCGTTTTTTATAAAAATCCACGACAACAGGTTCCCAAGTGAACCTTTCAAGTTAAAATCACTTTTCCCGGCTTTGAACAGTAATTTGTTGATTTGAAGATCGTTGTTGTTAAACGTAAATGCAGATTGGAGTTCAGTAATTGGCAAACCATAGTTTTTCAAACCAATACTAACCTTTTCGAGGCTACCATTTCCATTGAAATTGCTGTTGAGGAAATCGGCTGGTACAGGGTTTTTACTATCGGAAATCGTACCATCGAAGGCCATATTAAGTTTTATCCAGCCACTTACCGATGTAAACTCTTTGTATTGCAGGAATTGCTGAAGTTCGTTCAGGTTAAGGTTTGCATTGAGGTTGCATTGTATGATGGGCGAGGAGAACCCTTGTACCATAAGTGACCCTCCCACAAAGCCATCTCCCAATTTAGCCTTCAGGTTGCTTATCGAAAGGGTTTCGTTTTCTCCTCCTTGTGCCACACTATAAACAGCAAGTGTAGAAACGTTTTTTAGGCTGATTCCGGATTTGCGTTCTGTAATTTGGCCATCTTTCATATCAACGCTTACCTTTAATGCCGGATAACTGCTTCCGCCAAACGGGCCAGAAATTTTTGCCGCAATATCGCCTTTTCCTTCAAATTTGTAATCTTCGAGGCTTTTAGTAAAACTGGCTGGGACAAGTGAAAGCATTTCCTGAAAAGTTGAGCCTGTGGCAGTTACATCGAGGTTTATCTGTTTTTGTTTTTCGCTGTAAACAAAACTTCCCGAAGTGCCAAGTTTTAATGTACCGGTTTCCAGGTTTCCTTTTTTAATGGTGTAAAGCCCCGTATTGTTATCGGCATCAAGCAGAAGCCACAGATTAATTTCGCGCTGCGAAAGATAGCTTTTACCATCTAATTTAAAATCTGAAACCTTAATGTTTCCCGCCAGATCAAGGTCATATTTGCTGTTGCTAAAATTGCCTTTTGCCACAAAGCCCGGCAAACTTGCATCCACGAAAGTGAGGGAAGCATCATTGGTAAACCGGATATGAAGGTTTCGGATGGTGACGCGCTGCAGCCCGAAGTTGAAATTCCCGCTTTCTTTGTTGCCCGAAGGTTTCCAGAAATGAAAATTATCGCTGCCATCGGCAAAAACATGAGGGGCAATTTCCACATCGGCGAGCCTGATATATTTAACATTGTATTTTTTACTGAGCAAATCCCAAACATTGAATTGCAACGAAATTGTACCTGCCGTGAGCAAATAGTTTTTTGAAGGCGGTGTCAAAGCTTCTTTCATCCTGACACCGGAAAAGCGAACCGAAGCAAAAGGGAAATCCTTGATAAGGCTTAACCCCACATCGTCAATTTGGACTTCGGCAAGCAGCGATTTGTTTATTTCGGAAATGAATAACCTTTTTACCTCAGGACCAAGAAACCGTTGCACGGCAGAAAGCAGCAAAGCAATAAATATGACAATGCTGAAAGTGTAAATTGCAATGTTTCTAAGGGTTTTTAAACGCATAGACCTGATAAAGCGGATTTAACTCACTTAACGTAAAAGTGCTGCTGTTATTGGCGGAAGGAGTAGAAAATGCAATTGTTGAGTCTGCTC
>CAJAXK010000348.1 GCA_903946925.1 uncultured Bacteroidales bacterium | reverse complement strand
TAATTGCTTGTTTTAAAAGGAATTCGTGATATCGCTTCGCTAAGTTCACTAAGTTTATAACGCTGAATAACAATGCTTTGTGAACCTTTATGTCATAGTGCCTTAGTGGCGTTTCTTCATTTTTAGGTTAACGGAGTGGATTCCGTTTTAAAATATTTTCCGTCAGTCTTATTTTGTTTGTTCGAAATAGATGTTCTGGAGAGGGATCAAGGTTTTTCCTGTTTTAAAATTCGTAGGTTTTAACGCAAAATCATCAATTTTACCGCACCTACAGTTCTATTTCCTAATACCATTAAAGTATAAATACCCGAAGGGAATGGCTTACAATCAATTATAGTTTTGATTTTTTCTTGCGCTGGCACTTTTGTTTCCCATACTTGTTTTCCTGCCGCGTTAAAAAGGCGAAGCATGAAAACCTCTGTCCCGGAATTTGAATTCGCAAACTCAAGAGTACTGAAATCCCGGGTTGGGTTAGGATAAATGCTTATTCCCGACACTCTTGTGTTTTCATAAATCCCGTAAGGATATGCGTTTTCGGTTCGCGAAATAAAAGCTGTGTCGCTGCCAAGTAAAGTGCTGTCAGCTTTTGTTGATGCAAAAGATGTAGTGTCCCAAACCATATTGCCGCATTTCATGCCTGCAAAAATCTTGTATTCTGTTTGCTTAATATAGTTCATCTCATAAACCTGTTTTAAAAGCAGCGAATCGGTAGTAACATAAGTTGTGTCGCCTGAGTAATGATATTGGTGGGTTAGCAGGATAGTTTCCTTGTATTTTTGTAAATTCCAAATACTGTCGTTGGTTATCCAGGTGCTATACACCGACCAGTTTTCGGTTATCGTGTCCACCGATAAAACAGTTGAATCGGTAATGGATGAACTCACATACCCCGAGTTTTCGAAGTGATGTTTTAAAGTATCCGCTTGTATCTGTGCGCAAAAATTGAAATGCCTTGGAAAAAGACTGTCGCCTTTTGTTTCGGAATAGTAATAGAAATTGGTTTTTTCAAGCTCGTAATCGGTTTTTATCAGGCAACCGCCAACCCTTGTGGTTTCGGAGGTGTTGTAAGTGTTTTTATATGTGAACGTTGTATCGGAATTTATTGTAGTCATAACAACCAAGGTATCTGTTGGAAGTGTGCCTTGTGGGGCGGTGGTGTTATACATAAAATAAACACTCGAATAGCCTGAAGTGCTAAACACATCTTTCCTAGAGTCGCCATTCAAATCGCCAACAGCCATTCCATAAGGGCCCACATAATAGAGAAAACCGAATAATTTATAATCGGAATAATTCCCATTTATATCCTGTTCCCAAACAGAAAAAGAACCCCATGCCTGATGCCCAACAATTATTTCGTTTTTGTTGTCGCAATTCAAGTCGGCAACCTCTACCGGTGAAGGAATATCGTACGAAGGAATAAAATTGGCTGGTCCCAGCGTGCCATCCTGCTGTTGATAACTTATTGCAATCCAGGCATGTCCCTCATTACCACCCATGGAACCAACCAAATCGTTGCGGCCATCGTTATTTAGGTCGCCGGTTCCTATCCCTGTGAAAGTTTTATATACTTCATGTGAAAAATCATAAATAGAAGGTGTTTGGGATAAACCTGCTGGATTGTGCTGATAATAGATATAAATGGTGCTTACCATTCCTTGTCCTGGCATAAAAATCAAATCGTTGAGGCCATCGCCATTCATGTCATTAATATCAAGTTCATCGTTACCATGGTTTTGAATCGGAAATGTTTCTGTTTGAAACCCGCCTGATAGTTTTTGGTAAAAAACTTTAATGAACATATCGTTCCAATGGCAAACAACGGCAATGTCGGTAAGTCCGTCATTATTCAGGTCGCCAGTTTTCATGCCGCCGGTATCGTTGCCACAAAACATGCTTTTAAGTGGGTTTAGGTTGCCTGAAACATTCTGGTATAAAATACCCACCGAATCGCCAAAACTTAAAATTACATCGTTGCGGCTGTCGTTGTTTACATCGGCTACCTGTACAACGGGTATATTGCTGTAAGCCGCTGGATATTTGTATTTTAACGGTTGGTTTAGAGTTCCATCGGGCTGCTGCACGAATACAAAAATGGTGTAATCCGATTCGGGATTGGAATTAAAGCGCGTTACTGCCACTGCATCATTCCGGCCATCAGAATTAATATCGCCTATTGCAACACTTTCAATATATGAACCTATTGTTGTTTTTACTGGATAGTTAAAGTCAATTTGAGCCTTTACTAAATTTGATACCAGAAGCAACAAACTTATAACAGCAATAGATTTTTTCATGGGTGGTTGAAAATTATTGTTTTTGGTAGAATAGAGAGTTCGCTCCGAAAACCCTTAAAAAAAGAAAACCACGGAGATACAGAGGACACAGAGGCACACAGAGTGTTGTTAATCAGTACTGTAAATTTTATGAATTTAGCGAAGCGGTATCACGAACACCTTTGAAATAAGCAATTGTGAGTAAACTTAGCGGCTTTGTGCCTTTGTGGCAAAAAAAGACATGTTGCAGTGGACTCACTAAAGTAATCAATTTTTGATTTTAGAAGATTCGTTCTCAGGATTCAAAGTTAGCATTATTCCTTTCCCCGATTTTTTAATACTTGAATGTTTTTAAAATTTCTAATTTGCTAAATGCAAGTAAATTATAAAATATTTATCAAGAATTTCAATCAGTGTTGGGTTTAAAAAAAAAAGCCACCCTTTTACTGGTGGCCTTTTCGATTTTAAATTAACCCTCTTTCAACGAAAGATTTTTATAAAACACCTTGGTCTAACATGGCGTTTGCTACTTTAAGGAAACCAGCAATGTTGGCGCCTTTTACATAGTTAACGTAACCATCAGGTTCTTTACCGTACTTGATACAAGCTGCATGTATATTGATCATGATCTGGTGAAGTTTCTGATCAACTTCGGCAGCAGTCCAGTTAAGTTTCATGGAATTTTGGCTCATTTCGAGGCCCGAAGTAGCAACACCACCGGCGTTTGCAGCTTTGCCAGGGGCAAACATAACTTTGTTTTCCTGGAAAATCTCGATTGCTTCCGGTGTTGAAGGCATGTTGGCTCCTTCCGAAACGCAGATGCAACCATTTTTAACAAGTGTCAAAGCATCTTCTTTTCCAAGTTCGTTTTGGGTTGCACAAGGCAGTGCAATGTCGCATTTTACTTCCCAAGGACGTTTACCCTGAACAAATTGTGCATTCGGGAATTCGTAAGTGTAAGGTTTTACGATATCCTGGTTCGAGGCACGCAGTTCGAGCATGTAGTTGATTTTCTCGCCACTTATTCCATCAGGATCGTAAACATAACCATCAGGTCCCGAAATGGTAAGCACTTTTCCACCTAATTCGGTTACTTTTAATGCAGCACCCCAGGCAACGTTGCCAAAACCGGAAATACAAACGGTTTTGCCTTTAAAATCGGTTCCTTTGGTTTTGAGCATTTCTTGTGCAAAGTAAACATTGCCATAGCCGGTAGCTTCCGGACGTACAAGGCTTCCGCCCCAATTCAGGCCTTTTCCTGTGAGTACGCCTGTATGTTCGCGAGCCAGTTTTTTGTACATCCCGTAAAGGAACCCAATTTCGCGGCCACCAACACCTATATCGCCTGCAGGCACATCGGTTTCAGGACCGATAATACGCCACAACTCGAGCATAAACGACTGGCAGAAACGCATAACTTCGGCATTCGATTTTCCTTTAGGATCGAAATCGGAACCACCTTTTGCACCGCCCATTGGCAGTGAGGTCAGGCTGTTTTTGAAAATTTGCTCGAAACCAAGGAATTTCAGGATGCTGAGGTTAACCGATGGGTGGAAACGGAGACCACCTTTGTAAGGGCCGATAGCGTTGTTGAATTGAATCCTATAAGCGAGGTTTACATGAACCTTGCCATGGTCGTCAACCCAAGGAACTTTAATAGTAAGGATACGGTCAGGCTCAACCAAACGGCTGATGATGCCTGCTGCCTCGAATTGAGGGTTTTCGTTGTAAACCTGTTCGATCGATTCCAATACTTCACGAACGGCTTGTAAGTACTCTACTTCTCCTGGGTGTTTTTTCTCCAGGTCAGTCATGATTTTTTCAACTTCCATTACAAAGGAATTTAGGTTAAATAATTATGTTATAACAGTATTTTTTGTTAACAGAATAACAGTGCAAATGTATCTATTTAAGTAAATCACGGAAGTATTTTGCGATATTTTTTTTCATTCCAAACAAGCCTTGTGAAAATTGTTGCAAGCCTTATGGATGCTGACTTATGCAAGGTTTTGATTTTGTACGGGAACTGCCCCGGAAGTGTGATTTGAATGCATTGGGCAAATTTTAACTCTTGCAGTGAGGATAAAGCTGCCAATTTTGTTCCAAAATTTCATTTTTCCTTTGCATCAAATTGAATGGAAAGGTTTTTTTAATGTTGGATGTTGGATGTTGGATGTTGGATGAGGGATGTTGGAGGTTGGATGTCGGATGTCGGAGGTGGGATGTGGGGAGATAATGCAATTACATTATAAGCAAACAAAATAAGCAAACGAAACCTTTTTTCAAGTCATTGTACTACTACCCTGAACAAACATAAATTATCCTATCTTTGCCAACAACACAATTTAAAAACAACAAAAATCAACCTCAATGAAAAAACTATTTACATTAGCCATTATCGGAATGTTGGCAACAGCCAGTTATGCCCAAAAAGGCCTTAGCCTGGGAGCTAATTATATGCCGTTAAGCAGCAGCATAATCAATCAAAACACATGGGGAAACGGGCATGAATACGATTATGCGCTCACTTTTAACTCCTCGTTGGGTTTTGATGTTGGGTATAATTTTACCGAAAACATTGGAATTTACTCTGGGTTTTGGTCAACAAATTTGGGCCAGAATTATACTGACAGTTATGATGGTTCCTCTTGGGAAAGGAATTTGAAATTCAAGTATAATATTATACCTGTTATGGCCAAATATTATGGCGCAAAGAAAAGGTTTAGCTTTTTAGGTGGTTTTGGGGTACTCATTGCCAGCATGAAGCAAGCGGACCAGGAATGGCTTAAGGATGGCACTGCTTTTCACGAAGACGTTACAAACCCCATTACAGAAAGTGAATTCGATTTGGGTGCAACCGATGTAACCGAAAGGTATAACAAAACGGATGTAATGTTGAACCTCGAAGTTGGGACCAAGGTTAAGATAATAGAAAAACTGTATGTGGATGCTGCATTCAATTTTGGGTTTGGTTTGATTGATATTAACCATGCTGATTATCAAATCCCTAATAATGCAGGTGTTTACGATGCCTCACACAATGCATTTACCGGCATTAGGGTGGGCGTTTCATACGTAGTGTTCGGGAAATAACCGGACTTTAACCATGCGGAAAAACCTCTATCCCGATTGGGATTGAGGTTTTTTTATGTGCTTTCCCAGATGGTTTGTGGTTCCATTTATGGAATCCTTTTATCTGGCTCATTAAATCCTGCCCATATCCTTATTTATTCAGCCATTTTCTCTTGATTTTGATAAAGAATTTGGCATTGCAATCATTTACACCGGGGTGAACATCATTTACAGTGGGGTGTAATTGATAGATTTGCCATTGTAATCAATTACAGTGGGGTGTAAATGCAAAACACCGGTGTGTACATCGTTTACACTGTGGTGTAATTAATGTATTTGCCTTTGTAATGAATCGATTTGGCAATGTTAACGCTGGATTTGGCATTGTAACGAATGGATTTGGCATTGTAACTTCTTATTTATCTCAACCCAAATTCAATGGTTTTGGTTTGGCTAATAGCAATGTTAAGTAACAGATATGGAAGAGCGTGGTACAGATTCCTAAACCAGCAAGGCCGTACCAGTTTATAAAATTCAATACGTGAAGTATTTGAAAGGTGGCAGGGATTTATTTAATTCTGATTGCATCACAATTATTCGACCCCGGAACATTGAAATCAAAAATGGCACCATTTGCTTCTGGAAAGTTTTTCTTGATTTTTTTAATAAGATGATCCCGAACCCAAATATATTCAGGGCCACTTCTCATTACAGCAATTTTGACTGTTCCAAGGACTTCATACTCTTTCACGGGCTTAGAATCAACAAAAATATAAATCCCACTAACCTGCTCTACCTCTGCTGTCGAATTTTTGGATTCATAAGTAGATGAAATAGTAAACGAAATAAGTATAAATATGCTTAATCCTAATATAAATGACAGTAATTTTTTCATGGGCTTTTCATTAAGGTTTTTTATTTTCTCATTTTCAGCAAAATGAATCAAAAATGATACTAATCTGATTCAGAAAGGTTTAGCTTTTTTTCATTTAGATCCTGCTACTCTACCGTTCGAATCCTATAAAATGGCTCATTAAATCAACAAAAATTCCTTTTTATTAAATTCTCCCTCCAGTTGCTATTTGCAAGTTGTGGCTGCAAACTGTTTTATTAGGCAGAAGGATTGGTTGATTCAAACCTTTGACCCCAAAAGTATTTATAATAAAAATGCTTTTTTACCTGCTTTTTGGTATTTGGTTATCAATAAAGCGGTCGGATTGATTATTCCATAAATCAATAGCTTTTGAGCGGAGAATGTTCAGTTCCTGGTTCAGTTTATTGAAACTATTGGCCCTGTTGTTCAAATCCTTGACCGTTTCGTTGTATTTCTGTACATCTTCTTTAGTCCTTGAAGCTTGTGGCTTTGCATCAATTGTTTTGAGTATTTTTTGAGACTTTTCCTCATTTAATATATAATCGCTCAACAGGTCGAGTTTGGTGGTTGATTCCATTTTATAGAATTCCAGCACGTTTTTTGCAGCGCTCAACAAAGTGCCGTCACCATTATAGCTATTCATCGCTTTTAACTTGGCCAATCCATCCTCGGATGTTGATTTCAAAGCATTTTTATTTTGTTCCATGGCATTGAGGTCTTTCGCGTTCAAGGCTTGCATGTAGTATGCTTCTTGTTTATAGCTCTTGAAAAATATCAAGTAAACCTCGTTGTAATATTTATAAACAGAACTTGATTTGGCCAGTTTTTTTGTAAGTTTTGATTGCTCGTCCAAAAGTTTAATGTTGTTGTTATCTGCAAACAGTTGATATTGTATTTCGACCATATCCCCGGCTTGTTCCAATTTATTGCTGGCCAATTCTTTAGCAAGCATATAAGCTTCCATTGCATCGTAAGATTGTTCGGCCACTTCTTCCATATTTACTATTTTTCCAAAATCTTCTTTTAAAACCAAATAATGGATATTTAAGAACGAAACTACCGAATCGCGAAATTGCGTGCTGCCCTCGAAATCTGGCATTTTACTTACCCTGCCCATGGCCAATTTCGATGTATTGATCAACTCTTTTCTTTTTACTTCCACTTTTCGCGCACTTCTGCCATGGGCGGCCTGCCTTGTGTATTCCCACGAATCCTCTTGTATGGATTTCATTTCGGCTCCAATTTTTTCCATGTAAAGTACCGCTTTGCTTTGTTGGGCAACGCTTTTTCCACCCATCGAAAACAGCAAACAGAAAAATGCTAAACCAAATATTTTTGTATTTCTCATAATTGTTGGGGTTAATTGTTTTTAAAATTAGCTAAATCGTTGATTATCATATATGCTTCCCTAATGTAAATGTCTTCTTTCATTTGGCGGGTGGTTGCCTCGTATTGCTCCATTTTATACTGATTGTTGCGGTCAGCATCCATATTGAAGTTGTTCCCCGAAATTTTGTAAGGAACTGAATCTGCTTCTTTTTCCATCATTTTTTCGATTTTATCAATAAACCCGGTTCGGGAAACAGACGATACAGCAAACGATTCAGGATTTAATTTTATAGTTCGTGTTTTGTTTTTGTTGAGGTTTAGGGAGTCGTTTATCCTCTTTATTTCTGTATAAACCTGCGAATTTATAATCCTTTTCTGGCTGAGGTAGGATAAGCTATCAACTGGCAATTCAGGCAAAGCCTTAAAGACTACTTTTTTCTCAATTCGGTCCTGTTCGAGTGAATATGGGAGCGATGCCTCATTAATATTTAGGCTCGAATAAAAATCAGGCAGTTCAATATCTGGCTTTAGTCCCAATTTCTGATAACTTGAGCCATCTAATTTATAGAGTTTTTCCATAGTGATCTTCAAAAAAGCATTTTGGGCGAATTCAGTTGTTGGCTTATTAAAACTGAAATTTGTATCCAAAGGCATACCAATTTGTCCTGTTGCTTTGCCAAAGGTTTGCGAACCAACAATCACAGCCCTATTGTAATCTTGCAATACAGATGCGACCAGCTCCGAAGCAGAAGCACTGAAACAGTTGACCATGATTAGCAGCGGTCCATTGTATATGGTGCCCCGATTAAAATCCTTAACCAGTTGCGGCTTTTCATTTGTAAATTTTTGTATAAACAAAGGTCCTTCATCAATAAAAATTCCTGCTAAACCAATGGCTTCTTCTATTGCCCCTCCTCCATTAAACCGAAGATCGATTATAAGTCCTTCAATATTATCTTTTTGCATTTTTACAATCTCTTTTGCAACGTCGTTTGCCAGGCCGTTTGGTTCACTTTGGTTGTAATCGGTATAAAAATCGGGAAGTGGGATATATCCAACTTTTCTCCCACCCTGTAGTATAAATCCTGAAATGGCGTTTTCTTCCACTTTGATTTTTGCTTTTTCAAGTGGCACTTCTGATTTCAATCCGTTTTGCTTTCTAAAATAAAATGTCAGCTTGTTGTAGCTGGAAGAATTTAAAATAGTGTTGACCTCCTCTTCCGATGCAAATGTCAAGTCAATCATTGCGCCATTATACAGTTTGACCTGATAGAGTATGTCGCCGTTATTAATCTGCCCCGATTCCCATGCCGGACCTCCCGGTGTAATTTGACGAACGATAATTTCCCCATTTTTGTTTTCTGTCACACCCAAACCAAAAGCTTTGGCTTCAACCGAAAGTGTGTTGATAAAATCGGTATGTGTTTCCGGCGAAAAATAAGATGAATGTGGATCGAAGCGGTTAACTATCGCATTGAAAAACGCTTCGGTTACATAATCCTTAATGCCACTTTCGTAGCTTGTGATACCTTGGATAGCCCTTTTTTGTTGTTTCAAAACATTTTCCCTCAATCGGGCATCTTCCGATACACTTAAATGGGATGTTATTTTCAATGGATCAATAGAATCATTTAAAGTGTATAATTTCCACAAAACACTGTATTTTAACTTCCTGACCCACCGCGATTTTAAAACATCTTCATTTTCAGCAAAATGAGGGATGTAATTTTGAATAGATACTACACTATCTGCCAAATTGTAAACAAACGGTTTTTGCAAGATATTTGTGGCTAAAGTATCTGCGTAAGCTAATCGTGTTTTGTAAACCAATGTTACAAGTTCCAAAAAATTGCAAACTTGGGCGTCGGTTATTTTACCTGAAAACTTGGGTTTATCTTGCGAAAAGGAATTGATATCAGTTTTAAGAAAGAAAATGTTTTCAGGGTCTAAGTTTTTGTAGAAGTTGGTGTAGATGTCATCATCAACAGAATCAGTTAATACCAAAGGGTTGAAGTGGAACTTTTGCATCATTACCATCAAAGAAGTAGCTTGTTTGCACGGTTCTGTTTCTGGTTGAGCCAAGATTACCTGACTAGTTCCTATTAAAATAAATATAAGCGAAATTGTATTTGTTGCCCATGTTTTCAAGTGCATAGAATTATGGTTTTATAATTTTGGATGAAATATTGCAGTATTTGTTTCGGATTTAAAGCAAAAGTTTTCCTTTTTCAAGTTTAACTTTCTTCCCCTTTGTAAAAGTACTGATTTTGGGCTTTTTGTACCACCTTTCTAAACGAAAAACTTCATCCAGTCTCATATTAACCTCCATCATAATTTCACTGCTTTACAAATTGCAGCGATTCGTTGAGATTTGCACAAGCAACGTATAATGTATAGGTGCCTGCCGACAAAGAAGATACATTGAGCGAATAGGTTTTTGTGGCAGGAATGGATTTTTCCATTAAAAGCTGCCCCGACTGGTTTATGACCCGTAAAGAAACAGTTTTGTTTTCGAACTTTTGAAGATCAATAGTGAGCGAATTTGTGGTTGGGTTAGGGTAAACCGTTAAAGTAGAGGGTTTTTCAATTGGTTTGTTATCCGAAAGCACCACGCAATCGGCAAGTTCAGCAAACTGCAATTGCCCCTGGTTGTTCATTGTGCCGCGCCAGCACCGTCCGTCGGGCGATTTCATAATAATGCCCTTGTTGATATCCTGTATAAAAATATCGCCGTCAGCAACCTGCAATTTTGCGCTCGGTGTACCGGTGCCAATACCAATATTGCCCTCGTTATGGATAAACAAGGCAAAGTTTTGCCGGGTATCCGTAAGGCTCGATTTGGGCTTAAAAAAATTCAACCCACCAGTACTATATTGGTCGTCGTACTCAATGCCCCATTTGCCATGGATCCAGTCGTTTTCGGTCGTAACCATATCGCTGAACAATATGGCCCCGTTGCGCGAGGTGGGGTTTATATCAGGAGAGCCGGGCGCATAATTGGTGCGGCATAACAGGATATTGCCACCTTGGATCTGGAGTTTTTGGAGGGGGGCTGCTGTATTGTAATAAGTTCCAGTTGTACCTGAAGTAATCTTTTTATATCCACTCAAATTAAGGAGCCCTGTGTAATAGATAGTTCCATTGATATTATAGTCTTTTGTAATGTATTTAAAAAGTTCTCCAGTATTACCATTTGGGCTTAATAAGAATGGATCCTGAGCCTTTAGATATGAAGCCATAATGGTTGCCATTAGAATTGTCAGAAATAGATTTTTCGCTTTCATAGTTTTTTGATTAAGAGAGTTGGAATTTCATTGAAGGGTTGTTATTGATAACAAAAAGCTGGTTTGGTGATTGAATTTTCAAATGCAATATTATTAGCTTCCTTGATTAACTATTCTGTTTATGATTTTATAGATACTTGAACCCGATTGCTAAACACTAACAAAGATACAAGGTTTAGATGTTTGACCAACAAAGCCGGGATTAATTTATCAGGAAATAATAGCTGTTAATCAAATACCCCCGCTGGTGCAGATTTGAAATCCGAGCCAGGGAACACTCCAGCAGAATATGGTAATTTGTATCGCCTATCAACCAGAAGGCATTTGCCCACAGGAACAACAACCTGCATCCCATTTCACTGCTTTACAAATTGCAGGGATTCGTTGAAATTTGCACAAGCAACGTACAAAGTATAGGTGCCTACCGACAAAGAAGATACATTGAGCGAATAGGTTTTTGTGGCAGGAATGGATTTTTCGATTAAAAGCTGCCCCGACTGGTTTATGACCCGTAAAGAAACAGTTTTGTTTTCGAACTTTTGAAGATCAATAGTAAGCGAATTTGTGGTTGGGTTAGGGTAAACCGTTAAAGTTGAGGGTTTTTCAATTGGTTTGTTATCCGAAAGCACCACGCAATCAGCAAGTTCAGCAAATTGCAATTGCCCCTGGTTGTTCATTGTGCCGCGCCAGCAACGTCCGTCGGGCGATTTCATAATAATGCCCTTGTTGATATCCTGTATAAAAATATCACCATCGGCAACCTGCAATTTTGCACTCGGTGTACCGGTGCCAATACCAACATTGCCTTCGTTATGGATAAACAAGGCAAAGTTTTGCCGGGTATCGGTAAGGCTCGATTTGGGCTTAAAAATATTTAACCCACCAGTACTATATTGGTCGTCGTACTCAATGCCCCATTTGCCATGTATCCAGTCGTTTTCGGTCGTAACCATATCGCTGAAAAGGATAGCCCCGTTAAGCGATGTGGGGTTGATGTCGGGGGAGCCGGGCGCATAATTGGTGCGGCATAACAGGATATTGCCACCCTGGATCTGGAACTTTTGGAGGGGGATGCCTGGGTCGGTAACTTGTTGGGTAGTAACATTCATATATGCCGATAAGGTTAAATAACCTGTAACATAGTTGGTGCCATTATAAGCAAATCCCTTTGGCACAAATTTCATAAAATTAGTAGTTGTTCCTGATGGGGTAAGTGTAAACCCATTGAGCTGTGCAAATGCATTGTTGATAGTTAATATACTGGCAGCCAAAAATAAAAAGCTGATTTTGTGTAATTTGAAATTTGTTTTCATAAAGTTTAGGTTAAGAGAGTTGGAATTTCATTGAAGGGTTGTTATTGATAACAAAAAGCTGGTTTGATTATTGAATTTTCAAATTGCAATGCTATTTACTTCCTTGATTAACTATTCTGTTTATGATTTTTTAGATACTTGAACCCGATTGCTATACACAAACAAAGATACAAGGTTTAGATGTTTGACCAACAAAGCCCTGTTAATTTAGAGAAAATATCCATAGTATTAAAAAAATTAACCACAATAGGCACATTAGTTCACAATAGGATTATGGATATAAACATAACTGTTGGCTTCTAAATTTTACAAATCGGTTGATGTTGACTTTTTAAATAGCGAGTCCACTCCGACAACCTAAAAATGAAGAAACGCCACTAAGGCACTATGACACAAAGGTTCACAAAGCATTGTTATTCAGCGTTATAAACTTAGTGAACTTAGCGAAGCGGTATCACGAACACCTTAAAAATAAACAATTGTGAGTAAACTTAGAGGCTTTGTGCATTTGTGGCGAAAAAAGACTTTTCGGAGTGGTCTCAATAGTCAAAATACTGGTAGGCTCTTTTCTTTTTTTCTTATGTGTTCTAATGTGCCTATTGTGGTTCAAAATATTTATGCGGTTTAAGTCATTAAAGTAGAAGTAATAATTGTTATGTGACTATTCAGTGCCTAAAGTTGTGAGTGCCTAAAATGCCTAAAGTTCCTTGCTAATTTTAATCGCTTTATTAACCAAGCACTTACGCTCGAATAGTTTATTAGAATTGTAGATTGACGAACGCGACATTTTCCTGCATTTAAAGGAAAAATAGCATTAGTGGCATTAACTTTAGGCACTTTAAGTACTTTAAGTACTCTCAAAACATGAATATTCCGCAGGCTAAATAGTTACTACATTTTTTGTTGAAAAGATATGCAAAAGTCCAAAACACTCATTGTCAGATATATTTTACTGATTTTAGGAATACTTGCTATAATATTGATAGCCGGAGGCCATCAGTTGCCGAAATATGCCAGCCGGTTACCATTTATTGCCGCTCTGGCAGTAATTGATATCCTTTACTGGCTTTCACTCAGAAAAGCGATCAGCAGCCGTTTTAAAAACATTTTGGCGTTTGCCTATTGGCTGCCATTGTTCACCCTTTTGATGTTTTTCCTGATTGGCTTGTTTTCCAATTTCTCGCAATGGGCGGCTTTTCCAAGGATTTATATACCCGCAATTGTTTTGATCCTTTTGATTGGGAAAGGCATTTTTCTCACATTGCTTATTTTAGGTGATGTTATACTTTTCCCGATTCATTCACTCAAAAAGCCCGCATCAAAACATGTAGAAAACCAAGAAAGATATTCCCGCCCACGATTCTATTTGAAATCAATCAGCGTTGTTTCAACCTTTGTTGTATTGTTATTTTTTTCAGGGATGATTTTCTGGGTCTCGGATTTTAAGCTCACAACCGTTGAACTGCCTGTTCAAAACTTGCCTCAGGAATTTGACGGATATAAAATCATTCAATTGAGCGATATGCACTTAGGCACTTTTCCCAATGATGCGGCTTTGAAGAAAATCAGAAAAATAGTGAATGGTCAAAACCCTGATTTAATACTAAATACTGGCGATATTGTTAACTTTACCAGCAAAGAAGCCTTACCTTTTGAAGAAGTGATGCAAGGTTTTTTGGCAAAAGATGGTGTTTTTTCAATTTTAGGAAACCATGATTATGGAGAATACAACGCTTGGGATTCGGAAAAGGAAAAACAGCAAAACGATCAGGAATTATTTGATTTTCACAAACGGATTGGCTGGCATTTGCTGAGGAACGAGAATGCAATTATCAAGAAAGGTTCCTCTTCATTTGCCATTGTTGGTGTCGAAAACTGGAGCCAAAACAAACGGTTTGGCAAAAAAGGCGATTTACAAAAAGCAACACAAGGAACGGATTCAACACAATTCCAATTACTTATGTCGCACGACCCTTCGCATTGGGGAGGTGAGGTAACCACCAAATATCCGCAAATCGGACTCACATTATCCGGGCACACCCATGCGTTTCAGATTGCCATAGAAAACAGTTTGATAAAATGGAGTCCAGCATCAATGCTCTATGCCGAGTGGGGCGGTTTGTATGAAAAGATTCATGAAAATGGCAAAAAACAATTTTTATATGTAAACCGTGGTTGCGGAACATTGGGATATCCCGGTCGAATATTTACAAGGCCCGAAATAACTTTGTTCATTCTACGCAAAGCCCAATAAACTGCTTTAGACGATGACAATGAAATTATCTTGCATATATTTATTACTTGATTAATTTCGTGGCATTAAACCCAATTCATGATACTGAAAAAATTGCTGTTTCATCCGGTTACCGGAAAATCCAATTCCTTCACTGTGCTTTTACTTGCACTGCTTCCTGCTTTGGTATTTTTCCCTTTTCCGCTTTCGGTATTTTCGAATGGGATTGACCCGCCCTTAGCTTGGGTTTTCAACTATTTGATTCAAGGAAACATTGTATTAGGCAAAAATATTGTTTTCCCTCATGGCCCATTGGCATTTTTGATGTATCCGCTTCCTACAGGTCCAAGTTTCTGGGTTGCCATTTTAACGCATTTTGTTTTGAGAGTGTTTATGGCTTTTAGTTTAATAAAACTTGCCACTTACAAACCATCCGGATTATTTGTTTTTGCTTTTATTTCAACTATTATATTGCTATCAATCAACGATATACTTTTAACAATGGTTCAGGTTATTGCATTATGTTACCTCAATTTTTTCGAACGCAGGAATATTACCTGGTTGATTCCTGCCTTGATACTTGCAGCTTTAGCTGTTTACGTAAAAGCATTTGTTGGCATAGTAGGCTTAATAACTACCCTTTCGTTTGCCGGAATTATGATTTACAGGTCAATAATCGGATTAGAAAGCAAATACCGCTTGCTGTTACTTTTAATTATCCCATTTTGCATTTTATTCACCTGGATTGTGTTATACGGGACTTTTGAGGGTATGGCAGGGTATTTTAAAGGCATGTTCGAACTTGCAGGGGATAATTCGGCAGCCGTTGCAGTTTACCCAAACAATAATTGGTGGTTGATTGTTTTCGGGATATTTAGTGGGTTGATTTTACTTTTCCTGACCTTCAAAAACAAGGCAACGATCAGGTTTACCATACTTATTGCACCAGCCCTATTTGCAATTTGGAAATATGGGATGGCTCGCGAAGATTTTCAACACGCTTCGGTTTTATTTATAACAATACTGTTTATAGCGTTGATTTATACCCTTTTAATGGATAAATTCAAACTCATAAACGGTTTCTTGACTTTAACAATCGTTGTTTCATTTTACCTTTCGCTACAAAAAGCATATTACTTTGAACCATTTCAAATTAAAGGAAATGGGATTCAAACCCTATTTTCAAAAGCTATCAATTACCAATATTTTGCCGACACCTGCAAGCTTTCGACCGGGAAATCCATTTCACGGAACAAAATTGAAGAACACATTTTGAAATTAATTGGGAACCAAACAGTTGATATTTATCCATGGGATTATTCATACATTGCCGCCAATAATTTGAATTGGCAACCCCGACCAGTTATTCAGAGTTATGCATCTTATACTCAATATCTTGATCAACTGAATGCAATGCACTTTGAAAGTGAAAAAGCACCTGAATTTCTAATTTGGGAATTGCGGAAAATAACCCACGACATCCATGGAGGAACACTCGAAAGCATTGATGGGCGATATTTGCTTAACGATGAACCAGAGGCGCTGATTTCGATATTGAGTAACTATTCTTTGGTGGCGATTCAAAAAGGAACTTTCCCGGTTTTGGTTTTCAAAAAAAGGGCACAACCGCTGAAATCAAAAAACCAAGTTGTAAACCGTTCAAAGGTTACATGGAATACTTGGGTGGATGTACCTGAGAACCAGTCTGAAATTTTGCGTGCGGGAATTGATATGAAAAGGAATGTGTTGGGAAAACTAAAAAGTTTTTTCTACAAAGATGAAGCCGTTTTTGTGTATTATTTGCTTCAAAATGGCGACATAAGAACATATCGGATTGTCCCGAAAAATGCAGCTTATGGATTGTGGGTTAACCCTTTGATTATGAACCCCGAAGATAATAAAACGGAACCTGATGTTGTGAAAATCATGTTCCGATGCACGGATACAAAAATGATGGATGACACGATTTCAATAACCTGGAATTCATTACATTTCAACGATTTAACACCAAAATCTAAAGGTGTTGGAGAAACCGTAAATGTGTTAAATCAATTCTTTGGGATAAAGTCTGAAAACCTAAACCAAGAATTGCTTGTCAGCAAAAATAATTTGGACGAAAATCCGGCTTTTTGGTCGAACCCGGATGAATCTGCAATAGTAAAAACAGCGAATAACAGAACTTTACAATTGCTTCCCGACAAGTATTCTGTTTCTTTCGAGTATCCGTTGGATTCATTGTTCTTTTCGGACAGTTTAACTGACTTAATCATTCGGAGTGGAGTTTGGGCTAAAGCAAAATCAGGCGCAAAGGCCATTTATGTTATTTCCATCGAAAAAAATGGCAAATCACTTATTTGGAAAGCTGTTGATATACAAGGTTTTATCCATGATGAAAATACAATGAACTTTGTTACAAATTTTTCGGTTTTGGATTCCGGAATGTTAAATGAAAAAGGTTTGAACCTGAAAGTTTACGCATGGAATACTGGAAGAGTTCCAATATTATTGGATGATTTCTTGGTGCGCATCGAAGGGAAATAAGAGAAAATTTCAGGAATACGCTGAATATGAATTATCTGAAGGGTAAATGAGTGCTTAAATTTATCGTTGTTGATACAATTTATTAAAAAACGAAGCCCTTTTAACACTTTTTAAACTCAAGGCACTTTAGGCACTTTAGGCACTCAATAAAAAGCAACTCAAAATCCCCTACCCTCTCCTACTGATTTCAGCAAGCGAATCCCGTTTCAGCACTTCAATATCTTTATCCACAAGTTTTATCAATCCATCCTGTTCAAAACCTTTGAGAAGTTTTACGGTGCTTTCGGTTGAAAGACCAGCAAAATCAGCTATTTCTTTTCTCGAAAGATATCCGAAAATACTTTCGTTATTATATCGCATGGTGTCGAGGTACAGCAGCACATCCGAAAGTCTACCATGCATTTGTTTGTACATCATGCTCCGAATGGTGGAATAGAGCGAACTATCGTTTTCGTAATACCTGTTTATCAGGCCGTAGGCAAAATTCCCATTACTTTTTATCAATCCTGCAATCGCATCTTTCTCAATAAGGCAAGCCAAAGTTTCTTTTAATGCAACGCTCGAGTAATCGTAGGTGTGTTTGCTGAAAGCTGCCGAAAGTCCGATAAACTCGCCGCTTCGGATAATCCTTAAGTTGAAATCGCGGTTGGTATCGCCTACAATATACTGCCTAACCAGTCCCTCAACCACAAACAAAACACTCGAAGCAAAAGCCCCTTGCTTGGTAAGGCTTTCGCCTTTGCGGAACTGCACCTGAACTTTACTGTCCTTAACCAATTCTATTTCCTCGGGCAACAGGTTTCCAAAGCAAGGTGCTTCAAGGCCGCCAAGCACGCAATCATCAAGGGTTGAGTATGTTTTCATAAATCTCCACTGATCAAAACGCAAAAGTAAGAACTATCTCAACAATAAACCTGTGTTAAATCAACTAAGCGCTTATTCACAACCTAAAGAAGTTTTACCATTGGATGAAAAGTAGGCGTAATTTTGCATCAAACTAAAAACAGAAAAATTATGAAACATACAGTAAATACATCGTGGCAAGGAAATATGAAATTTGATGCCGTTGTTAGCGGACATCATGTAGTTATGGATGCTTTGCCGGTAGTTGGTGGGAACGACGAAGGCGCACGCCCGAAGGAGCTTATGCTTGCAGCACTTGCAGGTTGCACTGGGATGGATGTGGTTTCCATTCTTAAAAAAATGAGGGTTGAGCCAGAATTTTTCAACATCAGGGTCGAAGCCCAAATGACAGAAGAGCACCCAAAACATTACACCGCCATGCACATCATTTATGAGTTTAAAGGCGAAAACCTCGATCTGGAAAAAATCCAGAAAGCCGTTAAACTTTCGCAAGATCAATATTGCGGTGTTTCGGCAGCTTACAGCAAAGCGATGGAAATTACCTTTGAAATAGTTATTTTATAATTGCGGATTGTGGATTGCGGATTGCGGATTGCGGATTTCAATCCAAAATCTGCAATCCGAAATCCGAAATCCCTATCCCCCAACCCCTAAAACCCAAACCCTACACAAAATGCTATACACCAATTTAAAACACATAGAAACTGCTGCCGAACACCAGAAATTTATCAGTGAAAATGAAAACGTAATGATATGTTGTGGCCGAATGGGTCCGATGTGCATACCTGTATATGGAATCATGGAGCTTCTGGAGCCAGAATATTCCAAAGTAAAATTTGCCGATATGGAATTCGACAGCCCCGAGTCGCATGTAATCCGCAATGTTCCTGAAGTGAGGGAATTTAGGGGAATCCCGTTTACCATGTATTATAAAAACGGAAAACTTGTAAAAGCCACTTCGAGCATACAATCCATGGAACAGGTGCGGACGGTGCTTGATTCTAGTTTTGAGAAATAATGTAGGATTGCTGATTTCGGATTGCGGATGTCGGATTGGAGACATTAACCAATAACCATTTACGATTGCGGATGTCGGATGTCGGATTGAATTACCAAGGTTTGATATTATTCACCTAAATTGCTGGAATAAAACTCTTTAAAAACAAATAATTATGACAATAAGCATAATAGTATCCCTTCTTCTTTTTGCTGGTTTGGGCGGTTATATGTATTACACCTACAAGAGGTTAAAAAACACTCCCGAAACGGATAACCACGACTCTATTAAGGAACTCAGCGATGCTAATTTTCAGGCGCAGATAAAAAACGGGGTTACTTTGGTTGATTTTTGGGCTTCGTGGTGCATGCCATGTAAAATGATGGCTCCCATATTGAACGAAACCGCAGAAGTTCTTGGCGAAACTGCACATATTGCCAAACTCGATGTGGATTCGAACCAGGCTTCATCTGCCAAATATGGTGTGAGAAGTATCCCAACCCTGATTTTGTTTAAAAATGGAAAAGAAGTAAACCGCTTCGTTGGTGTTAAAACAAAGGATTTTTTGCTCAAAGAAATTAATAAAGTTGTTTGATAAAGTCTTGAATACCAACAAAAAAACAAGTCCTGAGCAACACTTCCAGTACAAAACCAACAATTCTTAACACTCAGAATATAAAGTAAAACTACCAATGAAAGAATCTTGCGAAACAACAAATAAGCCCAAGACATTCAACGAATTGATGCGCTCCTCATACTTTTGGAAACCTGCGGCGGGTGTTATTGTTGGCGGCATTGTCGGATTTATGTATTACTATTTTGTAGGTTGTGCATCAGGTACTTGCGCCATTACTAGCAACCCCATTTCGAGTGTCCTTTTTGGAGCCACATTAGGATTGTTTTTAACCAACAAACCAAGTAAAACATATTGATAAATTCAATATCTTTGACCAATTACAATAAACCATGGAAATAAAAGAAATTAACAGCAGATACAGTCAGTTAGCAGAAACGGAATGTTGCCTTTCCTGTGGAGGTGCAATAAATTATGCAGAGCCTAAGAGCGGCGAAGTTTGTGTTGACCTTGGCAGTGGACGCGGAACCGATGTGTTGCGCATGGCCGAATCGGTTAACGAAACCGGTTTTGTGTATGGAATTGACATTTCGGATGGGATGTTGGAAAAAGCCCGAAAAAATGCCGAAAAATTTGGTGTAACCAACGTTGGTTTTATCCGCTGCGAACTCGAAAAACTTGAACTTCCTGATAAAATTGCCGACCTTGTAATCTCAAATTGCACCTTAAACCATGCATCCGACAAGCAAGCAGTGTGGGACGAAATATTCCGCATCCTTAAAAAAGGGGGTCGTTTTGTTGTCAGCGATATTTATGCCACCGCCGAAATTGCAGAGGAATACCGCAACGACCCCGCTGCTGTTGCCGAATGTTGGGCTGGATCCGTAACCCGGACCGAATATATGCAACATCTGGAAAAAGCCGGTTTTGCATCGGTCGAAATACTCGAAGAATCAGCTCCTTATGCAAAAGGGAATGCAGAAGTTTGCAGTTTTACCATTGCGGGGAAAAAAGCTGCCGGTTGTGGATGTTCTTGTGGAAATTAGATAGTAGAAACTGATAAAAAAATATCAATACATTACTAAAAACAGAAATCATGAAAAGTTTAATCAAGAAAAAAGTTGAAGTTCAAAAAGTTAACACAAAAAAAGTAGCCCAATGCTGCGCCAAAACCTCCAAAACTGTTGTTGGCTGCCACGATTAAAACATTTCGTTTGAAACAATGGCTTGTGTAAACTACACGAGGTTTAAACCTGTAACCAACAGTAAGACTGGCAATTAATGATTTATTCCAAACACAATATTTACTCAAAGATCAAAGAGTCGGATAACTATTTTATAGTTAACCTGCTCAGCGGAAACGCCGATATACTTGACCCCGACGAAGGCTGTATGGTTCAGGATTTTCGGGATGGGAAAACCATTTCCGCTGAATTCCATTCAAATTTGGTTTCGCAGGGATATATTGTTGATGCAAATGAGGAAGCCAGCCTTTATCGCAAAAAGTACCTGGATTTTATTGATGAGCGAGATGAGGAAGAAATTCAGTTGTTTTTTGTCCCCAATTATAGTTGCAATTTCGCTTGTACCTATTGCTATCAGGATGAATACACAACTTCAAAGCAAGGGCTGACTAACGATATTATTGATGCCTTTTTCAAGTATGTGAATACAGAATTTGCCGGACGGAAAAAATATATCACTATTTTTGGTGGCGAGCCTTTGTTGAATTCGCCAAAGCAGAAAGATTTGATTGCTTATCTCCTCCAACAAGCTACAGCCTCGAAATTAGAAGTCTGTTTTGTAACCAATGGTTATTCATTGACTGATTACATTGACATCCTTGCGACGGCAAACATCCGTGAAATACAGATTACACTTGATGGTGTTGGCTCCATGCACGATGAGCGGCGTTTCCTGAAAGGTGGAGGAAAGACATTCGAAAAAATTGTTGAAGGAGTTGATGCATGCCTGAAAAACAATCTCCCAGTCAATCTCCGTATGGTTGTTGATAAGGAAAACATCAGCGGGTTGGCAGAAATGGCACGTTTTTCCATTGATAAAAGCTGGACAAAATCTAATTTGTTCAAAACACAATTGGGCCGCAATTACGAATTGCACCATTGCCAGGCTACTTCCGAAAAATTGTTTAGCCGTATTTCGCTTTACGAAACAGTTTATGAACAAGTTAAGCAGCATCCTTACATCCTTGAGTTTTACAAACCAGCCTACTCGATTTCAAAATTCCTGGCCGAAAACGGTGAACTCCCTGAACCTCTGTTCGATGCATGTCCAGCATGTAAATCGGAATGGGCATTCGATTTCACCGGGCATATTTTTTCGTGTACGGCCACTGTCGGGAAGGAAGGGGAATCGTTAGGGACTTTCTATCCGGAAATAACCCGGAAGGACGAAATGGTCAATGCCTGGGAAAACCGGGACGTAACTTCCATTCCTGAATGCAGTGCTTGCAGTATGCAACTTGCATGTGGTGGTGGGTGCGGCTCAGTGGCTAAAAACCGGACAGGTAGCGTCTGCTCAACCGATTGCCGCCCAGTAAAGGAATTGCTTAAGCTTGGATTTTCTGCGTATTTTGAAAAGAAATAATTTAAGGTCAAAGGTCAAAAATAATAGGTCAAAGGTCAAAGTGAAAATATATGAGTTAATCAAATATTATTAGAGAATTACAACGAATGACAACTTAATGACCACGAATGACAACTGAATAACCACCGAATGACCAATGAATTCCCACCGAATGACCACTGAATGACCACCGAATGACCACCGAATGACAATGAATGACAACAGAATGACAACTAATTCTTCTAAACCACTCAAATAACTTCACCCCTCCAACAACCGATCAAAACAAATAAAATGAAAGAAATATCATCATCCGAATTCGAAGCCGAAGTACTTGCAGGCGGCAAAGTTGTACTCGATTTTTATTCAACCGAATGTCCACCCTGCGAAGCCGTTGCGCCAAAATTTGAAGGACTTGCAAAACTATATGGCAACGATATCAAGTTTGTAAAAATGTTTCGCCAACAAAACAAGCCATTAGCCGAGAAATTGGGAGTACGGTCATCGCCAACCCTGCTTTTTTTCGACAATGGGGTGCAAACCGCTACTACGCTTTCAGGAGGCATCAAACGAAGCGATATTATCCACGAACTTGATAACCTCCTAACAAAGGAACGGGTTCAGGAAATTAAAAAAGATATAAAACCTTCAGTATCTGAGTTCGATGTGCTTATTTTGGGCGCGGGTCCTGGTGGGCTTACCGCAGGCTTGTACCTCTGCCAATCGAAAGTAAATACTGTACTTATAGATATCGCACTTCCAGGAGGCCATGTCTCAACAACCCATGAGGTGTCGAACTACCCCGGATTTATTGACCCACAGCCCGGTTATATGCTTTCGCACAACATGTCGGAACAAACAAAACTTTGCGGCACTATTTATAAGGTTGCTGTTGATGTTTCGAAAATTGATCTTGAAAAGAAAGAAGTTGTGGTTGATGAATTTGAAACCATCAAAGCAAAAAAAATCATTATTGCAACAGGCACTTCCCCAAATCTGATGGGCATACCAGGCGAGCGGGAGTTGAAAGGAAAAGGGATTTCGTATTGTGCCACCTGCGATGCCAAATATTATGGCGACAAGGAAGTGGTTGTTATTGGCGGCGGCAATTCAGCAGTTGAAGAAGCAGATTTTATCAGCAAATTTGCAAGTAAAATCACCATGGTTCATCAGTTCGACTCCTTTACCGCCAACAAACAGGCTCAGGAAAAGCTGTTCGCAAATCCTAAAATAAGTGTCCTATTTGAGCACGAACCCAGATCATTCACCCGCGAAGGCGATAAAATGGTTACAGAAATCGAAAATTTGAAAACCAAAACAAGAAGCAAGCTTGTGAGCGATGGAGTGTTTGTATTTATCGGTATGAAACCAAATATCGACATGTTCAGGGATAAACTTGAACTCGATAAGTGGGGTTACATAAAAACCGACGAAGATATGCACACAAGTATGGAAGGCGTATTTGCAGTTGGCGATGTAATAAGTAAAAAATACCGGCAAATTACCACCGCGGTTGCTGATGGAACAATCGCTGCCATTGCCATAGCAAAAGAAATGAACTAACCTGAAAAAACCATAAAATCATGAACCCAAACCAATTAATTATCGAACAGGTAAGCCCTTTTGATGTGGCTACCACGGTTGCAAAACTTATTGATGCAGCGGCAAAGAAAGACTGGCAAAATCCAGCAGTCCATAACCTTCAGCAATCGTTGGCCAAATCAGGCAAAGAAGTTCGGCCAGTTCAGGTTGTTGAGATTTGCAAAGCCGACTATTCGGGCAAGATGCTCGAAAAAAACGATGAAAGGATCAGTTCTATATTGATGCCATGCCGCATTTCGGTTTACGAAAAAGAAGACGGTAAAACTTATGTAGCCTTGCTTAATATGGCTGGTATGACTGCCGGAATGCCTGATTCAACAGCAAATGCAATCCATGGAGCATCTGACGAAACTTTCGAGATTGTTGGCTCAGTGGTTGGCTCCTTGTAAAGTCAACAACTCTCATGAATTTAAAAACTGCTTTCAATTTTCAGTTGGAATAGCAGGTTTGAACAAATTCCGCTTTGTATTTATTGCATTATCCCTGCTTTATGTTTGGGTCGGGTCGGTATTGGGTAAATAATCACATATAATGTATAGGGAAAGTGGTACAAAGCAAAAAACAAACATAAAGAATCTCAACCCTTTAAAATAAATTTATCTTGCCATGAAAAAGGTCGTAATACTCGGTGGTGGTTTTGCTGGTGTTCAAACCGCGATTGAGCTTCAAAAAAAAGGCATTTTTGATGTTACGCTGGTTTCCGACCGCGACTTTTTGTATCTGTATCCCATTTCCATTTGGGTTCCCGTACATATCAAAGAATTGGACGATGTGAAAATCCCTTTGGCCAATATCCAAAAGAAGACCCCTTTCAAGGTGATTATTGATAAGGTTGCGGGAATTAAAGCTAAAAATGGGATGGTTGATTTGGAGCACCAAACTATAGGTTTTGATTATCTGGTGGTGGCTTTTGGTGCCGATAAGATGAAACATAAAGGGATTGAACACACTTTATCCATTTGTGGCAAACCGGAAATGGCCCTCGAAATCCGCGCCAAAATAGACGGATTGGTAAGCAAAGGCAGCGGTAAAATTGCTGTTGGTTTTGGTGGAAACCCAAAAGACAAATCGGCAGTCCGGGGCGGGCCGGCTTTTGAACTGATGTTCAATATCCACAACTATCTTAAAAATAAAGGCCTTAGAAATAATTTTGACCTCACCTTTTTTGCTCCGATGGATCAGCCGGGAGCGAGGATGGGCAAGGGAGTTTTGGCTATGATGGACAAAATGTTCGTAAATTATAAAATAGAAAAGCGGTTCGGGAAAAAGATTAAAGAATTTGTGAGCGACGGCATACTTTTCGAAGACGACTCCAAACTCGATTCCGACTTTACTATGTTTATCGCAGCAGGCAACGGTCCAGCTGTACTTCAAAATTCCGATTTGCCGCTTTCGGAAGCCGGATTTATAAAAATTGAAGATTCTGGACAAGTTCCCGGTTTTGCAAATGTGTATGCCATAGGCGATATTGCAGCCCTCGAAGGCCCGGAATGGATTGCCAAACAAGGCCACATTGCCGAACTCATGGGACGGAATGCTGCATACAATATCATTGAAACCGAGAAAGGCAGCAGCAAACGGAAAGGATATCAGGCTCATTTGAATATCCTTTGCGTAATGGATACCGGGGATGGCGCTGCTTTTGTTTTCCGTGATGGCAAAAGGGCTGTAATGATCCCAATGCCGGTTGTAGGGCATTGGCTCAAAAAAGGTTGGGGCACGTATGCCCGTTTGACCAAATTGGGAAGGTTTCCACGGTTGCCGGGAATGTGATAATGTGATAATTTTGTTAATGTGATAATTTTGTTAATGTGATAATTTTGTTAATGTGATAATTTTGTTAATGTGATAATTTTGTTAATGTGATAATTTGAAAATGAGATAATTTGAAAATGAGATAATTTGAAAATGTATTATTTGATGTTTTTAAGGGTACTAGGGTTCTAACTTCCGGCTTCCCCAAAAGCATCTGTTACAAATGAATTACTAAAAGTTTAGAACCATGAAAGGAAATTTTGATTCAATCATAAACGATTCCAAGCCAGTTATCGTTGATTTTCACGCCTTATGGTGTGGGCCTTGCAAGGTACAATCGCCAATATTGAAGGAAGTAGCTACCCAACTCGGCGACAGTGTGAGGGTTATAAAAATTGATGTTGACCAAAACAGCAGTTTGTCTGCCCAATATCAAATCCAAAGTGTTCCAACTTTGATTGTTTTTAAAAATGGGAAACCGGTTTGGAGGCAATCGGGAGTGGTTTCAAAAGTAGATTTGCTCAATGTGATAAAGCAAAACGTGTAGCTTGAACGAGTAAAATCGTTCCAAATACTAACTTCCAGATTATAAAGGTGATTTAGCCCAGAGTTTTAATCTAAACTACCCGGAATGAGTCACTTAAGTTTACCTGAAATGCAATTAAACAAAAACAGCTCAATAATAATGAGCTGTTCTTTTCAGGTAATGACAAATATTAGTAAATTTTGGATGCATTTCGGTATCCGCTTATTTCAGAAAACCAATCAGGAAATGAAACGCCAGAACTCATAGCCCATTCAACGAAATGGAGATATGCTTCATTGATAGGCGCTTTTTCTATCGGGTAATCGAAACCTTGCAAAATGTTTAATCCCCAAGGCAGATTGTTCCCTGTTTTATAATATTTTGCCATCCCAGGAATTGAATTATCATCTAAAGTCCCAAAATAGCTACTGTTTACTAAACTGGTCGGCATCCTATCCGCAAGATGTATTTCCTTACCACGATCCTGAACCGTAATTTGCACATCACCATTTACAACCTCACCTGTTTTGGTTTCGCCAACAATAAAGAAATTAAAAGTATTTGAGGTCAATTCGGTGTTTGAGACAGTACCACCAGAGGCTGGCACACCATTATTTATAAATATGAGGTGTGTGTTCAACCTAACTGAAGGGATGTTTGGTTTGTTTTTATCGGTATTGTTCGATGATTTTCCCAAAACCCTATGCGAATCATCGAACACAATGTAGGTAGCAAAAGTTTGCCCGTTTTCCAAGCCATTAGCTGCAAAGTTATAAATTGTGGGAGTTCCAATAGAATTGCCTGTTGCACTTATTATTTTGTTAGGGGCAATGCCATCGAGTTGAAAGCCAAAGCCATCGTTAAAAGCTGCACCGTTAGCACGCAAGTCGAACGTGCCAAACACTTCAACAACATCGTTTGCTGAATTGGTTACGGTTTGCATACGATAATCCATAACCACATCATTAAAATCATAATCTCCCTGAGCTGGCCACAAATCTTCAAAAGCAAGTGTGCCTGATTGGTTTTGTGAAGGGAAATAGCTGTTGTAAGCACGGTTTATGTCAGTGGGATAAGCATCGTCGGCATCGGCTACGCCATCATTATCTTGATCTTGAATAGTTACCATGGGGAGGCAGCCATTTGCCGGGTTGGAATTGTAATCGCCCGGGATTAATATATCATCCGAAAAAGCCCTGCTGGTCCCGCCAGTTCCTATAAAACTAATAAGTATCTTGTATGAATTTGGCGAATTTGCAATTTCGGCAGGAATAGGGATTGTTAAATCCTGAATCCAAATTGAAAGGGGCAAAGGAAAAGTATATGTTGAGAAAACTGTTGGCGTGCCTTCCTTGGAGGAGGAAACAGCATTGTTGTCGTAAGGTATATAGCTAAAAACTATCCCCCTTGAAGTGCCGCTGCTATTTTCCAAACGTGTTTTCATGGTAAGATTACCTGGCTCAAGTTGTATCCAAGGCGTCTTTATCCAACAAGAAGTTAACAACGAGCTAGTTAATTGGTTGCTCCTGCCACTCCAAAAGCCATTTATCCTAAATTCGAGGTTGGAATAGGTTACAGCGCCAAATGCCCAACAATTTCCAGTTTCAATGGCTTTGTTGCCCGATTCAAAGTTTAAACTTACTTGAGCTTGGACGTATGAAGTAGATACAACTGCGACAATTGCAAATATTAATATGATTTTTTTCATAAAATTCGAGTGTTTTTGTATTAATCCTGAATTACTGGGATAAAAGAAAAGTCAGCTTTTTTGTTCACAATAGGAACCAAATAGGTAGTTGAGCCATATTTTAAAACCAATTCTGTATCGGTAGTTGGTACTGTAAGGTTTAAGGTTAGGTTTTGATCCATTGAGTGTAGCTGACTAAAGACTGTTGAACCATTTTGAAAGCTGATTGTCAGGGTGTTTTTAACCGGTACTTCGGTAGGTAAACCTGTTATATTCAGGGTTACCGTACTTCCGGTGCTCCAGTTGAAAGCACCATCAAACTTGATGTCTTCCATATTATTTTGATTCGTGGGTGCTATATCTTCACTTTTTTCGCAGGAAGTGAATGAAACTATGGTAATTGCGGAAATGAGGATTAAAAATTTTAACTTTTTCATTTTTTTCTATTTTCGGATTTATATTCAAAGCCTATGCCAAACGCAAAAATATTTTTTAACGTATTGTTATTCTGATTTATACAGGAATGCCCAATTTGAAGATCCAGTATTTTATCTCAATTTAAGACTCTTTTTCTCAATTTGAAACTTAGTCGTTGCCCTATTTTCCAGAATCTGTTACAATATTCAGGTCTCTAACTCATACTAAATCATTTCTATCGAATTTCGCAATATCGCAACAAAAAAAAGGCCACCCAAAACAGGCAGCCCTTTTTCTGAAAGGAGAAAGATTTCTACCTAACAATCAATTTTTGTACTTCTTTTGATCCGGATGCCAAATTTTGGAAAGTAACAAAATACAATCCAGGTGTTAAATTACTTGTTTCCACCTTGGTTGTTTTATCTATTGAATCAAGGGTTTTTACAGTTGAACCAAGAGCGTTGCTGATGGTTAATTTGAATTTTCCTTTATCAGGGGTTTGGGCATAGAAAAAACCGTTACAAGGATTAGGATAAACACTCGAATTGTTTTTAGCGGTTTCGTTTTCGCCAAAACCTACACCAGCGATAGGTGTAACATCAGCCCAAGTGGCTCCAACCCTGATTTCATCAATATTTGCTTTAGGTGTCGTGGCATTGTTCCTTAAACAGATGGAACCTGTCGAAAAATTAGCAAAAGCATTTGTGCCTGTAGTATTGGTAACACCACCGGTAGGTTCGGCACCGCCTAATGACGTTGGGTTTACCCACATGGTTGCAACGGTTAAAGGAGCACTTATATCGTATTTCACAACAACAAGGTAAGTTGTACCAAAATTCAAATCTGCACCATTATCCGAATATACTGGTGTACCACCTGAATTATTCACAACAATAAACCTAAAATTAGAGGTTGTTGCTGCTATTTTAGCACCCAACCTGCCACCAAAAGTGGTATTTGTTGCGCCTTGAGCTGCTCCGAAATGCATGAAATAGTTATCCAAATTTGTAAGTTGGGTGTTATCAACAATGTTTATCAAAGCTGAAAAATACATAACCATCGCGGTAGAAGTAAAACCTCTGTTTACATCCCTGCTCACTGCATTTGCATTGCTAAACAAATATACCTTATTACCGAGGGAACTTTTTAGTCCTGTATATGACAAGCTACCGTCCTGAATATCAATTGTAGTGGTTTGCCCTGCGGTTACGTTGTGTGTAGTCCAGTTGTTTGAAGTTGATCCTGGATCGCCATTTCCACCAATAAAGGCAGGTGTGGCGTATTCAAATCCTTCGTAAAGTAATTGCGACCATCCGGTTAAACTTAATCCTGTGAAGAGGATAACCATGATCATTCTGTTTAAAAGTAAACGTTTTTTCATAATTGGTTAATTAATTTGTTTATTGATTTTTAGAAGTTTTTCAGGTTGCAAAGGTAAGCATAAAAATAAAGAAGAACCGAGGTTGTGGGAGATTTTTCAATCTCCTGCACACGATCCCGGTTCTTCCAAGTTATTTGATGAACTTATTTCAGAATAACTTTAATTGCTTTGGTATCCTGATTAATTTTGTTGGTTATCTTCACAAAATACAATCCTTTAGCTTGTCCTGTAATATCGAATGAAATCAAATCTTCAGAGGAAATGGTGGACATAATTTGTTTGCCTAAGGCTGAGAGAAGTGTGATTTCCTGGTCAACTTTTGTTGGATTGGTTATAAACAGCTTCCCGTTTGTTGGGTTTGGATAAACAGAAACCGTGGATGGTAAAGTTGTTATGCCTACGTTGCCAACATGAATATAATCAGTTTTGGTAAGTGTACTGTTTCCGTAAGCATTTGTAGCTTTTAAGGTAACCGAATACACACCAATTGCACTATATAGCACAAGCGGGTTCTGCTGGGTTGAAGTTGCAGGGGTTCCACCGGGGAAAGTCCATTCCCAAGCTGTCGGGTTGTTACTCGACAAATCGTGGAATTGCGTACTGTAACCAGCATTAAATGTAGTAGGATCTGCATCGAAATCAGCAACTGTTGGCGGATTGTAACAGCCGGAAAGAGGTGTAGCAAAAATACTGTCGCCAGCGGCATTCATCCCTGTATATTCTGTTGAAGCAGTCCAAAACCCCGGAAGCGAATTGTTTGAAGTAGGATCGCATAAAGTTAAGGATGGTCCTTGTCCATTTGCTTGTGTGGGCCATGGCGCTAAAGTACTATAAGCAACTTGATCAACAACATTGCCATACGGATCGTTCAAGGTAATGGTTTCGCCTGAGTTGCCCAAAGCGCCTGATGTCCATTGCAAGGAAGTTTTTCCAAATGTGCCCATAATTGCATTGGAGTTCAATGAAACCAGCATATATTGTCCGGCACCTAAATCAAACGATGGGAATGTGAACATAAATGCATCTGAAATTTTGAAACCTTGCAGGTTGATAGCTGCACCATTATTGTAAAGTTCTATAAATTCCAAACTATCGGTACCTGTTTCTGGTGGGTTGTACATAATTTCGGTAATAGCAATATTTGCGCCACTGCTGCATACATTGCCTGGCGAAGCAAATATGGGTTGTCCCAGTCCATTCACAGCTACCTGATTGGCTGAAGCTGACCAGTTTTCGCCAACATTATTATCTAATGTAGTGTTGCAGAACGTTAGCGATGGCCCTCCGTTGTTCGGGCTTGTTGGCCAAGGTGCGGTTGGCAGGTAATAAACACTATCTTTTACTTGTCCGAGTGCATCTTTCAAAACTATTGGTTCCCCAGCATCATCAAGAAATCCGTCTGTCCATTGTGTGCAAGTTATACCAAAAGTATTTTGCATCGAAACAGCATCGCGGGCAATAACAAAATATGAATTGGGCAGAATTGAAATATCAGGAAAAACATAAGTGACACCTTTTGAAAAATACCAATCTTTCACGTTTACACTAACTGCCCCTTTGTTGTAAAGTTCGATAAATTCGATTGTATCGTTTCCTCCATCAATAGGGTTGTACATGATTTCGGTAATCAGAATATCATTACTGGTATTGTACATAAAGTCGGCTAAACTACGGCTGGTAATATGGTCGCCATCGATCCTGGAATTTGGTATTACCACAATATCTTCCCTCACAATAGGAACGGGGGTATTGATGTAATCAACATCGTAAAATGTAGTGCGGAAGTTTGCGGTGCCACCAATATTGTCTGTTACAGGGTAAATTGTCCCATTAATGAAATTACCTGTTGGAGCTGTAAAATTAACATTGGGCACTTTGATAAGCTCGGCTTCGTAGTTTTCCCAATTGGCATTCAGTTGGGCAAGTGTAACAATTTCAGGATTAATAACATTTCCTGTTGATGCTGCCGGACCTGGATCCGATTCGGGTGTGAACTGGGTCATGCCATTAAACACAGCAACTGTACCTGTAATATTTGTAATAGCATCACCAATATTATAGGTAGTTGTAATTTTTCCTGCATTATCATCAATGAGAATGGCAGCGGTTGCATCTTGGATATATTTCTGTTTACGGAAAGTTTGTTTAAAAGTCAGTACTCCTTGCCCTGTGTAGGTATATAGGATTCCTGGTGCAACCGTCCTCAGTTCTGCAAGGGTTGCAATCTGTGCTGGCGGTGCTATTATGCTGAAAGTGCCACTGCTGCCGGTTGCTGTTTGGGGGATATCGGTAATCCTGATCTTGCAATCTGCGCTCAAAGCCTGATTTGCTGGAATGTTCCAGGCCCAAGATCCTGCACTTGCGGCAACGCTTGCATTCAAAGTAGTCCAGGTTGGTGTACCGGCAGATGCGTTATCGGTATATTCGATTTTTACATTTGGGTTTGTACCGCTGGCTGACCATGAAATATTGTGGGTTGTGCCTTGCCGCCATTGGTCGCCATTTACTGGCGAACCAACCGTAAGAC
>CAJAXK010000347.1 GCA_903946925.1 uncultured Bacteroidales bacterium | reverse complement strand
TCCAATTGGAAAACCCAAACCCTAAACCAACACTCGACGATATTGTATTTAAAGACCGTAACAAGGATTACGGTGCTTATTTCATGCGCAAAGGGTATCCTTCCGATTTATTCTCCAGCTTACTTATATCCATTGGCATTTGTCTTTTGATGCTTTTCCTTTTTATTGAAGCCACAAAATTGGGACTGAACGATTCGTACCTGTTTCCTCAGCAGGAAGGGCAATCCGTTAATGTTGAGCTTACCGAAAAGCCTTTTGGATTAAAAACATACCGCCCTGTTGGAAAAGCATCTACCACTTTCACGGTTCCGAAAATTGTTGCAACCCTCAGTGAGGAAAAAACCGATGCAGCCAAAACAGACAAAGTTTCGGATGGAAGCCAGGATTCCACTGTAAACAACAATTCGGGTGCCGATATAAAAGATGAAGGTGCTTCTTCGAACAAAGGAAACGGCATTGTTGGGGAAATTTATGGTTCGGTTGATGTTAACCCACAGTTTCCTGGCGGGATAAAAGCCATGCAGGAATTTATAAAAGACAGCCTTCAATACCCCGAATCTGCGCGAAGGCAAAACATCCGTGGCACTATACTAATTTATGTTGTGGTAACTTCGGATGGATCCTTGCGCGATGTAAAAGTAGTTAGAGGGTTACAAACCGACCTCGACAACGAAGCAATCCGGATGGTAAATTCAATGCCGCGATGGAAACCAGCCTCAAGGGGTGGGCTACCGGTAAATGTAAGGTGTACTTTGCCGATTTCTGTTTCACCGCTGAAGTGATGTGGGATGTGGGATGTCGGATGTGGGATGTCGGATGTCGGATTGCGGATGTCGGATTGTGAACAATAACCAATAACCAATAACCATTTACGATTTCGGATTGCGGATTTCGGATTGCGGATTGCAGCCAATAACCATTTACCCAATAACCATTTACGATTGCGGATGTCGGATTGCGGATTGCGGATTGTGGACAATAACCATTAACCAATAACCATTTACGATTGCGGATTGCGGATTGGGTGGAAAAATGGTGGATAAAGATTAAAATGTCCGAATGAAATGCTTTTCATACTATTTTGAAGTTTTTTTAGTTATTGATTGCAAAGTTTGTTCGCATTTTTAGGCTGCAACCTTTATTGATCAACTAAATTCCAATATCTTTACACAGAAAACCGAATACAAATATGATAAACTCCGTATTGCTTCAAATCGTTCAGGGTGCGGGCAACGCAACTGACACCACAAACCAGGCATTGGTTTCGATACCACAACAGAATCCCGCTGTTTCCTCGTTTTCGTTGCTCGACTTGCTCATAAAAGGCGGGCCTATTATGATCCCGATCCTTATTTTGTCGGTTGTGGCGATTTATATTTTTATCGAACGGTATTTGAGCATACGCCAGGCTTCCAAATTTGAAGAGGGCTTTATGAACAACATCCGCGATTTTATCTACAACAACCGTATAGACTCAGCCATTGCGTTTTGCAAAAGCAATAAAAGCCCTGTTTCGCGTATGATCGAAAAAGGCATCAAACGACTTGGGCGTCCACTCAAGGAAATTGAAGAATCAATAGAAATTATCGGCAAATTCGAGGTGTATAAACTCGAAAAAAACATTGTTATACTTGCCATTATTGCCGGCATTGCCCCCATGTTTGGCTTTATCGGTACCATAATCGGGGTTATAAAAATTTTCCACGATATTTCTTTGCAAGGCGATGTGAGCATTACCACCGTTTCGGCTGGTTTATATACCAAAATGGTTTCAAGTGCTGCCGGTTTGCTTGTGGGTATCACTGCTTTTATACTTTACCACTGGTGTAACATCATGGTTGAAAAAACCGTCCAGAAACTTGAATACAGTGCCATGGAATTTATTGACCTACTTCAGGAACCCTCGAAATGAACCTCCGAAAACGCACTAAAATAACAGCAGAAGTTGCAACTTCATCCATGAACGACATCATGTTTTTCCTCATGTTGTTCTTCCTTATCATGTCAACTTTGCTTAACCCGAATGTTGTAAAACTTACTTTGCCCAATTCGAAGCACAACCAAACTTTGCGGCAAAAAGAAGTCACCATTTCGGTTACAAAAGATTTGCAGTTTTATGTAAACAATGTTCCTGTTGCGTTCGATGCACTTGAGCCTATGTTGACTACCGAACTGGCCAAATCGAAAGACCTCACTGTAATATTGCGTTGCGATAGCGGCATTACCGTGCAAGACCTGGTTAGTCTGTTGGAAATAGGCAATAAACTTAAAGTAAAAATGGTGCTTGCCACCAAAGCCCCAAATGGAACAAACGGATAAACAAAAGCAAATTCGCAGCCATATTTTTGGTATCGCCGGAACCTTATTGGTTCATGGCTTGCTGGTACTTTTGTTCATACTGTTGGTTTTCCATACACCAATCCCTCCATGGCCCGAAGAAGGTGGCGGCGGTGGCGGCAGTGGCCTGGAGATAAACCTCGGGAACAGCGACGATGGAATGTATGCCAATGAATCGGCACCCATCAGCATACCTGATTTTGAAAACAATAAAGTATCTCAACCGGTGAATCCTGCGATGGAGACGGATATAAAATCAGCTAACACCGATGCTGAAGATGTGCTTGCTCAGGATAACGAAGAATCGGTTGCTGTTCCGGCAAAACCTGAAAATGTTAAGAAGAAAGTAGAAAAGGACAATACCGTTAAGCAGCCTGTTAAACCAGAAGTTGTGGTTAAGCCGGTGGTAAACCCGAATTCGCTTTACAAGAAAAAGACTACCACCGATGGCACAACTGGCAAACCCGGCAACCAGGGACGTGAGGATGGCAAAGCCGGCGCAGGCAATTACGGAGGAACCGGAACGGGTTCGGGTACAGGCGATGGTTCGGGAACGGGCAGCGGTTCAGGAACAGGTTCGGGATCGGGCACAGGTGGCGGAAAAGGTGGAGGGACGGGCAACGGTATTTCGTTCGATTTAGGAGGAAGGCAAGCACGCAGTTTGCAGAAGCCTTTTTACAATTCGCCAGAGCAAGGCAAGATAGTGGTTTCGATAAAAGTAAACCGCCAAGGAAAAGTTACTTATGCCTCGGCGGGTGCTAAAGGAACCAATATTTCGGAAACTAACCTTCGCAAACAAGCCGAGGATGCCGCCTTAAAAACTGCTTTTGCACCTGATGATAATGCACCCGAAGAACAAAGGGGGACAATTACGTATGTGTTTAAAAAAGTGCGATAATGTGTTAATGTGATAATGTGTTAATGTGTTAATGTGATAATGCGATAATGAAACCTTCGAGTGGTTTTTACCAACCCTCGAAGGTTTTTTATTATTAACTAGTTAGTTACGCTCCCGGAAAAGTAAACCTGAACTCGCTGCCTTTGCCTGTTTCGCTTTTAACCTGAATGGTGCCTCCATGTTGTTTTATAAAGCCTTCGCACAGCAGCAACCCAAGGCCTGTGCTTGGTTCGTTGTCGGTGCCGCGGCGGTTGGTGGATTGGCCTAAATGAAATAAATTCCCGATCATATCGGCATCCATGCCAATGCCTGTATCCTTTATCGTTATTTCTACAAAATTATTTGCTGCCGCTTTGGCCGTAACATAAACCCATCCACCTTTGGAAGTAAATTTTACAGCGTTGGATATCAGGTTGCGCACTGTTGATTCGAACATATTCGGGTCGGCGTGCACCATTATCACTTCGGGGATATTTACAGTTATTTTTATGTCCTTTTTAGTTGCTTCCTGTTCAATTGATTTAACGACCCCAGTTAACCTTTCTAATACAGATATGGCAATAGGTTCGCATTTTGTGATGCCTCTTTTCAGTAGCGACCATTCCAAAAGGTTGTTGAGCAAACTATACAGGTTATTGGCTGATTTTTGCATGCTTACAGCTATTTTATTTATTTCGTCCATCGAAAAGTTTAGCAAATCTTCGGCCATTAATTGGGTCAAGCCCAAAAAACCGTTGAAAGGACCGCGCAAGTCGTGGGCTATGATGGAGAAAAACTGGTCCTTTTCGGCATTTGCGGCAATAAGTTCTTCGCTTTTAAGTATTATATCGGCTTCAGCCTTTTTGCGTTGGGTTATATTGCGCACTATTACTATTACCTCATCCTGTTTACAGGGAACCATACGTGCCTCAAAATCGCAAATACCCTTTTCGGGCAACAGCATCTGGTATTCGAACTCCTGTATTTGCCAAGTATTTAGAGCCAGATTAATCTTCTCATCAATCATATCGGCAAAATCAGGCGGAGTCATATCCCTGTTATTTTTACCAACAATAGATCCCGTTTGGTAATACAAATCATCAGTTGCAGCTTTGTAATCGAGGTAAACGCCCTTGCTGTTGAGCACAAACATGAGGTCGGGCAAGGCTTCTACAAGGGCGCGGGAGTAGTCTTCGCTGGCTTTAAGCGCTTCGTTGGCTTCCTTTTGTTGGGTTATGTCCTGTATAACGCCTACCATGTGGATGGGTTTGCCCCAATCATCGAATTTTAACCTGCCAATGCCATGTAGCCAGCGTTCGACTTTATCATTATTTCTTACAATTTTGTATTCCTTATCGAAATCGGTTTTTTTACCCAAGACTTCGTTCGCAAAATAGTCGTTCATTATTTGCTGCCATTCGGGATGCAAAAGGGAGGCCCAGCCTTGTACCGACCTATCGAAATGGGGATCGATACCAAAAATAGCATCTAAAGTCTTCGAACTTTTCCACTGCCCGGTAGATACATCCATGGTATAAGCTCCCAGGTTGGCAACCTGCTGTGCTTCGTTTAAAAACAGTTCGCTCTCCTGCAGTTTTTGTTGTACTGTTTTCATGGCCGTAATATCAACCATAGTGATAAAGGCTTGATCGCCATTATCGGAAGCATTGCCCGTAAGGTAAACATGCACGGGCATATCGGAAACCGGATACAGTGCCAGCTCGCAGGTTTCGGTTAACTTACCAATGAATATTTGTTTCAAAAAATCGTTGAAAGTTGGCCTTGATGCGGGGTTGATGTACAATGAAAGCATTTTCCCGTTCAGGTAGTTGCGGCTCTTACCCAGCAAGCTTGCTGCACGTAGGTTGAGTTCGGTAATAACGCCTTCGCTGGAAAGCGTAAAATAGCCATTGGGTGCAAAATCGTATAGGTCGGTGTATTTTCTGGCCGCAGCTTCGGCATTTGATTTGGCTTGTTGCAGTTCGTCGTTCTGCATTTCCAGCTCTACCTGGTGTACATTAAGTTCGTGGATAAGTTTCATGATGTCGGCCCCAAGTACCTGATTGGCCGATTTGTCGATAAGTTGGGTTTTTTTCAGCATTTCTTCAGCCTTCTGGCGAAGCAGTTCGGAAGTTGTATGTTTTGTTTCCATATAAAAAGCTTTTTGATATACTATTTGGTGATTGGTGATTGGTTATTGGTTATTGGTTATTGGTGACTGGTTATTGGTGATTGGTGACTGGTGATTGGTGATTGGTTTTAAATAAACCGACCGCTTCGAGGGTTGGTAAAAACCCTCGAAGGGTCTTTTCCGACCCTTCGAGCGGTTGTTATTTAAAGCAATGCAATTTCTATTTCGGCGGTTTCGGTTTTGTCGGCGTTCAAAAACCGGAGGAATGTGTTGGCAGGGGAACCAAGTTCGGTTGCTGCAATTTCAATTTCGTCGCCTTCGAGCAATTCGGCTGGGTTGGCAGGTGCGGCTTGGGTTGCGCTTGCAGCGCCAAAATAGTACACAGGCACGTTGCCATTATTTATAATGAGCAAGGTATCGGTTGCCGCAAATTTTATTTCGGCGGTAAGGGTGGTGTCGGGCGCTATGGTTGCTGCATAAGTGCCATCGGTGCTGTTGGCGGTGGTATCGGTTGTGCTTTTTGCCTGCCTATAACGCAACAGGCTTGGCTCGAAATAGGAAAGCATGGTGGTAGGGTTATCCAAATTATTGAGCACCAGGGTGAGCATGTTTTTATAGAGTTGTTTTTTAAGCTCGTTCCAAAGTACATCTTTCACGGCTTTGGAGTTGGTAACCGTGCCTGCTGCCTGTTTTTGCTGCGAATAGGCGTTGGCATAGCGTGTTTTGTATTCAACAAACAAATCATGGTAAGCCGGGCTTCCCAATGCTGTTTGATGGGTGAGAGACAGGTTAATAATCTTATCAATAAGTTGAATGGTCTCGGCTTGATTGGCTTGATGAAACTCACTTAGCCCAAAAGGGAAAAACATGATATAGGTGGGCGTGCCTTTTCCAAACACCGATTTTACCAAACCTTCGAATTTACTGACGGTTGCCCTGAACTGATCGGCTGTTGTTTCGAGTTCGGTAGTGTAGGCCATGCGTATGGCTTCGCCCATTTTTGATGCCGATAGGTTGCCGGCGAAGGCATCGCGTTTTGCTTTTGTGTCGGCAATAAGTGGTGTCAACACATTGTTAGGGTTGTTTTTGGTCATGCGCTCAATATGTATATCGGCATACCCGATGCGGCGCGTAAGGCTTACCATAACCCCATCCAAAGGGTTGTCGGCTAAATTTTCGAATTTTGTACTCATGTTTTTTTAGTAAAATTAATGTTAATAACCCTGATTAATAGAACTGTAAAGATAATGTTATTTAGTTCGCAACGCATTATTACATCTATAAAAAATAAATATTGCGGGAGTGTTTTAATGCACAATGTATCCAATCCTGTGGATGGGGTATGTGTAGCTTGCACAATAGGCATCCAAACCTGTGGATGTGGTATGTGCAGCTTACAAATGCCCATCCACAACTGTGGATGTGGTATGTTTAGCTTGCACAATAGGCATCCACAACTGTGGACGTGGTATGTGCAGTTTACAAATGTCCATCCACAACTGTGGACGAGGTATGTGCATCTTACAATTGCCCATCCACAACTGTGGACGTGGTATATGCAGCTTACAAATGCCCATCCACAAAAGTCAGCCGACCGCTTCGAGGGTTGGTAAAAACCCTCGAAGCGGTCTTTTTCGACCCTTCGAGCGGTTGTTGCGTTATCGCCGACCCTTCGAGCGGTTGTTGCTATAATTTGTTTTTCTTCAGAATACTATAGTCGAAAGGTTGTTCGTGTACTTGTTTAAAATTGTCGAAACCTCCAAAATACTCCAACACTTGGGCTTTGTTCAGGAATTTTCCCGTATCGTATAGATAATGGTTATAGGACGAATACTCCCATTGCTCAATATTTTTGGCAAAACCATCTTTCACCGGATTTGAATGTATATAATGCACAAGTTTGACGAAGTATTTTTTACTATCGACAGGCTTGCGCTTGAATGTGCTTCGGAACAAACTCCCCTTGCGTCCGTGTTTTTTATTGTACGATTGCGCATAGCTGTTAAAGCAGTGCGAAAACTGATAACTTATGGTTTCATTGTCTATTGTGGGACTACTGTTCAATAAAGGATTTCTAATAAATTCGGGGTGTATGTTAATTTCGGCGGGAATTATAATTTCGGGGTTGGAGGGTTTGATGCGGAGGTGTTTAATAAGTTCGTCCTGAGGTTTTATTTGAACAAAAAAGTGAAAATGGTTAGGCATCAGGCAATAAGCAAAAGTTTCGCATATAGGGGCTATATACTTTGTATAGCGGTCGAGGAATTTTTGGTAATCGAACTCATCGATAAAAAAATCATCAAAACCGTTGGCATGGTTATAAATATGGTAGTATTGCCCGGGCTGGAGTTGGATTTTAGCTTCCATAGTTAATTTGATTAAAATTTATAGTATTGTTTCTTTTCTAAACCGACTGCTTCGAGGGTTTTCTGCTTTCTTCTTTTCTAAGCCGACCGCTTCGAGGGTTGGTAAAAACCCTCGAAGGGTCTTTCTATAATTTCATTAAATTTTAATAATCAGGTACATGCAAGCTTTAGATTATTTATGCGTGCTTAAATACGTGCGATTATTTTATTATGAAACCTCTTTTTATCAAACCAAACCAAAAAGTGGTTCGTTTGCAAAATTAACTATATTTAAACAAGTTGATGTTATCTTTTCTGGAACAATATCTACGAATAGTCTTTTTATGCTCCTTTGCTAAAATTCAAAAACCGGTACTCCTAAAGTAAACGGTTTACACTATCTGAAAGCTTGAACACAATAATAGCCTATCAATTCCGCAAACTTAAAAACCGTTTCGCCAAATAAACCACCAAAGCAACCACCACCACCCAAGCAATCACTCCTGACCATAAAAAGAATTTCTGCCACCAAGACAAGGGTATCTTAACTGGTTTTTCAACCAGATAGGGTACCTTTATTATTTTCTCTTTATTGGTTATGGATTCTTTGTTTATGCCTTTAACATTTTGCCCAATATCTGATTTTACCTGTTCAAGCGTGTGTTTTAACTGGCTGTTTTCGATCCAGGCTTTTGAGATAGCATACTTTGTATTCAGGATTGAAACAGTGGTTGAAATGGTATCGGCAATAGGAACCATAACGCTGTCGTGTACAGTTACACCTGGGATTTGAACAAAAATAAGGCTATCCCGGTACATGATAGTTGTTTTTTGTGATGTGCTGCTGTCCAACCCACCCCAAGGACACCCTTGCTCAAAACTGATTTTTTCGAAGTGCTTTAGTGCTTTTGTGCATTTCCGGGTTTGGATTTCCTCTGGTGTTGAGCAAGCGGAAAGTAAAATAAGCAAGAGGCTTATTTTACTTAAAAGGTTAAAAGTAAAACAAGGTTTCATCAGGGATTGGTT
>CAJAXK010000346.1 GCA_903946925.1 uncultured Bacteroidales bacterium | reverse complement strand
TGCGTTGATGAAAATATTTCTGCCAAAATTATCTGCAGCTAAATTTCCATTCCTGCACTTTTTAATAATAAAGCCTTTATACATCAAAGGATGTATTTCTTTCGGTTTATATCCGTTTGGGTGTTTGCAGTTCATAAATTTACTTATTAGGAATTACCTCATTAAATTGCCTTGGTCCTCTGCGGTTAATTTGTTTCGGGAAGGCTTCATACATATAATTTCTAATTTTTGAATTTCCCTCAAGCCCAAAATTCCGTAATGTTTGTGTTGCTGTATGGTTTCTATAATATTTCTCGAACGCATTAATATATAATTCTTGCCAGCCGTCGAAAACTCGTTCTCCCATAATGCCAGGATCAACCCGATCTTTTCCATTGTATTTTGTGAATCCAAATTGAACTTTTAAGCGGTTTAATTCCCGTGTGTTCGATTGGTAGATAGTTTCTGTATCTTTCTTGGTTAAAAGTCCAACAATTATTTGCTGGTTTACATCCTCGCGGGGAATTCCTAAATAGTTTTATCCCAAAGCTTGAAACAATTATAGAGGTAGCAAATTAAATTATCCGGGATCCCATCCGATAATTTCCAATTTTTGTACAGCTCAAAACCTGAGATTCTCTTTTCCTGAAATTTTGGTTCGTTTTCCATTTTATTTGTGCCGGTATTTCTGCAGGTGGCTGCCTGTTTTTCGGTTTGTTTCCCTAAAAAAAATAATTAAAACACAGTTATGCAAGTATATAGCTATTTTTCTTCATTATTTTACAAAAATAAATACAGCAATAATATTGCATACAGCAATAATATTGCATACAATAAATAATTTCATCATATTATTTTTTTATGTTACTTTTTTTTGTTTTTTCTCTATAGGGCTCTTCCGTGGCTTCTCCAGGGATTTCTAAATTTTTCGTCTTTTCTTCGACTCTTTTTTGTCCTTCGCATTTTTTTTAAATATAAAGGATTATGTTTTGGAAGTCAAAAAAATATAATTTGTTTATATTTAGATTGTTGCATCAATTTTATTTCAAAATTGGTGCAATAATCTGAAGGTTGACCCGAAGCCCGCCCTGCCGAAAAAAGCGAAAAAATGGCGGAAAATCAGGATATATGCACACGTATCACATATATACAGTGCAATTTTGCCGTTTTTTGTCGCCCATAGCCGATTTACGGCACTTTTGCGCCTGTGGGGTTAATTTAGCGGTGTTTTTGGTTTGGGATTATTTGATGGGCTGGCAGGGTCGGCAATGGGGCAATAAAAGACTAAATTTTTGAGGTTTACGCTTTTGGGCTGGCTGGCTGTGTTGGTTGGAGTACGGCGCAAAAAAAAACAAGGTTGTTTGTGACCTCATTGTAACGAGGAATGTGGGAAGGGAAATGAGGGCCAAACGGTAGGGAAATATTGGGCGGCAGTGGGAAGGTGAAAGTATTGTGTGCTGCAGAGGGCTGCGTTGGTTGCGGCAATCTATTATGAAAAACATGCGGAAGGATTTGCGCGGTGGAAGCAGAATAAAGTCCAAAGCGTTGAATTGTTTATTTATTGTGAGCCTGCTTTTTGTTTTTTCGTTGGACTGTTGCGATAGTTTCGACTGTTAAATTTCGATTGAGAAAGACCTTGCCAACGATAAAAGATCAGCATTATACTTAGCTGGGCGGTGACTTTGAACCGCGCCCCGACTTTACGGAAAAATCCCTGCAATGGTGTGGCAGGGATTTGTTTTGTAGGTGTGGTGGTTTAGCCTGTGCTATCGGGTAACACTGAAAGTGTCGAACACGCTGTAGGCTCCGGTGTTGCCACTATAGCTATTTACGGTTACAGTGCTGCCCCTGATGTCAACAACGCTAAAATAAAAGGTTTGGTCGTTGTTGTGTACGTTCCAGGCGGCCTTGAAATCCGGATCGACGTACCCGGTAGAAGGGCCAGCCCCACATGTTCCATTTAGAAGTTGCACAACATTGTTCTGCCAAAAAGGAGTTGGCGGTGTAGTTGGCGGATAAGGCAGGATACTGCTATCAATCGCCCTGCGGGAAAAGAGGTGCGAATGGCCGCAAGCGTAGATATCGAACTTTTTGTCATCAAGAAAAGCCCATAGCCTTGTAAACGATTGGTTTGCTTCGGCTGCCTCGTTTGTGTCGCTAAACACATAGTAATAAGGGGTATGGATGAAAAGGAATTTGTGTGTAGCAGTGGTTTTTGCTACTTGATTTTTTAGCCACGACATCTGTGTGGAATCGATATTTCCACCGAGGCCCTCTTTTAAAGTGTCTGTGTTAACAAAATAGGGATCCAGTACCGCGAAAAATGAGTTGCCGGCAGGTGAATTGAAGGAATAGGTGAGATGATCGTAGCCAGTAGGACCGTTTGCTGGGTTCTCAAAAAAGACATCTTGGTATGCCTTCTGATTGACAAGCAGCAAACCGTAAGACGAATGCTGGTGGTACAGTTCATGGTTTCCGATGGCTGTGTATAACTGTATCCCTTTGCTTGTCAGGGGTGCGAATAGGTCCTTCCATGCCTGGAAAGTGTAGGATGGTTTTATGTATCCCCTGTATGACATATCGCCACCGAACATCACAAAGGATGGCTTGGGCGACAAAGCGCCAATCTGGCCGATAATGTCCTTTAGCACAGGAAGGTTTACAGGGCCTTTAAGCGAGTCGCCGCGGCTATCAGCAAGA
>CAJAXK010000345.1 GCA_903946925.1 uncultured Bacteroidales bacterium | reverse complement strand
CCTGTTGTAAATGATTTGAATTTTGTTTCGTATTGAAGCCCATCAATTGCGCCAACATTGGATAACCGGGGATTAATTTTTCTGCCAAGCAAAATCGAATTGTTTTTATTGAAAGCATAATTGACCGATAGGCTGTATATTTTGAGTGCATTAAAAACATCTGATTGTACATCGCTCCACTCATTGATTTTGTGTGCAAATGAAATGTAGGTTTCTGCCGATAATTTAGAATCGCCTATATTTTGTGCATTCAATGAGAAATTATACCTCATGCGTTGTGAAAAATCGGAAACGCTCGAAAAGTTTGAATACGAGGATACTGAAACACGTCCACTTATGTTTTGCTTAGGTTGGGCAGGCGGTTCTTTTTTTATTGAATCTGTAACCGTTTTTTCAACCACTACCACAGGTGCAGGCGCAATCACTATTTCGGCAGGAATTGCAGGCTTTATTGCTTTTCCTGATGAGGCAACTACATCATTTACCGCTAATTGCTTCGATGAAATTGGAGTGCACACACAGGAAATGGAAGAAAGTTCCTTTACAATCAGTATCGGTATCTTTTTTTGATCTTTAATAGAAAAAAGGGTGTCGCCAACAGCAATATTCTCTGTTGATTCAAATTTCACATACACGCTTTGCGAAGTAATGTATGAAATTGTTCCATTTTTTTCTTCACCCTGAGTCTGTCCGCTCAGGTTTAAACACAAAAACAGGAATATAAATACAGGAAGTAAGGTTTTCATGGCTATGATTTTAGTTATTCCTGAATAAGTTATCATTGTTCATCATTTTATCCCCATTCCCAGTCGGGTGGCAGCTTAAGCAAGCACTGCTCAAATATTGATAGCCAATAATCCCGGTATGCTCGCCATTGGTCGCAGACTGTGGGTGGCACGATGTGGTGCAGGTGTAAACTGCATAATTACCCGGATTGGGATGGCAATCGGAACATTGATCCCATTCGCCTTTGTGCTTTCCGGAATATATCGGGAAATATTGCCCATCGTGGTCAAAGGTGGAAGGAGTCCAGGCACTTTGTGTGTGGCAATCGGCGCAGGATGTTGGGAATTGGGCACCTAAATGGTTTGGGTTTGTTGATTGGTTGTATTCTGTAATATGGCAGCCAACGCAGGTATTTGGTGTGCTGCTATAATTGCCATTGTGGCAATCGGCGCATTGGTTTGCTATGGCAGTGTGCGCCCCAGCTATAACATAGTAATTGTTATGTGTAGGGAAGGTTGCCGGTTGCCAGTCGGGATTTGTGGTATGGCAGGTTGCACAATCATTACCAATCCCAATTGCGCTATGATTTGGGTTAACTGATTGGTTGTAATTGTTTTGATGGCATCCAACGCAAGTGTTCGGTGTGTTGTTGTAGCCATTTGCATGGCACTGTATGCAATTGCTTGCAACAGTTGCGTGCGCACCAGTGAGAGGGTAAGTGTTGTTGTGGTTAAAAGAAGAAGGCGACCATGCATTTTGGGTATGGCATGATTCGCAATTGGTTGCAAATTGAGCTGTTACATGGTTGGGGTTGGTGGTTTGGGTAAAATTTGTTGTATGGCAACCATAGCAGGTATTAGGTGAATTTGTATAATTCCCTTGGTGGCAGCTTGCGCATTCATTGGCAATCGGAATATGTGCTCCGGCAATTACATAATAATTGTTGTGTGTTGCAAAAGTTGCTGGGCTCCATCCTGGAGCTGTTGTATGGCAAACTGCACAATCGGTTGAAAGTGAAAGTGCTGCATGGTTTGGATTGGTGGAAGTATTATAGTTTGGAGTATGGCACGAATTACAAACCGTTGAAGTATTGGCATAACCGGCCGCATGGCAACTTGCGCAATTATCTGATGCATGTCCTCCGGTCAACGGGAAATTGCCTGAATTATGGTTGAAACTCCCTTCGGAGTTCCCTGTTGGATGGCAAGCCAAACAAGCAGGGCTGTTATAGACATATCCATTGACTCCTTGATGCTCACTGTTCATTTTTGGCTGTAGGTGGCAAGTACTTGTGCAGGTATATTCTTTGAAATTGGATGCATTTGGATGGCAATCGGAACATAAATCCCATTCCCCCTTGTGTTTTCCCGAATAAATGGGGAAATATTGCCCATCGTGGTCGTAATTTGCAGGTTTCCATGCAGTCTGCGTATGGCAGTCGGCGCAAGTAGTGGGGAATTGTGCTGCAATATGCGATGGGTTGTTCGATTGGGTGTAATTAGTGTTGTGACAATCGTTGCATAAAGTTGGTATAGTGGTGTAGCTTCCTTTGTGGCAATCTGCACAATTGTTTGCGATAGGAATATGTGCGCCTTCGAGGTTAGAATGTGTTGGATAAGTGGCAGGTTTCCAGCCCGGAGCTGTGGTATGGCAGGCAACGCAATCTTCAGTGAACGAACTGCCAGCAATTTTGTGGCTTGGGTTTGTGGCGGAATTATAATTGTTGATATGGCAACTCGAACAAGTATTTGGCGTTCCGGCATACCCATTTGTATGGCAATCAGAGCAATCGGTTGTGGTATGGGCACCTGTCAAAGGAAAGGATGTTTTGCTGTGGTCCATGCTACCTTCGCCGCTTCCTGTGGGATGGCATGCATAACAAGCATTGCTGTTGTATTCGTAACCATTTACATCACCATGTTCGCCATTCATATCCGATTGATTATGCTCATGACAATCAATGCAGGTAAATTGCTGATAATTTGAAGGGTTTTTATGGCAGTCGGAGCAACTATTCCATTCACCATTATGTTTTCCTGAATAGATTGGAAACGATTTTGCATCATGATCGCGGTATTCGGCAGGCTTCCAACCTGGATCAGTTGTATGGCAGTCTTTGCAATTGGTAGAAAAATTAAGGGCGGTGTGCGAAGGGTTTGTAGTGGCGTTATAATTTGGTTGGTGGCAACTTGCACATTCATTCGAAAGACCGCTATAAACACCGGATGTATGGCATTTGTTGCAGTCGCTAATTTCGTGGCCTCCAGTTAATGGGAAGAAATTATGGTTAACGCCACCGCCTTTCCATTCAAATGCATTGATGTTATGGCAATCGGTGCAATTGGTCGAATAATTGGCAGTTTTATGGTTCGGGGCGGTAGTGCTTTCGTAATTATCTTTATGGCAGTCGTAACATTCAACTCCTAAGGGGTCGAAACGCAAGCGTGAAGCAGTTCCTGTTGTTGATGGCAAAAGGTTGGTATGGCAATCCTTACAATCGGCAATAGTATGTGGCCCTATTAAGGGAAAACGGCTTTCCTGGTGCAGTTTGGTAATATTGGTTACCATCCACGAATTGGGGGTATGGCATCTTGCACAATCTGGCCCAACCGTTTGTTCGTGCAAATCGGTATGGCATGAATTACATTCCGATTGTGCTTTTGCAAATTCGAGCGAGGTGTGGCATTGCTTGCATTGGGCTGACTGATGTTGCCCAACCAATGGGAATTTTGTCCCACTATGATCAAAGTCAACAGTTTTTAAATCAACTTTCCAGCCATCGGTCTTGTGGCAATCGTCGCAGTTGGTTTTAAAACTCTCGCCGTGAGGCGATTTTTGGGCAAACAAGCTTATTGTGATTACTAGCAGTATGATTAACGATGACAGTTTTCGCATTTGAATTCTTTTATTTTGTACTGAACAAAAGTTACTCCTTGGTTTGATACTTCTTTGTGGCATTTGACACAAGCAACATTTATATGCTTCCCATCCAAGGGGAACAAGGTTTTGTTGTGGTCAAATTTTGTTACAGGTTTGAACGAATCTGAATTGTGGCATCTTTTACAATCTGTAACCCCATTGTTATCAAATTGTTGTGCATGAACATCTTTATGGCAGTTGGTACAAGTATTGGCTAAACCAACAAATTTTTGGTTGGAATGACCGATTTTTTCTTTGTTGAAATGGCAATCGCGGCAGGTTTGTTTTGTATGTGCGCCTTCGAGTTCGAATTTTGATTTTTTATGGTCAAATTCCACTTCTTTCCACCTGTTCTGGTTGTGGCAGGCTTCGCAGTTCGATTCAGGATAAAATTTTGGGTCAATAAAGTTTTCGTGTACGTTTTCATGGCAATCGGTGCAGGTTTTGCCAATTTCCTTGAATTTCCATTTATCTAATTTTTTATGACAGGCAAAACAGGGCGTCGCTACATGTGAGCCTTCTAATACAAAGGCTCCGGCATTATGTTGCTCAATGGTATAAGAAAATTCGGTAAAGCCTTTAACTGTGTGGCAAGTTGAACAATCAGGCGAAATCCCGTTTTTAGCAAATTGTTTTTCATGATAATCGGTATGGCAATCTGTGCAGTTTTTAAAGTTTAAAGGTGTGGTTAGTTTAATCTTGTGGCACGATTTGCACTGCACTTTTAAATGCTTTCCCTCCAATTTAAAATCAGCTTTGCTGTGGTCGAAATTATTAACACCTCCTACAACCGTAAACGACTCGTTGTTATGGCATTCCGAACAGTTTTGTCCAAATTTATTGGCGTGGGGATCCTTGTGGCAATTGGTGCAATTGGTAGCTTTTACACCTTTAAATTCCTGGAATTTCACCCCGTTTTTAATGGAGGTTTTATGACATTCGGCACAAGTAATATGTTCGTGCTTTCCGGTTAATTTGAATTTAGTTTTCTGGTGATCGAACTTTGAAGCGGGTTTGAATTTTTCATCATTATGGCAATCGCCACAAGTGCTTGCAAGGGTTTTTTGATGGTAATCGTCGTGGCAGGCCAAACACTCGGTTTTTAACCCCAAATAAGTAAATTGTTTTAGTTTAATCTTTTTATCTGCAATAAACTCAGCCTTATGGCAGTCGGCACATTTTTTCTTGCTGTGTGCGCCAGTTAATTTATATCCCGCAAGGTTGTGGTCGAATTTATCTTTATCAAATTTAAGTATCTGGAAATTAACGCCATGATGGTCGTTGTGGCACGATGCACATTGCTTCCCTTTAACCTGGGATGAGGAATGATACCCTTTATTCTGATCAATACGGACTTTGAGTTCGGTATGGCAGGCAAGACATTTGGCATTGGAAACCTTTTCGCCCAAAATATGGCATTGTGTACAATTGCTCATGCCTTCGAGGTGCGAATGTACCTTGGCCAAATGGCCGGGCGAAATCTGTGCTTTAGCTTGAAAGCTTAAAAGCAAAGCAAACAAAAGAGCCGTTACAATATGTTTAATCCTGGAATTCATCGTTCTGAATGCTTCAATATTAATTTTCGTGCTTTAAAATTGCTTCGCCAAACTTTTTGGTAATATGTATCCCTGCTTTTTGAAGGAATTGGGTTGGAAGCTCGCCTCCGGCGAAAATATAAACCAGGTCGTTTTTGATTTCAAGTTCTTCGCCTGAAGTTTTTGTTAAGGTTACTGAGCTTTTGTTAATGCTTTTTGGGCTGGTATTAAAAAGCACCTTCACCAGTCCTGAATTGCTGGCTTCAGTGATTCTTTCCCTGTTTTTGACCTTAATCCTGCTAAAAACATCGCTGCGGTACGAAATCGTAACTTTATTTTGGTCAGCCAGCAATAATGCCGATTCAATTGCTGAATCGCCACCACCTACTACCATAATATCTTTGCCACTAATATCTTCAGGTTCCAAGAGTCGGTATGCGACTTTTTCCTGCATCTCACCCTCAACTCCTAGTTTGCGGGGTGTTCCACGGCGGCCAATTGTAAGCAAAACTGTTTTGGCTGTAATATGCTCACCATTAATCGTTTCGATATTAAAATATCCATTTTCAGGGGTTATGGATTCTACTTTTGTATTTTCCTGAATAACTATATCGTTCTTTTGGAGTGCTGCATTCCAGAGGTCAAGTAAAGCAGATTTACTGGTTTCAAATAATTTCACTTTCCCGTACAAGGGTAAATCCATGGCGGAAGTCATGATGATTTTTTGCCGGGGGAAAGTAAAGACCGTTCCGCCCAACGTATCTTGTTCAAGCGTAAGGAAATTGATATTGTGCTTTTTTGCGGTGAGCGAGGCCGAAATCCCGGCAGGGCCTGCACCTATAATAACCAAGTCGAATTTAGCCTGATGCGCTTTCCGTAATGTTTTTGCAATGTTCTCAACAGCCTGTTTTCCTTGCTCTACAGCATTTTTTATCAAACCCATGCCACCCAATTCACCGGCAATAAAAATCCCGTTTACGTTGGTTTCAAAATTCTGGTTTATGTGTGGAAGCTCAACACCGCGTTTTTCGGTACCTATACATAACATAATGGCTTCGGTTGGACAAGCATGAAAACAAGCGCCATGCCCAATGCATTTTGAGGCATTGATGGTAGTAGCCTTACCATCTTTAATGCCAAGAATATCTTTTTCGGGACATGCGGCTATACAAGCACCAGTGCGGATACAACTACCTTCGTCAATAACAGGATGTAGCGAAACGGGTTCGTACAATCCATCCTCTTTAGCTTGCTTGATTTTCGCTTCCACTTTTTTCGAATCCTTTTTTTGCTTGCGCAGATAAATTACAACTATTATCAGGCAAAAAAGGATTACCGATGAATAAATGATGATTTCTTCGATGAGTGTTTCTTCCATAACTAAAAAATCCATCTGTAACCAAAAACAATGGTAACAGCAACGTGAATAATCATAATTACCAACATTACAAGGGCAAAAGGCAAATGCGCCACATGCCAGTATTTAAAAAGGTTCTGCATCAGCACCAATCTTTCAATCCTTCGGTTGAGCGACCACTCGTTTTTAACCAGGTTTATTACTTCGGCACGTTGTGTTTTTGGAAGATTGTTCTTTTCCAAAACGGCTTTTACGCTTGCGAGGGTTTTGCGGTTTTCAGCTTGTTTATTGAAATAGCGTGTTACAAAATTTCCATTTTGAAGCTGGGCTTTGGGTTTTGCGGCATTAACAATTATTTTCGTGCTTTCCTCATCCAATCCAAGGGTTGATGTAAGTGTATTGCTGATATTTCCTGCCAAATCCCTTACTTCGTTTAGGCTGAGTTCGCGTCCTTCGATGGTTCGGGGGATTTGAATATAGATAAACCGGCCAATAATTCCGCTCAGGAAAACCGCAACCATGCTCCAGAAACTTATTGCCACTATTCCACCAAATTTAAAAGATGTATGGAAAAGCACCAGGATCGGACCCAATGTACATAAAAAAATATGGAATTCGAGCCAATGTTTTAATATCCCAATTCGCGAAAATATCCTGTACCTTTTCCTGAACATGTACAACAAAACGCCGAGTATCATAAAGAGCGAGCCGATTATCCCCATGCCATGTCCCCAAATTCCACTTGGCTTAAGCAATGTATGATCGTTGTGGAAAAACCTGTCTTCGATGCCTAATTCATAGTAGGTGTACCCTTTGTTGGCGATAGCCGCAAAAGCAAGTAACACGATTAGTGATAAAAGGGACAAGTAAATTCTATGGGCAGTTTTGTTCATGTTTTGTTACAAGTTTTTTGTTCGGTTTGCATTCTTTTCCACTGTCTGAATAGTTCAAAATTAATGCATTTTCAAACCAAGTCTTCGATTTGCCTCAATTTAGAACGATTCTAAATTTGGTTTTTATTGTTTTTTTTGGTAAAGTTCAATAAAGTATTAACTCAAAGAAAGTTTTTGGGGATATAATCAGATTAGCCACTTTATTTTTTAATTTCTTGTTTTATAGCATGTTACATTCGTTTTGTTAAGCAGAATTATACCTATAAAAATTGTATGGTTAATGAACGCAAAGCAGTTCGGAAATATTGTATTTTCGACATGTGTGCATGTTTGGGGGTGTAAAAAAAATCGAATCTTTGGTCTTTGGTTTCACGATCGGGAAAATCCAAGCTATTTTGCCTATTTTTGCAACTCGAATGAAGAAACTAAAATATTTGGCAACAGCCACAGCTATTGTAATCTCATTGCTTTTAGGCTTTGACGATAGTATTTCTTTATTTGCGGATTTGAACAACATTGAAATTCCCTCGCAATCTGATTGTTCGGGTGTTTCGCACCATCACCATCAAAACTTGACAGACCATTTCTTTCAAAAAAGCCTGGTTTCCGATGATAATATCCAACTTCTGGGAAATTATAAGTCATTAAATATTGATCAACCCATTTCTGACAAATTTCATTCTTCCATTTGGCAACCGCCTCAAAAATCCTGATTTTTCGAAATTTCAATCCAATCCATTCTTCATTTATAACAATGAGGTAAATGGTAATTCAGGCATGATTTTAAATCGTTCAAAAATGGAAATCGAAGATTTTTTTGAAAACAAGCAAAAACACAGGCCACATTCAAGTTACAAGCAACACCATGATGATCATGACCATGACCACGACCATGACCACGGGCACAAACCACATGAACATCGTGGCTATCAAGAACATGGTTACGAGTATGGAAACAATAGGCATGGGCACGATTATCGCAGCATGCTACAACCTTTTTTGACAAAGTTAAAAAGCAACCCTTTATTGAAATTTGCTGTTATAGCCGGAGGCATCATTCTGGTTTTACTGGCTGTTGCTTTGGTGGTTGCAATCTTCCCATTGTTGTTAAAGCTACTGGATATTGTGAGCAAAAGTGGTTTGCAGGATTTATTGAAAAATTTTACCCAATAATAGCTGAACTAAAAAACAAATGGAAAAAGAGAAAAAAAGGGTTGCGGGGATTTCGGTTTTTGCCGCTATTTTCTTGACAGGTTTTAAGCTGGTAATCGGGATTCTGACTGGTAGTTTGGGCATTCTTTCAGAAGCGTTACATTCAGCATTAGATCTTGTTGCTGCAATAATTACCTACTTTACGGTACGTATTTCGGATAAACCTGCAGACAAGCACCATCATTTTGGGCATGGTAAAACCGAAAATTTCTCAGCCCTTCTCGAAACTTTGCTTCTGGTAATTACCTGTGTTTGGATTGTTTATGAGGCAATTAATAGGTTGGTTTCGGGAAACACGCATATTCAGGTTACAATTTGGAGCTATGTTGTGGTTATCACATCCATTGTAATTGATGTTTCCCGGTCGAGGGCGTTGTATAAAGTGGCAAGGAAATACAACAGCCAAGCTTTAGAAGCTGATGCCCTACATTTTTCAACTGATATTTGGAGCTCGGTGGTAGTGCTTATTGGATTGCTTTGTGCCAATTTTGGTTTTTATGCCGCAGATTCCATTGCTGCACTTGGGGTTGCAATAATTGTTCTTACCGTTTCGTACCGGCTTGGTAAAAAGGCTATTAATGTACTGCTCGATAGAAGTCCGCTAACATTGAGCGATGAAATAGCATCAATTATACAACTCATTCCCGATGTGGTTTATTTCCACGATTTAAAAGTCAGGGTGGCTGGTGCCGATACGTTTGTAAATGTAACCATACATTTAGACCCAGGTTTGAATATTAAGGAAGCCCATGCAATTTCACATAAGGTTGATTCTGTAATTTGCTCACGGATTGAACGTTGTGAAGTGCATGTACATTACGAACCGGCGGATTAGGATGTGGGAGGTTGGAGTATGGAGGTGGGATGTGCGATGTCGGATGTGCAATGTGTAAAGAGAGTATTTCCCATTTTAAAGGAACATGAAATAAAATATTCATTACTAAACAAAAGAAAAACCACTAATTTTAAAAACAAAAAACTATGAAAACGTACATTTGGAGTTTGCCAACGAGGTTATTCCATTGGCTATTGGTAATCGGAATGGTTGCCGCTTACATTTTGAGCGAAGAGGAAGAACTGCTGAATTTCCATTCAGCGATTGGGTATATGGTTGGAATCCTGATAATTTTCAGGATTATCTGGGGTTTTGTTGGCCCCAAATATTCAAGGTTCAGCGATTTTCCTATTGGGATACAATCATTGAAATTGTTTGTTTCGGACATGAAAAGCAGTAAAAGCCATTCGCCTGGCCATAATCCTGCAGCATCGGTTGTCATGCTTGCAATAATCCTTTTTGCACTGCTTATTGTTGTTTCCGGCTCACTTTTGTTGGCATCCGAAGGTCAAGGTTTTTTTAGCGGTATAGGTATCGGGTTGTCATCCGATTCTCTTAAAGAAGTACACGAAATAGCCGTGAACATCTTAATTGCACTGGTTGTGATCCATTTACTTGGCAATTTGGTTGATTTTATTTTCAATAGAAAAGTTGGAACCTTGGGTTCAATGGTTACCGGATATAAAATGATTGAAGCTGAAAACGTTAAGCTAACTTCTTTTCAGAAAATTATTGCTGTTATTGGGATTACCTCAGCTCTGGCCATACTTCCTTATTCGGTTGTTAATCAGAAGATTGACACCCAAAGTGAAGGGCAAGAACAAAGTGGTCAGGAGAATGGTGAAGAAGGCGAAGAAGACGAAGATTAATTGGGGTTTATTTGGCAAGTTGTAATGACTAAGTGCCCAAAGTCCGGAGTGCCAAAATTCCTAAAGTCCATTATTTAATTGATTTACAACAGTTTGCTAGTATTAATAGCAAATAGTTTTCAAGTGTTGTTCCGGTTTCGTAATTGAAGAAAGCGGTTTTAACCAAATTAGGAATTGATGGAATTTAACTGCAATAACTTTGAGTCTGCTCCGAAAAGTTTTTTTTCGCCACAAAGGCACAAAGTGCCTAAGTTTCACTAAGTATATAGTGTTGATTAATAATACTTTGTGAAACT
>CAJAXK010000344.1 GCA_903946925.1 uncultured Bacteroidales bacterium | reverse complement strand
TTTAAATTGTTTTAAGTTGACTATAAATTTATAAAGTTTTCATAATCGATTCCAGATTGCCGACTGATAGATTTCAGCGTTCCAATAGGTATTTCTTTTCGTCCGGCAGGAACAATAACAGTCCGATGTCCATCGGTGAATTTTTGATGGCTCCCTTTTTGACTTCTTATGAGAAATCCTTTTGAAAGCAGGATTTTTATAATTTTTTCAGAGGAAGGAAGCTTTGTCATCAGATGTTAATGCTTAATTCGCCTATAAGACTCTCGTTGATTTTTTGATAGTTCTTTCGGGCAGGAGCATCTTCAAAATATAAGTCGAGGGCTTCTTTTAAATTTGCTTTAGCTTCTTCGACTGTGCTACCAAAGCTGGCAACATCAACATTCAGGCTCTGTGAGATATAGTATTTGCCTTCTTTGTAAATTATATATTTTATTGTTTTCATGACAGCAGAGTGTTACTGGGACAATTTTAAAATGGGCTTATTTGTGGATGTGGAGATTTGAGGATGTGGAAATTTGGGGATGTGGAAATGCGATAATGTGATAATTTGCTAATGCGGTAATGCGATAATGTGTTAATTTGAAAATGAGTTAATATGAGGATGTGAGTAAGTGAAGCCTTGGGTTACTTTAAACAATAATTATTCCATCAATTCGTTCAAAATGTTTCAGGTTTAACGTTTTAACCGGAAGATTATTAACTATGCAAGTTGCTGCTATAAAAATATCCCTGAACTCTATCATTTTATTTTGCTGGCGCAACATAAGGTATATTTGGGCAGCCCTGATTGCAACATCCTCATTAAACGATAAAACAGGTAAATCTTGAGTAAGTATTTTAATATCATTAACTTTTTCAGGTGTATTAGCTCCGATAAGTAGTTCGTATAAAGTTACTGCAGAAATATAAATGTGATTTGTGTCGGGAATAAGGAATAAAGCAGTTTGAGTTTTGTCTTTAGCCCTAAGAAACTCAATAAAGATGCTGGTGTCAACTACCATTCCGGTGCGCTCCATTGATTGAACGTTTTTTGGTTTTCGTCAAATATTTTTAAATCAGAGTCGGTCCATATTGACACTTGAAGGATTTTACTTTTATACATTTTAAGAAAAGAGGTATTGGGAGCCTTTTGTTTGCTTAACAAAAAATCCATAAAGTCATTTACTTCTTTTCTCGCAACTTTGTTTAACCGGTTGTATTTAACAACTATATCGCTCATCTTTTTCAGGTATAAATTTGTTAATGCGGTAATTTGAAAATGAGATAATTTGAAAATTTGAAAATGTGAGGATGTGAGGATGTGAGGATTTGAGGATGTGGAAATGAATTAATAAGCTTTCTTGTTTATTGGGTTATTTACGAGGGTGTTGTTTTCTTTGCGTTCTTTGCGAAAAACTTTGCGACGTTGCGTTTCAAGAACTTACCTAAAAAATATTGCCAATTTAAATTAGGCATTTGTTTGCAACTACAGTTTTACTTTTCAGATTACCTTTCACGCTTCGGCTAATGGTTTGACTATTACTCACCAACCTAGGCTAAGCGCATCGCTTTTCGTTATTCACTATTCACTTTTAAAGGCTTTCTTTCATATTGAATTGCTTCTAACACTTAAATTTCTTGTCGAATGCCACTATTCACTATTCGTTATTCACTATTCACTTTTGAAGGCTTCGCCCTGTCAGTCCCAAAGGGATGA
>CAJAXK010000343.1 GCA_903946925.1 uncultured Bacteroidales bacterium | reverse complement strand
GCGATACTTATTCACTCTACCAGGCTGAAAAAATTACCCAATATTTGCTGATTCTACTGCCAAAAAGTTAAAATATTTTCAAAAAATGGTCAAACCAGACTGATTAACTTTTGTTTGCGGATTTAAGGATATGCTATAAAGATTTGGTCAACATTGATTTTGAATGAGCCCAGAACCATAACTGGCGTGCAACTGGTATGAAACATTAATCTGTTAACTCTAAAATCGATTTAACTCCAAGATGCCTTAAGCATTCAGCTTCACCAGCGTGGTATTGAGGTTCAACTAAATTATAGTTGAAAATAGTCTGATTTGGTTTTAGTTTTATTAACGTTTCATTATCTACAACAGTGTGGTCATTGAGTTTATATATAGAACACTCCCCAGCTGATAAAAGGTCTAAATTACTATCTGCAATCTCAGGACATATGGCAACATTAAAACCCTTGCCACCCAATCTGACACTTGGATAAAGAATGCCATCTAATCCTTTATCTGTAACGATTTCAGTAAATGTTGCAGAAAGTAAATAATCGTAGTCGTGATTTGTTTCAGCTTTTGCAAACTCCCTTGCAAAAAAGTCGGCAATAGCGATAGTTTCGTCTTTCAAGTTAGGATACGCGTTGGTATATTTTTTAAACATTTCAGCGAGTTCTCTTGTGTATGAACTTTCATTGTAAAAATTTTCGTGTTGAACGATTGCAATTAAGTTAATGTCTTGTTTTACAAGCCATTGACCATATGTAATTTTTTGATAGCCTTTTGTTGTTTTATCTCGAAGCCACGGTAATGCTTCAAATGCCCCTATTATCCTTGTATTATCAAGTTCGCCAGCTTGAACGGTTTCTGGAATTGTCGAAGCATAAAACATTGTTTTATTTGGTGTGCTTGCTCTTTGATATGTTCTATTCAAGCTTTGAGGTTTATAAGAAAGTTGGCTAGTTAAAGTAAACCTCTCTGCGTCAAAGTTAGGTCGTGCCCTCATTATTGTTTTCCCTTCGTGTAAGGTCACTTTAATACAACCAAATCTTCCTAATTGACCGATAAGCCTTTTAGCATCTTTATACGGATAGGTGGAAAGGTCAAGTTTAGCCAATTCTGCTAAAGCTCGGGATATTTCAACGCGCATTTATTTTTATATTATGTAGTTTATTTTAGATTTTTCAAAACAGTGTCTGATTAAAAAACTAAATATATGAATATTGATGATAATGATGCACTATATATATTCAAATTACAGTCTGCTAATTTGATACCCCAAATCCCGTGGAGGATTGCTGAATTTTTCGGCATAAAAAAAACAAAGGATTATGTGACAGAATAAGCAAAGGTAAGAAAAATAGCACTTTCTGCATTATCGATGTTCCTGATATAAAAAATTGAGAATGTTGCAATATGTACCAACTTTAGAGTAGACTTTTATTAGAAGTAAAAGAAGGAATTATTTGAAATCAAAAATGAGCGGAATTTTAGATATTTAAGTACACCTCTGCTTTTATACAAATAGTTTAAACCTTCTGCCGCTCATTATTATTTGTATTGAATAATCCAGTCAAACTTTCTAATTTTGTAGAATATGAAAATAATAATTATGAGTTAAAAATTCACAAATATGGAAGATATAGCCATCATCCCAGAAAAAGCAGAAACTAATTTGTTTTTAATTGAGCAATATAAAGCACTCAGAACAGAAATAGATTATACGATGGTACACTCGCGGCAACTAATATTTGGAAGCGTTGCGGCTTGTGGCGCATTATGGTCATTTATCATAATAAACTGTACAATTAATAATAGTGTTATATACTGGGTTCCTTCAATAATTGCAGTTTTTTCTTGTTTGTATTCGCTTGCTTTAAGAAATAACCTCAAGAAGATTGGCGAATTTCTTATTTCGACTGAAAAAGAACTTTTAAAAGATAAATCAACTAAGCTTGGATGGGAATCTCACATTAAGCAAAATTGGCCTAGCAGAGCGGATATATGGGAGAATGCATTTTGGTTATCATTTTTATTCATTAATCTATTAGGTGCATTAATGATTGAGCCTAACACGATTTATGGTCATTGCAGCAAATAACAATCCAACTTTGTTTAATAAGCTCGGTAATCGCCTGTTTACTTGTTTCTTGAAACACTAAACACAGGGGGAGAAGACGTGGTTTTCGGGCAACAAAAAACCCCAAGAGTTATTTGGAGGTACTTTTTTTTGTTTAGTTGATATCCTCTACATGTGTGCCGCACTCTAATTAACTCTACATCCTAAGCTGTTAGCAACCCATGCTTTTTTGCTATCCGCTTGGTCTTTATTATCGTCTTGTTGCTGCTCTCTGATAGTTTGCATATCTCCCTGATGGTTCTCTGCTTGTTCAGGTATTTCACAATCTCTTTGGTCTTATCTTTTTCAAGGAACTTCTTCTCACCTTCACAGGCACCCTCAGGTCTACCCAACTTGCCCCCGTTATTCACATAAACAGCTCTTCCCATCATGGTTCTTTCCTTGATATTTTCCAACTCCATCTCATACATTGAACTCATGACCGATGATATCATCTTCCAGATTGGGTTTTTCTTGCCGTTAGGTCGGCTTTGAAGTCCCAGATTTAAAACATGAACATTGACCTCAAATTGCTCAAGCCACTCAAGCGTTTTAATAACATCACCTGTGTTCCTGCCTAATCTTGATAGTTCTTCACAGTATAGGTCGGTAATTTTACCCTCCTCAACCAGCTTCACTACCTCTTTGCCTTTAGGTCGTTGTTTAAATGGCACCTTCCCGCTGACTTTTTCCAAGAGTGTCAAATCGTATTTATCACAATCAATTGTGAAGCGTTCACCTGTCTGTTGAAGTGTCGAAACCCTGTTGTATTTTACCTTCATTTTGAATTATATTTGTTGCCTTTTTAATGTGACAGTAAAATTACACTTTTTTAGCGAATAAACCTAACAAAATGAGGTATTTTTTGTTCCCTAATTAATTAAGATTAAATGGAAACTATTAAAACTTGTCAAAATGTTTCTACAGGTAAATGTTATGAATTTAATAAGGATGAATAAATATAAGGCTGAGATTGCCAACGCTCCACCAAAAATTGATACATTTGAACCCTAATAATAGAGAGACTGAATAAATGAGTGAAGACCAGAAGAAAGCACTTGAACAGCAGCTTTGGAATATAGCCAATACGCTTAGAGGCAAGATGAATGCTGACGAATTCCGAGATTATATACTCGGATTTATTTTTTATAAATACCTGTCAGAGAAAATGGATATTTACGCCAATACCATTTTAAAACAAGACCATATTAAGTTCCGTGACATCAAAGAAAACACCAAACAAGGGCAAGAATACATTGAAGCTATTAAAGAGGAATCGCTCGAAAAATTGGGTTACTTCTTAAAACCTTCCGAATTGTTTGGTGAAGTTGCAAAACGTGGAAGTGGAAACGGAAATGGAAACATAGAAAAAGAAAGCAATTTCATACTCGAAGACTTACAGAAAATCCTTACCAATATCCAGCTTAGTACAATGGGAACGGCAAGCGAAGAGGACTTTGACAACCTCTTCGAGGACATGGATTTGAACAGCACCAAACTTGGTAAAACTCCCGAAGCCAGAAATGAAATTATTGCAAAAGTGCTTTCGCACCTCGACAAAATAGATTTTAAACTTGAAAGCACTGAACTTGATGTATTGGGTGATGCTTACGAATACCTAATTGGACAGTTTGCAAGTGGAGCAGGGAAAAAGGCAGGTGAATTTTATACCCCTCAGCAGGTAAGTACAATTTTGGCTATGATTGTAACGACGGGTAAAACAAAACTTAAATCTGCTTATGACCCAACATCGGGTTCAGGTTCATTATTGTTACGAATTGCCCGTCAGGTTAAAGAAGTCAGTAACTTCTACGGACAAGAATTGAACCGTACAACTTACAACCTTTGCCGAATGAATATGATTCTGCATGGTGTGCACTATCGGAGATTTGATATTAAGCAAGAGGACACGTTAGAACACCCGCAACATCTGGGAATGACCTTTGAAGCCATTGTTGCCAATCCGCCTTTCTCGGCACAGTGGAGTGCAAACCCATTATTTACAAGCGACGACCGCTTTAGCCAATATGGCAAACTCGCCCCTGCCAGTAAAGCAGACTTTGCTTTCGTACAGCATATGATTTACCATTTGGCAGAGAACGGTACTATGGCAATAGTTTTGCCGCACGGTGCATTGTTTCGCGGCGGCGCAGAGCAACACATTCGCAAGTTTTTAATTGAAGACAAGAATTTTTTAGATGCTGTGATTGGTTTACCAGAAAAAATCTTTTTTGGCACTGATATTCCAACTTGCATTTTAGTTTTTAAAAAATGTAGGGAAACGCCTAATAATGTTATATTTATTGATGCTAGTCAATACTATGAAAAAGGAACTCAAAACTATTTAAGACAAGAGGATATTGATAAAATCATAACTACTTATAAAAAAAGAATAACCGAGGATAAATACAGTTTTGTTTCTACACTTGAACAAATTCGAGAAAACGATTACAACTTAAATATTCCCCGATATATTGACACTTTTGAGGAAGAAGAAGAAATTAATTTGGATTTTGTTTCTTCAAAATTGGTTGCAATTAACAAAGAATTAAAAGCAACGGAAAGTGAAATTTCTAAATTTTGCAATGTACTAAACATTTCGACACCTTTTTAATTATGAGAAATACAAGTGCTAAACCAGTCTTGAGATTTCCTGAATTTAAGGAGGATTGGAAAGAATACAAATTATCTCAGTTTTTAACAAGATATTCAGAAAATAATAAAGATGAAGAATTTAGCATTGATGAAATCTTGTCTTTATCCTCTCATTATGGAATTGTTAGTAGAAAAGAACTGCTTGAAGATACCTACAGCAATGTTAATCACCTGAGTTGTAAAAAAACAAGACTGAATGATTTAGTTTATGGTAAAAGTATTAGTGCTAGTTATCCTTATGGCTTATTTAAGGTAAATGACTATAAAGACGGGTTATTATCAACTCTTTATTATACTTTTAAGGTTAAAGAATTTGTCTTTCCAAAGTTTTTAGACTGTTATTTTTGTCATTTAAATAGAGCGAATAATTTTTTAAAAAAATACGTTTTAGTTGGCGATAGGTATATTACAGCAGATGCAGATTATCTATTAAGCGGGAAAATATACCTCCCAACTCAAAAAGAAGAACAGAAAAAAATCACAGATTTTTTAATTCAGTTTGATAATCGCATTGTACAACTTAAAGAGAAAAAAGAAAATTTAGAGCTATACAAAAAAGGAATAACTCAAAAAATATTTTCTCAAAAACTTAGGTTTAAAGACGAAAATGGAAAGGATTTTCCAGAGTGGAAAAAATTCAAATTAGGAGATTTAACCATAAAGGTTGGTGCAAAAAATAAAGAGAACGAACAACTTCCAATTTATTCTATAAGTAATAAGAAAGGATTCGTTCCACAAAGTAATCAATTTGCAGGACTTGATAGTATTGAAAGAGGTTTTGATATTAGTCTATATAAAATAATTGAAGAAAGAACGTATGCTTATAATCCAGCAAGAATAAATGTTGGTTCTATTGGTTACAGCGGTTCGCTTAATAGGGTTTTAGTAAGTTCATTATATGTGTGTTTCAAAACCAAAAAAAACGTGTTTGATGATTTTTTCAATCATTATTTAGATTCTTCTCAATTCAACAAGGCAGTTTTAAAAAGAACTGAAGGAGGCGTAAGACAGTATTTATTTTATGAAAATTTTTCTTTAATAGTGCTCAACCTGCCATCAATCAAAGAACAAGAAAAGATTGCATCATTTTTAAATGCAATCAGTCAACAAATTGCCTTGGTAAATGAGCAATTAGAAGAAACCCGAACCTTTAAAAAGGTATTATTAAATAAATTGTTTGCAAGTTAATTATGGCTAAGCAACCCGAACAAATACTCGAAGAACAACTGGTAGCGCAACTCCAAACACTGGCTTACGGATTGGTCTTAATCAAAGACGAAAATTCACTTATAGCCAACCTTAAAAGCCAGTTAGAGAAGCACAATAATATATTGTTTTCGGCTACAGAATTTGAAAGAGTCCTGAATATCCTAAACAAAGGTTCGGTGTTCGAAAAAGCCAAAACGCTCAGGCAAAAACAGCATATTGTCCGTGATAATGGTGATAACCTGTATTTCGAGTTTATTCAAACCGAGCATTGGTGCCAAAACCAGTTTCAGGTCACACATCAGGTTGCCATGGAAGGCAAATATAAGAACCGCTACGATGTAACCATACTCATTAATGGTTTGCCTCTGGTACAGATAGAACTTAAACGCAGGGGACTAGAGCTAAAAGAAGCATTTAATCAAATAAACAGATACCAGCGACATTCCTTTGGTGCAAATTCCGCATTGTTTCAATACCTGCAAATCTTCGTAATCAGCAACGGAGTAAACACAAAGTATTATGCCAATAACAGATTTCAGTCATTTAAACAGACATTTTTCTGGACTGATAAAGAAAACAAACGACTTACGAATATACTGAACGGCTTCACATCTGAATTTTTAGAGCCGTGCAATATATCGAAGATGATATGCAAGTACATAGTGCTGAATGAAACCGACAAAATACTAATGGTTTTGCGCCCGTACCAGTATTTTGCAGTTGAAGCCCTTGTGGATAAGGTAATGCATAGCCGAAGCAATGGCTATATCTGGCATACCACAGGTTCGGGTAAAACGCTTACATCATTTAAAGCTAGCCAGATTCTTACGAGCCTGCCCAAGGTTAAAAAAGTGGTCTTTGTAGTAGATAGGAAGGATTTGGACTACCAGACCAACAATGAGTTTGATAGCTTCAAGAAAGGGTGCGTTGATGGAACAGATAATACCAAACAGTTAGTTGAACAATTTTCGGACGACACAAAGCTCATTGTTACAACTATCCAGAAGCTTAATACCGCTATTAGCAAAAAGCAGTATCTGGACAAAATGGAAAAAATAAAGGACGAGCGGATTGTGTTTATTTTCGATGAGTGCCACCGTTCGCAGTTTGGCGAAACACACAGCCGAATAAAGACATTCTTCAATAAGCCTCAGATGTTCGGTTTCACTGGCACACCTATATTCTCGGACAATGCTGTTAAAAATGAGCTGGGCAAACGCACAACAAAGGAATTATTTGGCGAGTGCCTGCACAAATATGTCATTACCGATGCCATTAAGGATGAGAATGTCCTAAAATTTTCGGTTGAGTATGTTGGCAGGTACAAAAGGAAAGATACTGCAACGGAAATTGATATCGAGGTTGAAGACATCGACACCAAGGAGTTAATGGAGTCGCCAAAACGGTTAGAAAAAATTACCGATTACATTTTAGCCAATCACAACCGCAAGACGCATAGCAAAGAATTTACCGCTATGTTCTGTGTGAGTAGCATTGAAACGCTCATAAAGTATTATGATATACTTCAGAAGCGAAAAGAAGCTGGTCAGCACAATCTAAAAATAGCCACCATCTTCAGTTATATAGCCAATGAGGATGATGCTGACGCAAATGGATTTATACCCGACGAATTATCTGTAGCCGAAGAACCGAAAGTCTTATATGGCTTGAATAAACACAGCAGGGAGAAATTAGACGACTATATTGAGCATTATAACAAAATGTTCGGCACCAAGTTCTCAACCAAGGACAGCGAATCTTTTTATAACTATTACAAAGACATTTCGAAGAAAGTCAAAGAACGTAAGGTTGACATATTGCTTGTTGTAAATATGTACCTCACAGGCTTTGATAGTCCGCCACTGAACACCTTGTATGTAGATAAGAACCTGAGATATCACGGTCTGATACAGGCATATTCCAGAACCAATCGAATACTGAACGAACAAAAATCTCAGGGAAACATCGTGGTTTTCCGAAACCTTAAAAATGCTACAGATGAAGCGATAACATTATTCAGCAACAAGGATGCGATTGATGTTATCATCATGAAACCTTATGAAGACTACGTTAAGAAGTTCAACGATGCGTTTATTAACTTGTTGAAAATTACTCCAACTGTAAACAGTGTAAACGACCTACAATCAGAAGATGATGAACTGAAATTTATTACGGCATTCAGGGAACTGATGCGAATAAAGAATGTGCTTACCACCTTTTCCGATTTCACCTGGGATAACTTGTCGATGCATGAACAACTTTTTGAAGACTTCAAGAGTAAGTACCTCGACCTGTATGATAAAGTAAAATCAGACCATCAGAAGGAGAAAGTTTCCATTCTGGAAGATGTGGACTTTGAACTGGAACTCATTCACCGTGATGAAATAAACGTAGCTTATATTTTACAGCTACTCATTAAACTGAAATCGAAAGTTAAAACCGATGTTACGCAGGTCGAAAAGGAAATCTTCAACCTGCTGAATACCGAAGCTCATCTACGAAGTAAACGGGAATTGATTGAGAAATTTATTAAAGAGAATCTTCCCGTAATTGATGATTCAGATGAAATCCCACAGGAATTCGAAAAATTCTGGAATGTAGAACAGCAAAAAGCATTCGACCTACTTGTTACAGAAGAAAACCTATCGGCAGATAAAGCACAATCGCTTATCGAAGATTATTTGTATGCCGAAAGAGAACCACTTCGTGATGAAATATTGGAATTACTTGAAGGAGAAAAACCAACAGTCTTAGAACGAAAAAAAACAGGCGACAGAATCTTGAAGAAGATTTTAAATTTCGTGGATACGTTTATTAATGGAATAACTGGGCAATAACATCATTCGCATTTCATTGCCATGCAAAATGAATAAATTTTATTGTGTAATAACAGGCGCATTAACATGCGCCATAATTAAATAACTATTTCAATTTCAAGCAAATAAATTTCATATAAATTAGTATGAAATTTCATACTGTTTAATATGAAAATCAGCAACTTAGCTAAAAATAAATTTGGTAGATAAAAAAATTAGTTGTACATTTGCCCCTGAATTTGAAACTGGTAGATAAACCAGTTTAAACGCTCCCAGAGGTTCTGTACAAACCTCATTCTCCGAAAAGTTTTACCGAAGCTGCTGAAAGGCGGCAATAAGTCCAACGCATTAATTTGCATAGCAATTGGTATGCCCTATAAGAACAGGTAACATCGAACAATATAAATCAGAGACAAAATGAAAAATACAACACATAATTCTATAGGCTGCATCAGCATTGGTTCGTGCTTACACTTTATATCAAGCTTAAATTGTAACCCTGCAAATAACCATGCAGGTTTATGTGAGAATACTGCGAATGGCTCCATTTCACGCTCTCTGGCAAGCCCAGATGAACCGCACAACCCTGACTTCCCCCTTAGGCTATAATTCAGCCACAGTCCAATAAAATAGCTTAACGAACATCCCGATAGGACTACTGGCTTTTAGCCTTTCTGCTATAGTTATGTCCAAAATTAAAAACAAAATACTAATTCAAACAATTAACCTCACCATTTGAAGCGGGTAGAGATTTAAGCCCCTTTAAAGCAACATGTCCTGTTTCAGATAAGCACAAAAGCTGGTATTTACAGCGAATGCTTGTCAAAGAAAATGAAAATTGTTAACAAAATATCAATAAACCAAAACCTCGTAAATTAATTGTAAAACAAACAGTTATAAACGAATGCTCATTCCTCTAACAACTTATTTCTCCGAGTAAAGGAGTCCCCCTAAGGTTTTTTTAGATAAGCAGATATTTATGGCTGAATATCAACACCAAATAACAATAAACTATGAAAAAGATATACAAAGATATCAGGTCGATAAGAAACTGGATGCAAAAGAGCATCAGTTCTGCTACCAAAGATGAAATCAGTTTCTGCACTTTGGAGTCCCTGACCCCAGAAAAGATTTCGGAGAGAATCAGGGAAGGCTACATCAATCTCGATAGTACTGACACACCCCAATGGATGAAACAGCATTATATTGAACATCCACATCCTATTAAGCAAGAAGACGCAAACGACCAACGTTTGATATCCATTATACTCTTCACGATTGACCATATTTTGACCGCCAAAATATATAACAGAAAAGCATATAATAAATATAGTGGAGCGGTCAGCGTATCTTCAAAAGCATTGCGGAATTTATATAATAATGGAGGTTATATCAAACACGCAATGGAAGTTGCGATAGCATCGAATATTCTGGATATGGCAACAGCAGCTATTCATACTGACGATGTAAGAGCAGCAAGAACTTACAGGATTCACGTGCGCCATTTGATTAAAGAAGACAATCCTTTCGTAATTGTGAATTGCCCTGATAATCACATTGCGGAAAAAATTCTGGCACATAGGAAAAAAAATAGGTTGATAAATGAGCGCCTTTCTCGAGTTAATTCAGATAATGTTCTGCTGAGGTCTATGTACCATATCTATAGTCTACGGGTTGATTATAATGCGGCATTTGAAGTTCTGCTTAGGAACCTTGAAAATGAGCTAAGCCTTGCACTAACAGAAAGGCAGGGTGACCAGAGTGATGAAACAAGCGACCCATTAAACATTATTTATCTGCGGTATTTTCATGGTCTAATTTCACTGAAAAAGGTATATTCAGATAATATTCTGGAAAAATTTGTAAAATCGGATAAAACTGGTCGGGTTCATAGCAACCTAACCAATTTCCCAAAGGAAAACCGTCAATATTTGGCGTTTACAGGCTGTACGGAACCGCTGGCAATGATAGATATGGCAAATTGCCAGCCTTTTCTACTTGTAAAACTGATAATGGAATATTTATCAATTGGACGTGCAAAAAAGATAACCACACGTGCACAGTTGGAAAGATATTGCAAAAAAATGGGGTACAGCGATGTGATGCATTATGTAAACGTGGTCGAAAACGCAAATTTTTATAAAGAATGCCACCGACTGTATAAGGGGAACAGAAGGCTCAAGGATATTTCACCAGTTGAAAAGGAAAAGGCTCGTAAGATGATTTATACGGCGGTTTTGTTCGGCGACGGAAGTACAACATGGGCTGCGGCATTGAGATTGGCTGAGGCTTTCGGCAAGAAATACCCTACCGTTTTACGTGTGATAAACCATTACCGTCAGGGCAACCATACGAACCTTTCAGATAAGCTCCAACAGGAAGAAGCACACCTGTTTATAGACGATATCCTAACAAAGCTGATAGTTCGGGAAAAACGTCCTTATATCCTCAGCTTGCACGATGGATTCCTGTGTCCCGAAAGTGCGGTTCCGTTTGTTATTGAAAAGTTCAAACAAGCTTTCTCGAAGTCTAAATTTCAGGTTAAAATCAAGGTTGACCATTATGATGGTGGTAAAACTGAAATCATTGTCATTAATGAACGCAAAAGCTAATTTGTCACATGAATTTCAACTCTTTAAGGAATGGCATTATTAACCACAAGGGATATCATCCGCATGATAATTGAACAACACCAGAATGTTATAAATTCTGGCGGCATCAGCAATCGCTCATCTTTATATTGCACTCTTATCCGTCGCCAACGGTTGCTGCTGCAAAAGTTCCAATTACCATTTACGCATGAGAATCTACTTGCTACCGTTTCCTATCCGTTATGCCAGCCAGTCAGCTCAATTTTAGCCGCTGCATTATGTGACAATCCTGATGGATATGTTCACCAAACGGAGTTTTCAAGAATTTTTGGTGTTAGCGGTACTTTAATCAAGCTTGGTGAAGGCTTGCTAATGGACTCACAGGTAGAATATGTATATGGCAATCTGAAGAGGTTGGCGAAACAATTTAAAAACTCCTAAAACAAAAACTATATGGAAGTTTAAGTCAACAGGTGAAGATGCTGAATGAAAGGGCTGAGGAGTAATTATTAGGATATTTAGGCAACTTAGTACCGAGAACTAACTCTTGAAAACCGCCTGAAATGCACGTTACTATTGGCTTATAGCGATATTTGAAGAAATGAATGCACCGAGAATAGATAAGGGTAATTACAATAGGATTTGAAGTGCACAAATGAGAATGGTTTTAGATGAATATGATATTCATAGGAAGCGTCTGATAGTTGATTACAAAGGGATTTAAACCTGTACCTTAATCGAGCGTGGCAAGCTTTTTTATGAAATATTTGGTAGTGGGTTGAACAGTGAATGGAAAATTTTCGCATTCATTATACCCCCTTATACCCACCCCCTCCCGCCATACAGGGGTATCCTGCCCTATGTGTCGGTATATACGCTAAATAAGGAGGACAGATATCCGTCTATCCAGAAACCAGCCCGCCCAAAATATTTTTTTGGGAAAATCGAATCGTTTTTGGGCAGGTAGGGCACCCTATAAAAAATATTTTTTATAAGAGATTACGTCAAATATTTGGGGTTATGGTGTCGCTCATCTTGCACATATATATAGTTTAACTGAAAATCCACCAAGCCACATAAACAGAGTTTTTTTTAATCTAAATCCATCTTCTTGAATTGTTCCTTTGAGGTTGAACGCTGCATATACCTCTGAAGTGTAGAGATTTTTCTCTGACCAGTCGCACTCATGAGGTTCGGTAGTGGTATGTTCTGATTGGCAGCAATGGTGATAAAGGAACGACGTCCAGTATGAAAGTGAATAACGTCCCGCCTTAACTTAGTTTCAGTAATTATTACACGGTTTACACGGCGGTGTGTTATCACGTTATCAGCGAATAGTTCGTACTTTTTCAACACTTCAGTTATCATTCTATTGAAGTTTTGACCTGTAGTTATTGTTAAATCAAAATTGTACCTTTCTAGAATTTCACGTGCAGTCTTACCTAAAGGTACGGTAATCTCTGTACCTGTCTTAGTATTGATTAAATTCAGGTAGTAATCACCCTCATTGTCTTGTTTGAAGTATTCCTTTTTGAGTAGGCAAAAATCGGCGTATCTCAGCCCCAAAAAACAATTCAATATCAGAAAATCCAGAACCTTACGGTGTGTCTTATTTTCAGTTTGAACGGCTTGCATTGCCTTTATATCTTCTTTAGTTAAGGCAAATATATCAGGTGCATAGGCAGGGGCTTTGAAATCGTAAACCTCTTTTTTTATTGTTGTATGGTTGTTATGTTCCAGCCAGCTAATAAATGCTTTTAGGCATGTAAACCGCTTATTAACGGTGTTGTCGTTCATTCCGCCCTTTGTTTTATATTGCTTGTGTTCGGCTACCAGAAAATTTCTGAAATCAATCATAAAGTTCATATTAACGTCTGATAAATGCAGGCATTTTCCGATATCAGCCTGAAAGTCGTTAAGCGCGTTATTTAGGGACTTGTAATCCTTACAACCAATACTGTAAGCCAGTTGCCGCTGTTTAAAATCAAAAAATTCAGTATAGTACTCAAGCAGTGCTTTTTCGTTTTCTACTGCAATTTTTGGAAGGGCTGGCTTGTATATAGCCACATTTTCAGCAAATCTAATCCAGTTTTTTTCGTCTATATATGCCTCACAGTCCTTTTGAACTATGTTAGGCTTAACTGAACTCAGCTGGGTTGTTATATAATCGTCAACCCTTCGTTTTATTTCGCGCATAGCTTGGTTAAGGACGGCATAATTGGTAACTGAAGTTGTATATACGTTTTCCTTGGTCATCTTACCTTTGATAACTCTGTTGCCAGTCTTAATACGAAGGACTTGATTATTCAGACGAAAATATACATAGATGTATTCGTAAGTTCCGCTTTTCGTTGTTGTAAATTGGCTTTGCGTTTTCATTATTTTGGAAAGTTTTGACCTGCCAGACAAAGATACAAAGTTTTGTACGAATTTTGTACGAATGATTCCAGATATAGCTGTTTTTACGAATTTTGTACGATAAAATACTTATTTAAAATACTGTTTATCTGCATGTTAACTAATTTTCAGACGAATTAGTATGAAAAAATGTAAAATAGTTGATTTATGGTGCTGATTATCAACTATTTATGATTGTTAAAAATACCAAAAATTCGAGTCTGACCACTCCGACAAAATGAAAATCAGGCACTTACGGTTTATGCTGTAAGTGCTTTTTTTATGGATATGGTTCTCAACAAATCCTACCAATCTCAATCTTTTTATTGAGCAAATCAGGCTGTTATAGGTTGGGATATTTTATTTCAATCCATAACAAAACATTACTTTTGCAACGTAATTCCTAAAAACTTATACGCCATGTCATCAACCGAAAACGAAAAAATAGAATGTCTGATTATAGGCTCCGGCCCTGCCGGATATACCGCTGCCATATATGCCGCACGCGCCGACCTTAAACCTGTGGTTTACACTGGTTTGCAAATGGGCGGACAGCTTACCACCACTACCGAAGTGGACAATTTCCCCGGTTACCCGAAAGGCATTACCGGCCCCGAAATGATGGAAGATTTACAGCATCAGGCCGAACGTTTCGGTACAGATGTAAGGTTTGGGATAATTGATAAAGTTGATTTCCAGAGCCGCCCGTTTAAAGCTACTACCGATAGCGGTAAAATAGTTGAAGCCGAAACCGTGATTATTTCCACAGGTGCAACTGCCCGCTGGCTTGGGTTGGAATCGGAGAAAAGGTATAATGGTCATGGTGTTTCGGCCTGTGCAACCTGCGATGGGTTTTTCTTCCGTGGCATGGACATTGCTGTTGTTGGTGGCGGCGATACTGCTTGTGAAGAAGCATCTTACCTTGCCAAACTTGGCCGCAAAGTGTATCTTATTGTGCGCCGCGACGAATTGCGCGCTTCAAAAGCTATGCAGCACAGGGTTAAAAATACAGCCAATATCGAAATTATATGGAACGCCATTACTGAAGAAATTACCGGCGATGGCAAAGTTGTTACCGGTGCAAGGCTAAAAGACTCAAAAACCGGAGCAATCAGGGAAATTGAAATACAAGGATTTTTTGTTGCCATTGGCCATACACCAAACACCGATATTTTCAAAGGGCAGATCGAACTCGATGAGCAAGGTTATATAAAAACCATTCCAGGAAGCACACGAACCAATATCGAAGGTGTTTTTGCTGCCGGCGATGTACAGGATCATGTTTACCGCCAAGCTGTTACCGCTGCCGGAACCGGCTGTATGGCTGCCATTGAAGCCGAACGCTGGATGGGAGCTCGTGAATAGTTGGAAACAAACTTTGACCATTCTCTTTCTAAAACAAAAAAAACGCCCCGGAAACGAGGCGTTTTTTTTATGAAATTTATTTTCTTTCGGTTGTGAAATGCTAAATTGTTCTCGCACACTGCCACCCATCTCCTTGTCTCCCATCTCCAGGTCTCACTGTCTCCCATCTCCTTGTCTCCCCTCACCCTTCTAACATCAGCACACTATCTCTCAAAACTAAAACCTCTTCTTCTTCCCTGGCTTTCCAGCCTGTTCTTTGTACCAAGGTTCGCCGCCTGAATTCCTGCTGCCTCCCCTATCCGAGTCAGGACGTGTCGCCGACCTGCTCGAATCCGATCTGCGATCACCGCCTTTGTAGGCTGGCCTGTCGCTTGATGAACCGTAACTTTTTTTATAGCCGCCGCCGCCTGAGCCACCACGATCATTACCACGATCGCCGCCACCGCTGCGCCCGCCTCTGTATCCTCCACGATCACCGCCTCTGTCGCCACCACGATCTCCACTTCTACCGCCTCCATACGAAGCACGGCCTGGACGTGCCGACGAAGACTGATCTTCTGCAACATCGAGCCTGATAGGCCTGTCGTTCAAGGTTTGATCCTTAAAAGATGCCATAAACAAAGGCAAATACTTGGTATCTACTTCAATAAAAGTAAAAGTGTCGCCCAATTCAACCCTGCCGACTTTTAAATCACGGCTTTGGGTAAACTCGTTCACCATACCAAGAAGCTTTGGCACGGTCAATCCATCTTTACGGCCAATGCTCATGAAAAGCCTGGTAAATGAACCTCCTTCCGAACGGTCGGAACGCTCGCGCGATTCGTCAACGTTCAAATCTTTGGAATCGCGATAGTATTCGAGGAAACTATTGAACTCAACCGAAACAAAGCGTTTGATAATATCTTCTTTCGTCAGTGATTCAAGTTTTTTGTAAATGACAGGAAGGAAATCATTGATTTCGTCTTCTATCACATTTACATTTTCCATACGGTCAATCAGGTGATAGAGTTGTTTTTCGCAAACCTGCCGCCCTGAAGGAATTTTACCTGCACTGAAAGGTTTCCCTATCTGCCTTTCGAGCATCTTGATACGGCCTTTTTCCTTCATGTTGATGATGGAAATGCTGATACCGTCTTTTCCGGCCCGGCCTGTACGCCCCGAACGGTGAATATAGTTATCGCTATCGTCGGGAAGTTGGTAGTTTATAACGTGGGTAAGATCGCTAACATCAATACCGCGGGCAGCTACATCAGTGGCTACAAGCATGTTAAGATGTTTTTCGCGGAATTTTTTCATAACATGGTCGCGCTGCGATTGCGATAAATCGCCATGCAAAGCATCGGCACTATATCCATCACGGATAAGCGAATC
>CAJAXK010000342.1 GCA_903946925.1 uncultured Bacteroidales bacterium | reverse complement strand
TGTGGTTATATGTCTCGGGAGTTCGTGTTTTGCCCGTGGTAACAAGCAACTTGTAAAGATTGTAAACGATTATCTACGCGATAGGAATCTGCTGAACGAGGTGCGCTTCCATGGCGAAAGATGCTTTGGGCAGTGTTCCTTAGGCCCATCACTAAAATTGGATGGCCTTTTAAAAGAACGCCTCGACGAAGATAAAGTTATTGAGGTATTGGATGATTTTTTTGAATCCATTGGCATGTAAAGCTTGGCTTCAGCACCATTTCACCAATAACTAATAACCATTCACCAACACCTATCAACATGCAAGCACCCCTAGTTTATATAGTCGAAGAAAAATGTAAAGTATGCTACGCCTGTGTGCGGGTTTGCCCTGTTAAGGCTATTGAGTTGCGCCCATCTAGTGAAATGCCATATATACAACCTGACAGGTGCATCGGTTGCGGTTCCTGCCTGGAAGTTTGTAACCCGAAAGCAATAAAATATTACGATTCAAAGCCAACAGTAAACGCACTGATTAAATCGGTGCACAAAGTTGTGGCTTTGGTTGACCCAAGCATTTCTGCCGAATTCGATGATATTACCGATTACCGCAAATTTGTTAAAATGCTGATCGAAATGGGTTTTGATTATGTTCATGATGTTTCTTTTGGTGTTGATTTGGTAGCAAAGGAATACAACGAATTGATATCTAATTTTTTAGGAAAATATTACATACTTGCAAACTGTCCACCCATTGTTTCGTTGATAGAAAAATATTATCCAGAACTCCTTGACAACCTCGCACCTATCGTAAACCCAATGATAGCTAACACTAAAGTCGTTAAGGATTTATATGGCAGCGATATTAAAGTGGTTTTTATTGGGCCATGCATTGGCGCGAAAGAAGAAGCCGACCGGTTTGAAGGCAACTCGAAAGTTGACGAAGTTTTGACTTTTGCTGAATTACGGGAACTCTTCGATGAGAACGGGATAAAAGAGAGCAATATCGAATTTTCCGATTTCAACGAACCTTGCGGGTATAAAGGCTCCCTATACCCAATTAGTACGGGGATAATAAACGCATCAGGCCTTAGCCAAGACTTGCTCACCGGCACTGTGGTAACAGCCAAAAGTAAAGAGGAAATTTTGGCCGCCATAAACCAGTTCGAACAAGGAATCCATTTTATAAACAAACATTTTAACTTGTTTTATTGCGAAGGATGCATGATGGGGCCAGGCATGAAACCTGATGGCAAAAAGTATAACCGGCAAACTTCGGTTACAACTTATACATCAAAAAGGCTCAAAGAGTTTAATATGGCACGATGGAACAATGATTTGAAACAATACCAGCATCTTGATTTGAAGCGTGAGTTTAAAACAAACAACCAAAGATTGCCCATGCCTCCAGAAGAAAAGATTGATGAGGTTTTAAAAATTATTGAAAAAAACAACTACGAAGAAAACTTGGGCTGCAAAGCTTGTGGATATGATAGTTGCCGCGATTTTGCCATTGATGTGGCCTCCGGGATTACCAGGCCCGATATGTGTATAATGCATTCGCTAAAATCAAAACAGGAATATATTAAATCGCTAAAACAAACAAACGACAAATTAGCCAAAACACAGCAGGCCCTGCAAAATTCGGAAAAGAGGGCATTGGGCGAGAAACAATTGGCTCAAGATGCACTGGAAACAACCCAGACCATGCTTCACAAACTACCAACACCAATGGTAATTGTTGACGAAAACTTGAAGATTATTGGCTCCAACGAAAGTTTTGTGACAATTTTGGGTGAAGATGCAGCCGAAATTAACGAAATTATACCAGGCCTGCTTGGCGCGGACTTAAAAACACTGCTTCCTGTACAATTTTACAAATTGTTTGCTTTCGTAATCAGCAGCAACGACGACGTAATAGGTCGCGATGTACACCTGAACGACAAACTCTTAAATGTTACCATATTCAGTATTAAAAAGAACAAGGTTGTTGGCGCGGTTATCCGTGATATGAATATTCCGGAAGTGCGCAAAGAAGAAGTGATAAACCGCGTTACCGAAGTTATTGAACAAAACCTTGATCTGGTACAGCAAATCGCTTTCCTGTTAGGCGAGGGAGCCGCAAAAACCGAAAAAATGCTGAACTCTATTATTGAATCACATAAAAGTAAAGAGTAAAAAAATTGCGGATTGCGGATTTCGGATTGCGGATTGCGGATTGCGGATTGCGGACTGCGGATTGCGGATTGCGGATTGCGGATTGCGGATTGTGGATTGTGGATTGTGGATTTACTGACAACCCCAAATCCCTAACCCCCAAACCCTTCCCCTTTTAATACCTCATTCCCCAAAACCAGGGTTCTTCGGCTGCTTTGCGTTCTTTCATCTGCTTCTCTACAATAAGGGTGTATTCGGCTGTGTTGATTTTTTTGCCTTTAATTTTTTCAGGTACGTTAAGTTCCGATGTAAGTGGTTTCAAATCAATTTTATCGGCGGTCATTATTGCTGCACCGTTGTTTATGTCCACTTCCAGTACCATGCCGGGCAAGCCTATAAACCTGTCGGGGCCTGTGGGTATTGGCATATCCAGGGCAAACCAAACCATTATACTTTGTTTGCGCAAAGTGTCAACACTCGATGCATTCATGCAAATATGACCGGCGACTTCTTTCATATCGTTCAATATTTTCCACACCGGCGGCACAATGGTGTCGTGGATTAGGTAATTTTTGCCAAGTAGGTACATGCCATCATAAAGGGTATTTGCTTTAAAATCCCTTTTCATAAAGAACAACTCCTTGCGGTTGCTCCAACCTTCGTTTCCTGGTTCGGCTTCTTCTTCCGAATCCTCGTATTTCGATTCGGTGGCGTTGAAATGCAGCAGGGTATATGTTTTCCATTCCGAACGGTTTCCCCACATATACATCATACGGTCGCGCTGGTTTTTGCTGATATAATCTAGCCCCGACATCATTTTAGCCCAGTTTTGGGTACGCAGATACCTGATGGTTCCTTCGGTGGTTTGCGCACTTATTTTATTGGCTCCCAGGATTAGGCAACCTATCATTGTAATCAAAAATATTTGGGTGTTTCTTTTCATTCGATGTTTTATTTTTGCGGAAGTTTCAAAAAACGGTTTTGATAAATAGGTTAGGCCAACTGGGGTAGTTACATAAAACGGTTTTTCTGGATTTTGCTTTCAAACCCCTTCATATTATATGATATGCTGAGCATAAAATAGCGGGCCAGTGTGTTGGTATTGCTTGCCTGAACGTAGTTTTTGGTTGCATACTGGTTTACGTTTACATTTTTATTCAAAATATCGAAAGCAGCCAATCGCATCTCAAATTTGTTGTTCTTGCCTATAATGCGGCGAACTGACGCATTCCACAATGGTACAGCCTGATCGAACCCATATTGGTCGTTTTTGTACACCGAATAATTGAAATTGCTCTCGAAAAACATACGGGTTACAAACTGCCATTTAATTGAGCTGCGCAGTTGATAATTGAAATAATCCTGGTTATGTTCGGCGTTTATTGTGTATTTTACTTTACTGAAATTGCCCCAAAAACCTGCCGAAAATACAAGTTTGGCATTTGGGGTAAGGTTGATATTGCCACCCAACCTAAAACTTGTTGATTTCGAATTATCGAGAATGTCGTTGATACGTGTTGGCGAATAATCCCAACCTGTGCCTCCGTTTACATCAATTGTAAGCTTAGTTTTTATAATCGGAATATTCGACCATAACCAGGAGTTGATATTTTTGCTCTGCTCCATGTTTTCGGGTGTCGAAATGGTCAGCATACCAGAGGTTGAATCGAAAACCGTAACCTGATTATAGATTATTGGATTATTTGTAACACCAAAATCGGTGTTAAAGCCAATATTGGCAAAGGAAGATGGATTCCAGTAAAAAAGCCCTGCACTTACGTTGTGTGAATTTTCGGGTATCAATTTCGAATTCCCAACTATTTGGTAAGCCGGGTTACTTGTATTTTTAAGCGGGACCAAATCGTTGAAATCAGGTGCTGTTATGGAGTTGGTGTATCCTACTTCCAAACGCATATTATTCTTGAACTCGTAATTGAAATTGAAATCAGGAGTAAAGTTCGGGTAGGTTTTTGAAACCCCAACCGAATCCCAAGGCTGACCAATATCGGTTGCATATTGACCATCAAGCTTTAATTGCTGTCCCGCGAAACCTAAGGATGCATTAATGCCATTGAAAGAGTAACGTAAAACCGAACCTAAGCGGTTGTATGAAGTTACTTGTTCGTAATAGTTGCTGAGGCTGTCGATATTAACTTCGCTTTCGAAAGGATAAGCCTGACGGTTACTTTTATTTGCCAAACGGCTGTAATTATAGAAAAACTCGAGGTACCATTTTTTCGATAAAGGTTCGGTATATAAAGCACTCGATTTTATTTCTTCAATATTTTTATCGTTGTTGATCAATTGCCTGATTTGTTCCGAAGGGGTACTTGCCTCGAAAAAATCGTTCAACGAATTGTAATTTTCGGTCCCATCGCTCAAATTGGCATTATACCCGCCACTTACGGCAAACGACCTCCCCTTTTTCTTGAACAGATGCCTGTAAATGGCTGCCGAAGTTATTTTATAGGACGATAAATTGTTGGTATTATTGAGGTTGAGCGAGTTATAAGGCTGAAGATCATAATCAGAAAACAACTGACTGTTAATAACATGGTTATCATTGGAAGAAAAACGCAGATTAGCTTTTGCGATAAGTTTGTTGGATGAGTCGAATTCCTGCTCGAAACGTGTACCAATACTATGGCTCGATCGGAAATCGGAGTTTTGAACGGTGTCATCTTTGGTGAATGTGTTGTTTTCGTCAACAAAAGTTTGCCGGAAACTTGTTTGTAAAAAGTCGAGCTGCGTTTGGTTGTAGAAATAGCTTGCGTTTAGTTTGGTTTTCTTGTTATCGAAATTATAATTGGTTCCGCCACCATAGTTTTCGGTAAGCCCTTTTCCATCATAATTGTTCACGGGCGAATCGTTCCCATCAAAATAGTAATAATTTCCACCATTGCGGTTAAAACCAAAGTCGCCGTTATCGTAGTCGTTAAATGAGTTGTTGCCTTTAAATTCGCCATAATCTTCCCAGTTTACACCTGTTTGATTGATATTGTTCCCATATCCAATTACGGAGAACTGGGTTTTGTCGTTAAATCGGTTGTAATTTCCGCGTCCGGCCCAACGCTCCTCGGTACCGGCTGCCAAGGTAACTTTACCAAACGAACCTTTTTTAAATTCGTCTTTCAGTTCGAGGTTCATTGCCTTTTCTTTCGAGCCGTCGTCAACACCGGTAAGTTTCGACTGTTCCGATTTTTCAGTATAAACCTGAACTTTCGAAATGGCTTCGGCACCCAGGTTCTTAGTGATACTTTTGGGATCATCGCCAAAAAAAGTTTTTCCATCCACGTACAACCTTTTTACATCCTTTCCCTGGGTACTGATGTTCCCATCGGCATCCACATTGATACCCGGCAGCCGTCGCAGCAAATCTTCGACGGTGGAACCTGTTGGCACTTTAAACGTTGTTGCATCGTATTCAACGGTGTCGCCCCTCATCCGTAAGGGTGCTTTTGCAGCGCGAATAACCACTTCCATCAGCATTTGGGAAATGGGTTTCATGGTTACAACCTGCAAATTGTTTATTGCTGTGGGCGATGGGCTTAAAATGATTTGAATCGGCAAATAGCTCATGTGCTGGGCTTTGAGCAAATATTTGCTGTTTTTTACATTGCTGAATGCAAATTCGCCCTTGTCGTTGCTTGATAAAAAGTTGATAAGTGCCGAATCGGACGCATTGAGGAGCATAACCGTAGCAAATGGTATCGGCGCATGCAAAGTATCCTGTAAAACTCCTTTGATTGTTGTCCGGGCAGGGTTCTGGGCCTGAAGAGAAAAACCAAATAAAAAAACCAGGATGAAAGGTAAAATGAACTTAATTCTCATGCTTTCAATACTTTATTAAATGAATGGAGGACTTATTCCTAAGCGTTAAAAGTAACGGTGAAAAACAAACAAATAGTATTGCCAATAGATAAAAATTGTTAAAATAAAAAAATATTTATCCCTAAAATCATTAGTTTTCTGAGGTTTTTGCAAATAGGGTTTTAGCTTGCTTTATTCAAAATTTTATAGAACACCTTAACACTGATGTTACAGAATAACACTGATAAAGACAAAAATCCGTGAAAAGCCGTTGGATCTGTGTCATCCGTGTTCAATTACCATCAAATAATGAATTATTCAGGTTAGCTTGCTTTTGCTTTTGCAAGGGTAAATGAAAATGTTGATCCGACACCAGGGGCACTGCGTACGTTAATAGTTTGGTTATGTGCCTCAATAATATGTTTTACAATAGCCAAACCCAAGCCAGAACCACCTTGTGCCCGCGAACGGTGTTTGTCAACCCTGTAAAAACGTTCGAATAAACGCGAAATATGTTTTTCATGAATACCAACGCCATTATCCGAAATTTCGATAAGGTAGTTTTCGTCCATATCATAAAAGCTAACTTTAGTGCGACCCCCTTCTATTCCATATTTTATAGAATTGAGCACCAGATTGGTGATTACCGTGCGGATTTTCTCTTTATCGGCCCGAACAAGCATATTGTCGTTGTAATCAGCCGCAAACAGAAGCCGGATTTTACGCTCGCTGGCTTTTGGTTCTAAAAATTCGAATACCTCCCTAACAAGTGCCGGAATCGAAAAATTAACAAGGAGAGGAGTTGCTTCTCCTGTTTCGAGCCTCGAAATTACTTCCAGATCTTCGACAATAGTAATCATCCGCTCAATGTTTTTTTGGGATTTCCCCAAAAAGTCGAGGTTTATTTTGGGGTCGTGGATACCGCCATCCATCAAGGTAAGAACAAAACCTTGCAAGTTAAAAAGTGGGGTTTTTAGTTCGTGCGACACATTTCCAAGGAATTCACGACGGTAAACCTCCATTTTTTTAAGTTCATCAATCTCTTCCTTTCTGTCGTTGGCCCAAATAGCAACTTCTTCGTTCACTTTATGTATAATGTCGCCATGAACACCTACAACCTGGCCTTTTTTATCATCCTTGTTGAGTTTCTGCTTATGTATAGTTTTGTAAACCAGCTTTATACGACTATAGATAAATTTCTCAAGCGAATACTGCAAGATAAAATATTGAATACCATTTAACACAAGAAATGAGACAAAAATCCATAACCAGGGATTATTCCTGCTTTCATCCCATGCAAAAACAAAAAACATGGCAGTAGCCACCAGCGACAGCAATACTGAAAGCACTAATGCAAGACGCTTTGGGGTTGTTTCGGCCATTTGTTAATGTGTTAATGTGCTAATGTGTTAATGTGCTAATGTGGCAATGTGTTAATGTGCTAATGTGGCAATGTGTTAATGTGCTAATGTGGCAATGTGGTAATGTGCTAATGTGGCAATGCGGTAATGTGCTAATGCGGTAATGTGGTAAAAAGTTAATGTGATAATTAGGTAGTGTATTGTTTAGTGCAGAATTTACCATATCAATTATATGATTTACATATAGTTACTGCTAAAAATTAAGTTTATTGCCGAACATCCTCAAATTCTCAAATCCTCAAATTCTCAAATTCTCAAATCCCCACATTTTCAAATTTTCAAATTGATAAATTGATAAATTGATAAATTACCTCGAATCAAACTTATACCCCACCCCTTTAATTGTTTTAATATGGTCAGTTCCAGTTTTTTCGCGGATTTTGCGGATGTGGACATCAATAGTACGTTCGCCAACTACAACATCATCGTCCCAAACCCTGTTCAAAATTTCTTCCCGGGTAAATACCCTACCTGGTTTTGTGGCAAGGATACTAAGCAATTCAAATTCTTTTCTGGCAAGTTGTATCTCTTTACCATCAATTATTACCATGTATTTTTCCCTGTCTATAATAATATCGCCAGCCTGAAAAACCATGGATTCTTCTTCAATTACAGGTATCCTACGCAACAACGAATTTACCTTGCTCACCAAAACAGAGGGTTTAATTGGTTTGGTTATGTAATCGTCGGCACCGGCATCCAAACCAAGGATTTGGGTAAAATCTTCGCTGCGGGCAGTAAAAAACACTATGATGGTATCCTTTAGTTCGGGATAACGCTTTAACTCCTGACAAGTTTCAATTCCATCCATTTCGGGCATCATCAAATCGAGCAAAACCAAATGAGGAATTTCTTTTTTTGCAATCTGCAATGCTTCCCTACCATTCAGGGAGGTCATAACGGTAAAGCCTTCTTTTCGAAGGTTATATCCGACAAAATCGAGTATATCTTCTTCATCGTCAACTAAAAGTATTGTGTATTTTGATTTATCCATTTTGTATTTGCCTGTTATTGTAAATTGAGATAATACGAGTAACAATCACCTGAACGAAAGTGGTTGCATTATTCATGATAAAGAATGATTTCAAGAGTTACTTGAGCTCACGCCGGATTCAGAATTTATTGATTCTTGTGTATTTTACTGTGCTTTATTACGATAGCATCAAAATAAAAAATCAGTTCTTCGGCCACATTCAATATATGATCGCCGGTTCGTTCGAGTTTGCGCATAATCGAAAGTGCTTCAAGGATAAGCATAGTATCATCCGGTTTCTCTTTAATCAATTGGCTGATGATAACATTTGCGTTATTGTTGGGTTTATCCAGTTTTTCGTCCATACCAAATAAAACGTTTACATGGTTGCGATCTGATTTTTCGAAAGCGTACAATGATTCTTGCAACATCGACTGCGCAGTAAAAAACATTTCGGGGAGGTGGGTTGGCTGCAAAATATCTTCAGGCATCGGTCCATTTGCATGTTCAGCAACCTTAGCAATTGCATTTGCATAATCGCCAATCCGCTCGAGGTTATAATTGATTTTTAAAACTGAAAGTATAAATCGTAAATCGATGGCAACCGGATTTTTTAGCATGAGCACATTTTCACTGTCCATATCGAGTTTCAACTCGAAGGCATCCACCCGCTTTTCATTCATGCGTACCTCGCGTGCAAGGTTTTTATCGCCATTAATTAGGGCAAGCCTCGCTTTTTCCATTTGGTTTATCACCAATGTCCACATTTGAACCAGATCGGTTCTTATTTGCTGAATATTGTTATCTATTACGGTCATTTTTTTGAGGGGTTGGGTTTTGGGATTAAGGGTTGGGATATTAAATAAGGAGAAGGAGACACAAATGTTGATGATTTGGGTTAAAAGAAAAACTCAGTAACACCTAAAGTTAAACATCTGATTATTAACAATGTCATTGAAATTGTGTTCCTCTCAACCAAACCTTCCGGTTATATAGTTCTGGGTCCGTTCGTTGTCGGGATTCAGGAATATTTTTTTTGTGAGGTTAAATTCAACCAGTTCGCCTAGGTAAAAGAAGGCTGTTGCATCACTTATTCTTCCAGCTTGTTGCAGGTTATGGGTAACAATGATTATTGTGTAATCCTTTTTAAGCTCGAAGATAAGTTCTTCGATGCGATTGGTAGAAATTGGATCAAGTGCAGAAGCAGGCTCATCCATGAGAATCAACTTGGGCTGAACAGCTAAAGCACGGGCAATACACAAACGCTGTTGCTGCCCTCCCGACAACTCCATGGCTGACTTTTTGAGCGAATCCTTTACCTCATCCCATAAAGCTGCCTGTTTTAAAGAACGCTCAACAGTTTCTTCAATTTCTTTCCTATTGCTTATACCATTCACCCTCAATCCATAAGCGACATTTTCGAAAATTGATTTAGGGAAAGGGTTTGGTTTTTGAAACACCATCCCGACTTTTTTTCGCATTTCGTCGAGCCTGATATCTTTTGAATATACATTCTGTCCATTCACTGTAACCAAACCTTCGACCCTGAAAAGAGGAATAAGGTCATTCATCCTATTAAACAAGCGCAGAAAAGTTGATTTTCCACATCCTGAAGGGCCAATTAGTGCAGTAACAGTGTTAGGTTCAAATGTCATGCTAATATCTTTCAATGCCTGAAAACTATCATACCATACATTTACATTTTTAGCTTCTGCTTGTGTCATTTTTAGTGGGTTATGTTATAGGGTTCAAAGTTCAATTGTTCAAGGTTCAATTGTTCAAGGTCAAAAGTCAAAGGTCAAAAATCAAAGGTCAAAGGTCAAAGGTCAAAGGTCAAAGGTCAAAGTTTCAAGTTCAAAGATTTTGGATAGAGAACTGAAGATTGTTTTTTACCATTTTGAACAACTTTGAACATTGAACTATTTTGAACAACATTGAACAATTTTAAACAACATCGAACCATCATCAATTCATTTTAACTTTTTTCTGGATCCTGCGGCGCAACAAACTAGCCGAAACATTGATAATAAGCACTATAGAAACCAACACAAGGGCGGTTCCATAAGCCATTGGCCTCGATTCTTCCATATTGGTACCGCTGGTTGCCAATACATACAAATGGTAAGGCAATGCCATTACCTGATCGCTAAGGCTGTGAGGCAACCTTGGAAGGAAATAGGCGGCTACCGTAAACAATATCGGGGCTGTTTCGCCAGAAACCCTACCGATTGAAAGGATCAAACCTGTCATTATGTTAGGAAAAGCGATAGGAATAACTACTTTTTGAATGGTTTGTATTTTGGTTGCGCCCAGGGCGTAACTACCAAGCCGTAAATTATCGTCAACTGTTTTTAAGGCTTCTTCGGTAAGCCTGATTACAACAGGGAGGGCTAGCAGGCCTAAAGTCATGGAACCGGCAATTATCGAATCACCAAAACTGAGGTAGTTTACGAACAAAGCCATACCGAACAATCCGAAAACAATAGATGGCACACCTGCAAGGTTATTGGTCATCATGCGCAAAAACTTTTTCAGCCAGCTTTCGGTTAGGTATTCGTTAATATAAATGCCGGAAAGCACACCTATCGGAAAGGCAAAAACCATGCTTCCCAATACAAGGCATCCGGTTCCAACTATGGCCGGAAAAATCCCACCTTTTGTCATCCCATCTTTTGGCATTTCAGTTAGAAACTCCCAACTTATTGCACTCATTCCCCTTATTACTATAAATCCTAGGATGATAACCAAAATAGCTACTACTATAAAACTCATTGTCCCGAAAATCGAGAAAGCTATCCTTTGTTTGAGTTGTTTTGTGTTCACGGGTGGCTGGATATTGTTGGTGATTGGTTACTGAAACTGGTTATTGGTGAATGGGATTTCGAAATTAGAGTTTAGAGATTGGCATTTAACATTTGTTGATGGTAAAATGGTCATCTTTTTTTTCATTCATCATGATTTATTTTTGTCAACATATCAAAATCTTCTGTTCCTGTTTTTGATAACCTCAACAGTTAGATTTATTATGATAGTAAACATGAAAAGGATTATTGCAAGGGCAAACAACGCACTAAAATGTAAACCACCATAAGGTGTTTCACCCAATTCGGCAGCAATGGTGGCGGGAATGGTACGCGTAGGCTGTAAAAAAGAAGTCGGGATATTGGACGAATTTCCTGTTACCATCAAAACAGCCATGGTTTCACCAATTGCGCGGCCAATACCAAGTATAATGGCAGTGGAAATACCTGATTTTGAATAGGGTATCACAACCCGCACCAAGGTTTGCCATTGGGAGGCTCCTAAAGCAAGACTGGCTTCTTTAAGCGCCCGAGGTGTGGTACGTAGTGAATCTTCGGCAACAGTAACTATGGTAGGTAGTGCCATAATCCCCAAAACAATGCTTCCAGCAAGTACAGTTTCGCCAACATCAAGTTTAAATAATTGCTGAATTAAGGGAACAAGCACAACTAAACCAAAAAAGCCATAAACAACTGATGGAATACCGGCTAACAATTCGACCACAGGTTTTAGTATGTTGCGTAAACGTATATCAGCAACTTCCGACATAATAATGGCTGTTGCCATACCAAAAGGGAGCGCAAAAAGAATTGCACCTAAAGTTACCATTAAAGTCCCTACTATCATCGGCCAAATCCCAAACTGAGGGATAGGTTCAGTTGTAGGGTACCAATGTTTTCCTCCAATAAAATCTTTGACAGTAATTTTTTTTACGGGTATCACCCTACCTTCGAAGTTCGATGGTAACTGGCTTTTCGACAAATACAGGATGACCCCAGGTGTTGCTTTAACATATTCGTTCACCTTAACAGGCAGGAACTCCAGATTCGGGCCAAGTTCTTCTTCAGTAAAAATACTTGCCAGATCATTCACCGTCAGTCGGATAATGCTATCGTTACGACCACCAAGTTGCTTCCAGTTAGTAATATCCTGGTTAAAAATATCAGCAAGTTGATTAGAAGTAATTACTGGAACTGTATTGACCTTGCTTACAGCAATTACATAGTTTTTTTCGGTAGGTGTACTGTTAAAAAGGCTTATACCTTCTTTAAACAGGAAAACCACAATGAGGATAACCGTCAAGCTTGTGATGGTACTGCTCGAAAACAATACACCAGTTACTACTTTCTCGAATATTCTTCTCCCTTTTCCCATTAACTATAGCTATCTTTATAAAGTGTGTAAGGCTTAAAATGTATTCCGGAATTAGTTGCAATGTACTGCTGTTACTATTTTAAGGGTATGTATCCTGATTTTAAAACCAATTGCTGACCGGATTGTGAGAGTACAAATTTAACAAAAGGAGCGACAGTTTTTTCAACTGAAGTCAAGTAATAATAATAAAGTGGACGACTAATAGGATAAGTCTTGTTTTTTGCTGCGTTTACTGATGGGGTCACAAATGTTTTACCCTGATCGTAAGAAACTTTTAGAGCTTTGATATTTTTTTCGAGGTACGCCAATCCTACATAACCTATTGCACCTTTGGTTTGGCTTACACTTTGAACAATAGCCCCGGTTGCCGGCATTAGAAGTGCAGAACCTGCAAAATTTTTCTTGTTGAGTACATGTTCTTTGAAAAACTCATAAGTACCTGAGCTGGTTTCACGGGAGTAAACCACAATTTTCATGTCAGCGCCTCCAACCTGTTTCCAATTTGTAATTTTACCTGTATAAATGCCTTCGAGTTGTTCACGTGTAAGTTGGGAAACTTTATTTGAGGGGTGTACAATCACAGCCAAAGCATCGTAAGCAATAATTACTTCTTTGTATGCTTTACCATCATCCTTTAATTTTAATTTTTCGTCAAGTTTCAGGCTTCGTGAGGATTGGGCTATATCGGTGGTTCCATTCATTAATGCAGCTACACCAACTCCCGAACCTCCACCTGTTACCATTATGGAAGCTTTTTTATTCGCCTTCATATATTCTTCAGCTTCTGTTTGGGTTAATGGAAGCACAGTATCACTTCCTTTTATTTTAATATTTTGTGCAAAAACCTGATTTACTGCAAGTAACAGAAAAAGAATGAGTGCTTTAGTTTTCATTTTTTGTGGAATTAGAGTCTATATTAATTTTGTGTAAAGTAACTGTGCCAATATTAAGTAGTAATTACACCAATATTAAATAATTGTTAAGCGTTTATCGCATCAAGTTTCCAAGGATATCACTATTTGGAAAAACAGGTTTGAAAGTCGGAAGATAAAAGCAAAAGACAAAATAGTATTACCCTTTCAATTAAAAGCTTTATAGCATATTAATATCAGGGCAAACGCAAGAATAAGATTCACATCGGCATTATTAAAAAATTTTATTGTGAAGCTAAAAGGATTATTGTGATTTCATTTTTTTGATAGTTATAAACAATTTCGGACTAACTATTTGTTAATCTGTTAATTAGAGTGTGTTTTTAACTTGTTCTATTTCAAAATGTACGAATTTCGATTTACGATTTACAATTTGTTTTCAGCGAGTTATATTTGCCAATCGTATTTCGTACATCGTAAATAAAAATAAAGCCCAACTTTATGAACTGACTCTAATTACGGCTAAAATTGAAATTCACACACTAAGATTCATCTTTCGTGGTACGGACCAGGCTGATTCCTGCCACAAAAAAAATCAGGCCAAGGATGCCATAGATGGCAATTGCCTTAATATTATGTGTTCCTCCGGAGGTATTCACAAATAGTATTGCAATATAGATCAGTCCGCCTATACCAAGCATTGTTAGCAATGCGCCAAATATTCTTTTGAGATTCATGATTTTTTGTTTTAAAAATTAATTTTTACAGTGAAACCGCTGGTTTTCAAACGGTCTTTCCTTTGCTGAAGTCCCTGATTGCTCCGGGTACTTTTTTTGTTCTGGCAAACAAATTACACATGAATATTGGTCAGTGTATCTAATAACCCGAAAACCTTAAGAAGCCAGACACAAACTACTATGACAACTACAATATTCAGGATTTTCTTGATTTTGTGATCCATAGGGATCATATTGTTTACAAGCCACAGTACAAAACCTGCGACAATTATCACTAGTAAAATGCTAAGAAGTGACATAAGAATGATATTAAGGTTAGGAGCAAAGGTACTAACCCCAATTACTGAAAATGATACATAACTTCATATTCAAATTATATAATTCACAGGTTTTTTAACCAAAATTATTTGATAATAAAAAGTCTAAACAATTGTGTTTCAAATCGCTGTCCTGATCCTAGATGGTCTATCCACAATTAATTAGGGCAGCAAAATTTGTAAAGGATAGCAAATCTAAACAAGGCCGACTTCCATCAATGGAATTGCTTCTGCCATATTTGGTACATCTGGTGAGGAAATGACACTTTTCTACATTTCAATAATCAAAAAAAACACCGTAAAACCAGGATTCCAGTTTTACGGTGCAGGCAAACACACTAATCAACTAACCAACTCTTTATTTTGGGAAACCTATTATTTCAGTGGAACATAACCTGATTTGAGCACTAAAACCTGACCAACTGGTGAAAGTATATAATTGATAAATGGACTAACCGTCTTTTCGATTGAAACAAGGTAATAGTAAAATAGAGGACGGGTTATAGGATAAGTTTTGCTTTTTGCTGTTTCAACCGTAGGGCTTACAAAAGTTTTTCCCTTATCAAAAGAAACTTTCAACGGCTTAACCTCTTTTTCGAGGTAAGCAAGTCCAACATAGCCAATTGAGCCTTTTGTCTGGCTAACACTCTGTACTATTGCACCAGTGGCCGGCATAAGCAAAGCCGAGGAAGCAAAGTTTTTACCTTTAAGAACATGCTCTTTAAAAAACTCGTATGTGCCCGAACTGGTTTCACGCGAGTAAACAACCATTTTTTGGTCATCGCCACCTACTTCTTTCCAATTTGTAATTTTTCCTGTAAAAATGCTTTCTAACTGTTCACGGGTAAGTTGCGTCACTTTGTTCGAAGGGTTAACAATAACTGCCAAGGCATCGTAAGCAATAATGGTTTCTTTGAATGCTTTGCCGGCATCCTGCAATTTTATTTTTTCATCGAGTTTTAGTCTGCGGGAAGATTGTGCAATATCAGTAGTGCCATTTAACAATGCTGCAATACCAACACCAGAACCGCCACCTGTAACCATTAAGGAAGCACCTGCATTTTTCTTCATGTATTCTTCTGCTTCTTTTTGAGTTAACGGAAGCACGGTATCGCTACCTTTAATTTTAAGTTTCTGGGCGTTAAGTTGATTAACAGCAACTAACACAAGTAATAACAGGATTAATTTTTTCATTTTCGTTTTTCGATTAATTATTTATTATTATGGATTTTAATTCAGAGTAAAATTAGAATTTATACTGTACACGCAGCGTGAAAACATTGTCTTTCAAATCTTTTGAAGTATCCAGCGTTCTGTTTAGTCCAACAGTTGATAAACCTGTGCTTTCGTTTTTAACGATTTCGTAATATGCCATCAATTTTACCTGTGAATTGAATCGGTAATTCCAACCAATTCCGATTGTAGTAAATTTAATATCAGCCACTCCCAGACCTGTACTTTTACCTGCACTTGATTTTGAAACAATGTCTGCTCCACTAACTTTCGTATTTGGGTCGAGCCAATCGTATTTTAAAACCAATTGGTTTTTGGTCTGTCCAATCCCTTGAATGAGATAAACATATCCTCCACTTACCTTCCTGATGTAAGTATCATAATTACTGAGTGTTCCGGTTGATATACTTGCATTTACCGATTTCGCAGCCGGTTGTTGTCCTTGTATATACTCGGCCCGTACGCTGGTTATTCCAATTGGCGATTGAACACTAAACTGAGCATCAAAACCAATATACTCGCGTTTTGCAAAGGAATTTTTATTGGATGCTGTTGAATCTATCAGGCCGGGCTGGGTTACATCCAGAACTTCCCCTGGTGTATAAACAAATTTGGTTCCCTGAAATACACCACCATTATAATAAGATATACCACCACCAAATTTGAATGTTTCACTTTTATTTGCTTTGGTAAAGTATAAGTGGCCAATAAAATCCTTCTTGGTGTCAGATTCCGGATTTATGCCGTTTCCATTAAAAACTCCTGCATCTAATTTTATCCAATCGAATCTGGAACCTTTTTTCTGTTGTAAGGTTATCATTGCACCGAGGTCGCGTTCACCAGGAAAAAGATTCTGGAAAATACGGGCACGTTCAGGGCTTTCGCGAACAGTGGATGAATAGGTGATTTCGTAACCAAATGGCCTGTTAAAAACCCCTGCTGTGAGGGTAACAAATTGTGCCCATGGATCTTTTACCGCAATGTAAGCATCTTTTAACGATACTCCCTTTTCGGTAGCATCTATCTGGAGTACAAAGTTGGAAAATTCATTTTCATAAGCGAATTTTACCCTGCCACGACGAACACTGAAACGGTTATCGGTAGCAATCGGGAAAGCACCTCCTGAATAGGGTGTTACAGCTCCTGCCGTATCTGCCATTTGCCATTGAGCCTGGATGTAACCAGATATTTTCAGGCGTTTTATCAGTTCAATATCAGTTTTAGTGTTGTCATGGTCAACCTCCAGAAGCTGAATCGTCTGAACCAGACTATCATTTGTCGTTTGTTGTGCATTCGACCGGCTTACCAGTGAGAAAAATGCTAAAAATGTTAACAATGCGTAGATGTTGATTTTTTTCATAGCTTTTATTGAGTATTAATTTTGTGCAAAGGAATTGTTAACACGTTACCCGATGTTTACCGGAATATTAAATAATTGTTAACTGATTCTTGAAATATGTATATTTTATTGATATACAAATAGATAGAATATTTATAACAATTCTATCTTTTTTTGATTTATTTAATTTGAATTCAAATCGTCAATGCATAATAGAAGGACTAATTCAAATTGCTGAACCGCAATCAGCTAAATCAAGCATACGTTTATTTGACTATCTCGCATTCTCTTAAAAAAAAAAGCCGCTCCCAGAACGGAAGCGGCAATATTCAATACTTTATTTTCTGAAATTTATTTAACCATCAACTTAAATGCGCTACTGTTAATTCCATTCGTAATCTGAACAAAATACATCCCTTTTGCCAGATCAGATACATTGAATTTGACTTCATTCTCACCTGATTGATATTGTTCATCATGTGAAACAGTTGAGATTTTGATGCCTGTTATATCAAATAGCGTAATGGTAAGATTTTCAGCTTTCACAAGTGTAAATCTAATAGTAGCATTAGTCGAAACAGGGTTAGGGTAAATTGATGCTGTAAATGCATTTTTTCTTTCATTTATTCCAGTCTGTGGCCAGATTGAGCCTGATTTCAATTCAGATCCGCTCTGTAAAAGGAAGTTAGGCTGACCAAGATTGAAAGGGTCAACATACGACAGCAAATCATTATCTGCTATTGTGTCGTTGCCAAGGCTAACAGTTTTGAAAAAATTACGCTCAAACTGGCTTGCAAAGAATGTTCCCATTCCCGAAAGCACGTTCCTTTCCATTTTCAGATCCCCATTGGTTGCATTGCCCTGTGCGGCGGTACCATCAATGAAAAGCCCGGTTGGCCAACCTGCAAACACTGAGTTATACACAGTAGTGCGGGTGTTGCGGCGCAAGTGCATTGCACGTTTAAAGTTTGAGTTTATGGAGGTTGCAAGTGTGTATTTAGGACCAAAAGAAGAAACATTGCTAAATATAGGTTGAGTAACCGGTGTGTTGGTCGAACCAGTTCCATCGTTATCCGATTCGAAGCTGTTGGAACCGGAACCTGGATCGGCAATATCCTTATCACGCAATGAAACAGCAAACTGTATCATACCACGATAACCAAAATCGGTATCAAAATCATCGTCCCAACCACGGAAAGCAATAAGATGTTTAGCGTTTACTTTGCCACCAAACCACTCGAATGAGTCGTCGCCTGAATAAGATACCTGAATGTTGTCGAGTTGAGTTCCACTTCCAATGCCGCCCAAAGTAAGTCCGTTAATTTCTTTGTCTGGAACGAATGGAATACCTGGGAATTCGATACGGAAAAACTTAAGGCTTCCGCTATTGTCAGCATCATCAGGATTGGCGCCTCCACCATATACCGAAGTAGGGCCTCCTTCAATTATTGCAGTTCCACCAGGAACATTTATTGCCGCTTTTCCACAAAGTACAACACCTCCCCAGTCGCCATAAGCGCGGCTACCAGCAGCAATATTCGAAGTAAAAACTATTGGTTGGCTTGCAGTGCCTTCGGCCATCAACTTTGCACCGCGCTCAATCAACAATGTACCTTTGGTATCCTTATCACCGCGAATAACAGTTCCAGGCTGTATGGTTAGTGTTACGCCATCGCGTACATAATAAAATCCCTGAATCAGGTAAACGTTGTTCGATGTCCAAGTAGTGCTTGAAGTCAGTTCACCAGAAACCGTAACAGTTGGGGTTCCATAAACAGTGCTCTGAGGGTTCCAGTTTGCCCATCCTGCGGTCCAATCAGTAGATGTACCAAAAGCGCCCCTGAAAGCTACTTTATCGAAAAAAGGATCATTGATGGTACTTTGGCCGAAACCTGTTACAACCATACATACCAGCATTAAATTTAAAAGTAATGTTTTTTTCATTTTTTTTGAAGTATTAGTTTTGGGGCAAAATTAGTCTGCTTGCATAGAAAACGTGTTACCTAAATATTAAGGTTATTAAATCAAATTGTTAATGTCCGAACCTTTCAATTTAAAATAAAAACAATTATATTATAAATACATAAGATTGTATATCAATATATTACAACTCAATATACCATTATATCAAGCATAACAATAAATTAACATTTAGTTCATATTAAGAGCAGAATTTTGCAGCGTTTAAAACGAAGGTAACATTTGAATCATATCAACTAACCTTTGTGGGGAATCGAAAATCAATAATTAATTTGAGTTTTCCTGAACACTTTTAGGAATTACTGATAAATAAAAACAAACATTGGATACATGATCAAAAAACATTTTACACTCCTGTTTATTTTTTATGCCGTAGTAACTTTTGGCCAGCAAACGGGGGTTAAGGGAGTGATAACTGACAAAATCACAAAAGAAACCTTAGTAGGTGCAACGGTACTTATACAAGGTACAACAACAGGTTCAACCACCGACCTCGACGGAAACTATGCATTAACTTCATTGACACCAGGAAGTTATAACTTGGTTATTTCTTACATTTCGTATAAAACACAAATTATCGAAAAGGTTAAAATTGTAAAAGGCGAATTATTGGAACTCAATATTGATCTGGAAGGAAACAGCCATGCACTCGAAGGTGTTGTGATTTCGGCCAAAAGCAGGATGGGCGGCAGCGAAATTTCAATGCTTTCATCAATGAAAATGAGCAACTTGGTGGTAAGCGGTATTTCGAGCCAGCAAATAAACCGTTCGCAGGACCGTGATGCTTCAGAAGTAATAAAGCGTGTTCCAGGTATAACCATTATGGACGATAGGTTCGTAATGGTTCGTGGTTTAAGCCAGCGATATAATACGGTTTGGCTAAACAATGCATCAACACCCAGCTCGGAAGCCGACGTAAGGGCATTCTCTTTCGATGTTATACCAAGTTCGATGCTCGAAAACATCCTGGTTTTCAAAAGCCCAGCCCCAGAGTTACCAGCAGATTTTTCGGGGGCAGCCATTAAAATTTTTACAAAGAACAATGCCGATAAAAATAGCTTTTCGGTGGGTTATGCAACTTCCCTACGGCCGGGGGCAACTTTCACCGATTTCAGCAAATACAGCATGAGCAAATACGAATGGTTGGGCTTTGATGATGGCAGCAGGGCGTTGCCAAGCGATTTTCCTGAACATTTGAACCAGGTGGATGATAAAAATGAGATTCAGCGTCTGGGCAGGGAACTGGATAAAGTTTGGTTGCCGGAGCAGGGCAAAGCTATGCCCGACCAACGTTTCCAATTTGAGCTTACACGCCGGTTTTTGGCTGGGAAAGTATCGGTTGGCACAATCAACAATTTGACTTACAGCTATGTACAGGATGTTGACGATATTTATCGTGCAGATTACCAGCAGTACGATAAGGTAAAAGATGTTTCGGATACCAACTATTACTATAATGATATCCGTTCGAGGGCCACAGCTAAAATTGGGGCACTCAGCAACTGGCTTTTTATCTTTGGGAAAAACCAAAAAATCGAATTCCGAAATTTGTTCAACCATTTGGGATACACCCAAGTAATTGATAGGAGCGGGCGCGACAACTACGGTGGGTTAACCATAAAAGCGCAGGAATTAAGTTTCAACAGCCGTAATACCTATTCAGGACAATTGGCCGGGGATTTCAATTTCAGGGACAACCAAACTCATTTTAATTGGGTTGCAGGCTATTCGTATGCCGACCGTTACCAGCCCGACTTGAAACGTTTATCTTCTTCACTTGTAGAAGATCCTGACAACCAATATTATGGACAATATGGGGTTAATTTTTCCTTTGCCGCCACACCTGAATTGTCGGGGCGCGTATATCAGGATATGAAAGAACATATTTATACCGGCAATATCAATTTTGACAACACTTTTCAGTTTGGGGAATTCAAGCCGGAACTTAAGGCCGGGCTTTATATCGAGAAAAAAGACCGTGATTTTAACTCGCGCAGCATAGGATATGCCATTGCAAACTTTTCACTATTCGATTGGGGGCTGCCCTACCAGCCGGTTGACGCAATATTCGCCGATACAAATATCAACAATACCACTGGCTTGAAAATTGACGAAACCACCAACAAAAGTGATTCATATACGGCCACAAATGATTTATTGGCTGCATACCTCGCCTTCAAACTGCCATTTACATCAAAATTAGAATTATATACAGGGGTACGTTTGGAGAAAAACAGTCAGCAAATGCACAGTTACTCCAGCGATAATGCAAATGAAGAAGTAAATATCAACATTGACGAAACGGACTTTTTCCCTTCGGCAAACCTTAGCTATAAATTTACCGAAAAAACACTTGCGCGCGTTTCGTATGGAATTACCATCAACAGGCCTGAGTTCCGCGAAATAGCCCCATTTGCCTTTTATGACTTTGAATTGAAAAAACTGGTTCGAGGCAATCCCGAACTAGAAAATGCCAGTATCGGAAACTACGATTTAAGGTACGAATACTATCCAACACCAAGCGAAACTTTTGTTTTGGGCGTTTTTTACAAAGATTTCAAAAAACCGATAGAAACCATTGAAATCAATTCGGGAAGCGGTAAGGACTACACTTTCCAGAATGCACTTGGTGCCAAAAACTACGGTGTTGAAATAGAACTGCGCAAATCATTGGAAAGCTTAGGAAAAAAGGATAATTTCCTTAAATATTTTAAAAATATTATGCTTGTAGCAAATGCTTCCTATATTTGGAGCGAGATCAGCCTCGATACCACAAAATTCTATTCGGCACAGGCAAAGCGCCCCATGCAAGGGCAGTCGCCATATATTGTTAACTTAGGTATGTACTACCAGGATAACGACCATGGTTTTATGGTGAGCTTGCTCTATAATGTTATAGGAAAAAGGATTGTGGTGGTTGGCCTCGAAACCCCTGATGTTTACGAAATGCCACGCAATGTTATTGATTTAACCGTTTCCAAAAATATTGGCGAGCATCTGCAGCTTAAAGCAGGTATCCAGGATATTTTAAACCAGAAAGTTGTTGAAAAACAGTTTATTGAATATACAAACCTTGAAGGGGCAAACGTAAAACGCGAACAATCAACCCTTGAATATAATCCTGGAAGTATTATTTCGGTGGGCTTAAAAGTTATGTTTTAACATCGAACCATTTAAATAACTCACTGAAAACAAATTTCTGATTTTTTTACCAATAAAAACTTTGAACATGCAAAAACTGGCATTAATAACTTTTCTTTTACTCACTTTTTCAGGCGTTTACAGCCAAACCCTTGAATATAGCGAAGGCTATTATTTTAAAAACGGCATGTTATATACTGGAACCTTTTCGGAATATTGGCCAAATAAAAATGTTAAGTTGGTCCAAAGGATTGTAAACGGGCAGGAGGACGGGATTTCGGAAATCTATTTCGAAAACGGCAAAATACAGGAACAGCGCTCATACCTCGAAGGCCAAAAACATGGGCTTTGGAACACATACAATGAAACCGGAGCTAAAATATCCGAAGCCAATTACAGGCACAATAAAAAAGATGGCATCTGGCGGATTTGGGACGAAAATGGAACCAT
>CAJAXK010000341.1 GCA_903946925.1 uncultured Bacteroidales bacterium | reverse complement strand
TCTGTAAATAACCTAGCTTTAATGCTTTCCGAATCCTTGAAACAGATGCAGCAGAATATGCAAAGTTCGGGTTCTGGAAAATCGAGTTCAAAGTGCAACAAACCCAAACCGGGCGAAGGCAAAATGAAATCAATGCGTCAAATGCAGGAGCAATTGAACAAACAACTGCAACAAATGAAAGAAGGAATGCCCAAACCTGGGCAACAAGGCAAGCCTGGACAAAAACAAATGAGCGAGAAATTTGCGCGTATGGCTGCCCAACAGGAAGCTTTGCGCAAACAGATGCAGGAATATGGTCAGGAAATGCAAAAGGAGGGAAGCGGGGTTAGTAAAGACATAAAAGAAATGATGCAAGAGATGGAGCAAACAGAAACCGATTTGGTGAACAAGCGCTTGAATATCGAAACATTGAAACGCCAACAGGAGATTGTAACCCGTATGCTCGAGTCGGAAAAAGCCGAACAACAACGCGAACTGGATCAAAAGCGCGAATCGGAAGAAGCGCAGGACGTTTTCTATAATAATCCGGCTAAGTTCTTAGAGTACAACAAGATAAAGAATAAAGAAACCGAATTATTACGCACTGTGCCACCAAACCTTAAACCTTTCTACAAATCGAAGGTAAATGCTTATTTTCTCTCATTCGAATAACCAAAATCAATTGCCATGATCAGCTTTTCCAACGTAGAAAACGATTTTAACTTAAAAAACAAACTTAAAGTACGTAGTTGGGTGCGTTCTATTCTGGAACAAGAAGGAAAGCGGTTTGGCGATATTTCGTATGTGTTTTGCACAGATGAATACCTCCTAAAAATGAACATCGAGTATCTGAAACATGATACCTTAACCGACATAATCACATTCGATTATTCCGAACAAGGGAAACTTGCTGGCGATATTTTTATAAGCATCGAACGCGTAATTGAAAATGCAAAAAGCTTTTCGGTGTCTGTTGATGAAGAGTTGGGACGGGTTTTAGCTCACGGTGTTTTGCATTTATCGGGTTACAAGGATAAGAAAGCAGAAGATAAAAAACTTATGAGGACGAAGGAAGATTTTTATCTAAAATCGTTCCCTAATTTATAATACTATGCTACAAGCTTTATGCAGTAAGGCTTGTAGCAATTGTTCCACGTGAAACATTTTTAGTTTGTTTGATAAATACGACATAATTGTAGTTGGAGCCGGTCATGCCGGATGCGAAGCGGCAGCAGCGGCGGCAAAACTTGGTTCATCGGTTTTGCTTATAACCATGCACATGGGCAACATAGCCCAAATGTCGTGCAACCCGGCAATGGGCGGAATTGCAAAAGGGCAAATTGTGCGTGAAATTGATGCTTTGGGTGGGCTTTCCGGAATAATAACCGACCACACCATGATTCAATTCCGCATGCTAAATAGGTCAAAAGGACCTGCCATGTGGAGCCCTCGCGCCCAAAGCGACCGGATGCGGTTTTCGGAAATGTGGCGGCTTTCGCTTGAGCAAATCAAGAATGTTCATTTTTGGCAAGATACCGTTGTTGGGGTAAATGTCAAGGATGGGATTATCGCTGGCGTAAATACAGCCATGGGCTACACTATCGAAAGCAAAGCCGTAATCTTAACCAATGGTACTTTCTTAAATGGATTGATACATATTGGCATGAAATCATTCGGTGGCGGTAGGATAGGGGAGAAGCCAGCTACCGGGCTTACCGAGAACCTTGTAAACCTTGGGTTTGAAACAAACCGGATGAAAACCGGCACCCCAGTTCGGATTGATGGAAGATCTATTGATTTTTCGAAGATGGAAGAACAGCAAGGAGATGAAGAGACGGGAAAGTTTTCATATACCGAAACGCCAAAACTTAAAAGACAGCGACCGTGTTTTATTACTTACACCTCACCCGAAGTGCATAAGGTCCTGGAAACAGGTTTTAATGAATCCCCCATGTTCACGGGAAGAATTGAAGGAATAGGCCCACGCTATTGCCCTTCTATCGAAGATAAAATTAACCGTTTTGCTGATAAAACGAGGCACCAATTGTTTGTTGAACCCGAAGGCTGGGATACGGTAGAGTATTACCTCAACGGTTTTTCATCTTCCCTGCCTGCCGAAATTCAGGTAAAAGCACTAAAATTGATTCCAGGTTTGGAAAATGCAAAAATATTCCGACCAGGTTACGCTATCGAATACGATTATTTTCCGCCTGTTCAACTTAAATATACGCTGGAAACCAAGTTGGTTGAAGGACTTTATTTTGCCGGGCAAATAAATGGTACCACGGGTTACGAAGAGGCTGCATCCCAAGGATTAATGGCTGGTATAAATGCACACTTGAAAATTGAAGAAAAGGAACCTTTTATTTTGAAACGTTCTGATGCTTACAACGGAGTGCTTAATGATGATTTAATCACAAAAGGGGTTGATGAACCCTATAGGATGTTCACTTCGAGAGCCGAATACCGCATTTTGCTGCGGCAAGATAACGCTGATTTAAGGTTAACCCCTTTTGGGTTTGATCTTGGTTTAGCTTCTCATGATCGGCTTTTAAAGGTTAATAATAAATTAGATTGGATTGAAAAAATCAAGTCATTTATGAGTTCAACAAGTGTTAGTCCCGATCAGATTAATGGGTTTCTGGAAAGCATTGGCACTGCTCCAATCAGACAAAAAGGCAAGTTAGATTCAATATTGCTACGCCCACAAATTTCGTTCAGTCAATTGATAAATCATTTGGGGTTTGTCAAAGACTTTACTGATCAAATAGGCGAAGGTGCAGCAGAAATTATTGAGGAAACTGAAATTTTGATCAAATACGAAGGTTACATAAAAAAGGAACAAGAAATTGCTGAGAAACTTTCGAGGTTTGACGATATGCCTTTAAAAGCAGATTTCGATTATTTGAGCCTTTCCTCCTTATCTACCGAAGCCAGACAAAAGCTCTCACGTATTCGTCCTGCTACTATCGGGCAGGCTTCAAGGATAAGTGGAATATCACCCTCAGATATTTCTGTATTGCTTGTCTTTATTGGGAGATAGCCGATGTTTCACGTGAAACATATTTGAACTAACCCTTGTGGTGCAAAGTTTTGAAGGCTTAAATTGCTTTTGAAAAAGGACCAAATTTTTATGCAATAAGCATCCTGAAATGTCAAAAAGGAATTGAATAAAATCTGAACATATAAAGTTATCGAATGGAAGTGTTGAAAAATTGCCCTATTTGCGGGTCGGAGTTATTTGAACCGTTTATTTCTGGTAAGGATTATTTCCTCACTGGCGAAGCCTTCGGAATTGTGAAGTGCCGCAGTTGTGGATTCCGGTTCACAAACCCCAGGCCTGAGGCCAATAACCTTGGGAAGTATTACAAATCAACCGATTATATTTCACATTCAAATACTCAAAAGGGTTTGTTTGCTTCGGTTTATCAACTTGTAAGAAAATACACTCTGGGCAGGAAACTTTCATTGATCAGGCGGTTCCAG
>CAJAXK010000340.1 GCA_903946925.1 uncultured Bacteroidales bacterium | reverse complement strand
CGATCTAATTACTTTAGTTTTATACAAAATGGGCGGATACAATCGTATGTGTTATATGGCATCATTTTTATACTTGCCATGTTTATGCTCACTCTTTTCAATGTAGTAGCATGAGTTTTATTTGGGCGTTTATCCTCTTACCTTTTGTTGGTATGCTTCTGATTCCTTTTGTGAAAGTGAATTGGAAAGGGATTTTGTCTTTTGTGTTTGTACTGATTAATATATTGATTTCAAGCTATTTTGCATGGCAAGGCCTTAGCGGGGATGAATTGAGTTTTATACTTCCCGGAAGTTTTGTTACTGGCCCAATCCCGATAAGGATAGATGCTTTGTCGGGTTGGTTTATGCTTATAATCAATCTTGTGTTTTTGACTGGCGGATTTTATGGGCTTTTTTATATGAAAGCTTATAGGAATCAAAGCCAAAATCTTAGTTTACACGGAATTGTGTTTGTTTTTCAACATGCAGCCATCCTGGCCATTTGTGTCATTCAGAATAGTTTTGTATTCCTGATTGTTTGGGAAATACTGGCTTTAACATCTTTTCTGCTGATTATTTTTGAACACGAGCACATTTCCACAATAAAGGCCGGTATTAATTACCTTATCCAAGCCCATTTTTCGATTATTTTTTTGATGATCGGTTTTATTTGGGTTGCTTCCAAAACAGGAAGTTATGATTTTCAGGCAATTTCCTCATTTTCAAGTTCGGTGCCTGAACCTGTTTCTTTGTTGCTTTTTCTCAGCTTTTTTATCGCCTTTGGCATCAAAGCCGGATTTGTCCCTTTCCACACTTGGTTGCCTTATGCCCACCCGGCTGCACCGTCGCATATTTCGGGCATGATGTCGGGGGTAATCATTAAAATTGGGATATTTGGAATACTAAGGATGTTGCTTGTGGTTAAAACTGATTTAACGATGGTTGGTTATATAATTTTGGTTATTTCGCTCATTTCTGGATTGTACGGTGTTATGCTTGCTATTGTGCAACACAATTTGAAGAAATTGTTAGCCTACCACAGCATCGAAAATATTGGTATTATTGGAATTGGGATTGGGATAGGATGCATAGGAATTGGTTCAGGAAACCAAATCCTTTCTACTTTTGGCTTTGCCGGGGCATTGCTTCACACCTTAAACCATTCGCTTTTTAAGTCCTTGCTTTTTTACACTGCAGGCAATATTTATCAAGCAACGCATACCCTTGAAATAGAAAAACTTGGCGGATTGATAAAAAAAATGCCCCAAACGGCAATCCTTTTCCTGTTGGCGGCAATTGCCATTTGCGGTATTCCACCATTCAATGGTTTTATTTCCGAATTCATAATTTTCACGGGACTTTACAATTGGTTGTCCGATGCTACTTTGTTTTCGCTATTGGCAGCAGTTTCTACAACAGCCGGACTTGCATTAATAGGAGGCTTGGCGATGTTGTGTTTTACCAAAGCTTTTGGCGTGGTTTTTCTGGGGTCGCCACGGAGTGATTTGCCTTCTTCGTGCAAAGAAGTCCCATTTTTGCAGCTTATTCCGCTCTATATAATTGCTGGGATGATTATTCTAATTGGCCTTTTCCCTCTTGTTTTTATAGGAGTTTTGTCGAAACCAGTTGGCCTTTTTGCAGGAAGTATCCTTCAAACAAATCAAACTCAAATTGAAGTGTTTGGGGTTTTGCAACCCATTAGTTTCGCAGCTTGGTTGACTGTGCTACTTATTATTGGCTTGTTCCTTCTTAGGAAATATGCTTTAAAACACCGACCAAGCATTTCTGGTCCTACCTGGGGATGTGGGTTTGTTGCCCCAAATGCAAAGCAGCAATATACCGCAAGTTCTTTTGTCCGGACCTATACCAAGTTGTTCGCGCCCTTTTTAGTAATTGGAAAACATGAGGACGAAATAAAAGGGATATTTCCACAAAAAGTGAAATACCACACAGCACCGTATGATAAAGTCGAAAAATGGCTGATAGACAGTCCATTAAAACTCAATAAATCGTTTATGGGCAGGTTTGTGTTTTTGAACAATGGCAAACTGCAGATCTACATTTTATATGGGGTGCTTTTTATACTTGCCGTGATAAGTATTCCTGTGATTTACCAAAGCCTGAATTCATTCATCAGCTTTTTAAAACTCTTGTAACATGTTGAGCGTATTATTGATAACAACAGCCGCCTTTTTTTTTACAGGGATTATCGTCCGGGTAAAAAGCATGGCATCAGGTCGAAAAGGCCCGGGTATTTTACAGCCGGTTTATGATGTAGTGCGGTTGTTCCGCAAAGGGGTTGTGTATAGTGAAACCACGAGTTTTATTTTCCAGATTGCTCCAACAATTTATTTTGCTTCTGTCATAATGGCAATGTTGGTTGTGCCTTTTGGGCAATCGAGTGGTGTTTTGGGCTTTAATGGCGACTTCATCTTTTTCGCATATATCCTGGCTTTAGGGAAATTTTTCAGCATAATTGCGGCAATGGATACAGGAAGTAGTTTCGAGGGGATGGGAGCCAGCCGCGAAGCTTTGTATTCCATGTTTGCCGAACCTGCATTTTTTATCCTTATGGGTTCCCTTGCTTTGCTGTCGGGACATACATCCTTTCAGGAAATATTTGCCGCACTACACATTGGCTCGCAAATAAGCTATGCTTTGGCTGCCTTGGCAACTTTTGTTATACTCATGATTGCTATGATTGAAAGTAGCCGTATGCCAATTGACGACCCCAAAACTCACCTCGAACTCACCATGATCCATGAAGTTATGATATTGGATAACAGCGGTTTCGACCTTGGGTTGATACTCTCGGCAGGATTTTTGAAATTTACCATCTATGGAGCTTTGATCGTAAACCTTTTTATTGGAGTAATCCCATATCAATATGCAATTCCTGCATTTTTTGCAATACAGTTTCTTTTAGCCATAACTATTGGCTTAATCGAATCGTTTATGGCAAGGTTCAGGATGAGCCACAACCCGCAGTTTATTGTGGTTCTTACATCGGTTAGTTTGTTGATTTTTTTCGGCGTGCTGCTGATTTTACAAAAATTTATGTAATATGTTACAAAACAGTTTGATACAATGATACATGTACTGTTGATCACCTTTATTATAACACTTTTTTATATGGCCATTGCCAACCGGCTTATGACCTATATCAAAGTTTTGGCTTTACAAGGCGTGCTTTTGTTTTTTGTTGTTTTCATTCAATTAAGCGAAATCAACACACTTAACCTCGTGCTTATTTTGTTGGAAACCATTGTGTTTAAGTCGTTGGCAGTTCCAATCTTTTTAGGATACCTGCTCAAGCGCAACAATATTACCCGCGAAGCTGAGCCTTTCCTGCCAAATTTTGTTTCCTTGGTGATAACAACTTTTATTGTTGTTATCACTATATTGATTTCCAATACTATAAAGGATGATAATCTTGATAAAATCTTTTTTGTTGTTGCTCTTTCCACCTTGTTTTTCGGACTATACCTTATAGCCACACGAAGAAAAATCATAACCCACGTAATGGGATATATGGTAATCGAAAATGGTGTTTTTGTGCTTTCACTTGCCATTGGAAACGAAATGCCCATGCTGGTTAACCTTGGGATTATGCTTGATATTTTTGCCAGTGTGCTGATATTGGGCATTTTCCTGAATAAAATAGGCGATGTTTTTAAAGATGTAGATGTGGATCAATTAAGCAATTTGAAGGATTATTAACCGCGAAAACAGGAAAACGATGATTGGGATTTATTTGTTAGGTGCTTTAACAATTGCAATAACCTTGTTTTTTAGTAGGAACAAGCTGGTTGAGTATTCGTTGGTCGGCGTTTTTCTTGGGTTGCAGACTATCTTCACGGTACATACGTGTATGCACAATGGAATTACCGAATTAGTTTATTTTACTTATGATTCTTTGGGGATACTGCTACTTGTTACACTGAACATTGTTTCAATTCCGGCTGCAATCCACAGTTATATTTACATCGAAACCCATAAGGAAAATCCTCAAACAAGGGCAATATACTTGTCGTCCTTTGTGTTGATTTTAATGGCAATTAGTGCAGGTTATCTTTCAAACCATATTGCAGTTACCTGGATTTTCACCGAGATTACCACCTTGGCTGCCTCGGCCCTTATTTACCACCATCGCAACAAACTTGCCCTTGAGGGAACCTGGAAATATGTTTTTATCTGTGCCATCAGCATTACTTTTATTTTTATTGGAATTCTGTTTTTGAGCCTTTCGTTGCAACATGCTGGTTCCGACGACCTTTCGTTTAAAAACCTTTTGGCCAAAAGCGGCCAGCTTAACCCGATTTGGTTACGTATGGCTTTTTTGTTCATTTTTACAGGTTTTACAGCCAAACTTGGACTGGTTCCTATGTTTACCGCCGGTATTGATGCAAAAGATACGGCGCCTGCTCCCGCCGGTGCTTTGTTGGCAAGCGTACTTATGAACCTTGGATTTGTAGGGATTTTCCGCTTTTATGTTGTAGTTGCTAACACGCCTTTATTGCATTGGGCTCAATTAGTGGTCGGTTCAGCAGCCTTCCTATCGTTGTTTGTTGCCACGGTTTATATGATGAAAGTGAAGAACATAAAGCGTATGCTGGCTTATTCCGGTATTGAGCACATGGGAATCGTGATGCTTGGGATTGCTGCAGGAGGAATTGGTTATTACGCTGCCGTTCTTCACATTATCCTTCATGCATTTGTAAAATCAAGTCTTTTCTTTCAGTTTAACCAGCTTTACAGGGTTTTCCAAAACAAGAGCATTTACCATGTTGGCAATTATTTTAAATATAATCCAACAGGGGCCATTGTTCTGTTATTGGGCTTTATAAGCACTACGGCCATGCCGCCATCCGGACTTTTTGTAAGCGAATTCCTTATCTTTAAATCCTTGTTCGATGTTGGTCAAATTGTATTGCTGATTGCTGTCCTTTTGCTGCTAACCATGATAATCTGGTCTTTCGGAAAAAATATTTTCAAAGTGCTTTTCGTTCCCGCTGTTGGATTTGATGATTCAAATGTTGAAAAAATAAGCCCATGGGAATCAGTTTCTCAATTTGTGCTCTTAGCAACCGCCGTTTACCTTGGATTAAACCCTCCGGCCATTTTTGTTCAGATGTTGCAGGAAAGCGTGAGCCTTTTGCCTTTGTAGTTAAAGGTTAATGGAAAATGGTTATTAGAAAATAGTTAATAGAAAATGGAAAATAGTTAATGGTTGAAACTTTGCATAATTAACCTTATATCAATCACCTAATGACCATTGAATGACAACCGAATGACCATCGAATGACAATTGAATCAACCACAAATGACCACAAATGACAACCGAATCAACCACCGAATGACCATCGAATCAACCACCGAATGACCACTTAAACCCCTCCAATGCACTACCTGACAATTAAAAACAATCAATCAGTACCAGTTTCCGAAATTCCGGAGGTTTCATACAATGCTTTTTTGATCCTGAATACAGGGATGGTTGCTGAGAATTCGGAGAGGCACTGTGTAAACTATTTTGGGTACAAACTGGGTGATAAAATCAAACTAATCTGTTGTATAGCTGATGATGCAGAACATTTGATTTATGTTTCATCATGCCTTGTTGAAGTCGGCTCCGAACATGCATCGTTTACTGCAAAATTGCTTTGCTTCGAAAAGTTTGAACGCGAAATACATGAGAATTTCGGGATACAATTTACCGATCATCCTTGGCTAAAACCAGTACGTTATGCTCACGACCGATTTGATAAAAACCAGAATATTTCCAATTACCCTTTTTATTCTATTGATAGTGAAGAACTTCATGAAGTTGGTGTTGGGCCAATCCATGCAGGTGTAATCGAACCTGGTCATTTCAGGTTTATTTGCAATGGCGAGCAAATCCTGCACCTCGAAATCCAATTAGGGTACCAGCACCGTGGGATTGAAAAACTATTCATCGAAAAGAAAAAGCTAAACCAATTAACAACTTTAGCCGAAAGCATTGCAGGCGATACTACTGTTGGCCACACTGTTGCTTTTGCGCACATTTGGGAAAGCCTTTGCGGAATAAAATCTACTTACGATACTGCCTTTTCGCGCACTGTGGCACTGGAACTCGAACGGATTGCCATACACACCGGCGATTTGAGTGCCGTTTGCACCGATATTGCATACCAATTAGGCAGTTCGGTTTTTGGAAGGTTACGTACACCTATTGTAAATTTTATGCAGGAATGGTGCGGCAACCGCTTGTCGAAAGGGCTGATAAGACCGGGGAAAAATAAATTCCCGTTCACTAAATCGTTAGCTAACAGACTTTCAGAATTGCTTGATGCCTTTGAAGCTGATTTTACTGAAATGAACAACGAGCTTTTCAGCCTGCCCAGTGCATTGTCGCGGTTTGAGCGCACTGGCGTTGTATCTCACGAAGATGCATCCTCAATTGGAGCTGTTGGGATGGCTGCACGTGCTTGTGGCGTTAGCCGCGATATAAGGACCTCACATCCTTATGGTTTATACCCTGAACTAAATCATGAGCCAATAATAAAGCATCATGGCGATGTATATTCGCGTGTACAAATTCGTAAAAGCGAAGTTATTCAATCTATTAAATACTTGCGTAAATTGATTGGAAATATCCCGGAAATATCTGAACCGGTTGCAAACCAAGCCATTGGAAAGGATTTGTTTTCAATTTCACTTGTTGAAGGCTGGCGCGGCGAAATCTGCCATTGTGCAATATCCAATTCCGAAGGCGGAATAAAACATTATAAAATCAAAGACCCATCCTTCCATAATTGGCTGGCATTGGCCTTAGCAGTCCGTAACAACGAAATCTCTGATTTCCCTATTTGTAACAAAAGTTTTAATTTATCGTACTGTGGCCATGATTTGTAGAAATGGTTTGGGGTTTAGGATTTTTGGGGTTAGGGACTTGCAAACTCCAATTCCACTTAATGACCATCAAATCAACCACCGAATCAACCATGAATGACAACCGAATGACCATCAAACCAACAATTGAATGACCACCGAATCAACCATGAATGGCAACCGAATGACCATCAAACCAACCACCGAATGACCACCGAATCAACCATGAATGACAACCGAATGACCATCAAACCAACCACCGAACCAACCACCGAATGACCATTACCCCATTAACCCATTACCCCATTAACCCATTACCGCATTAACCCATTAGCACATTACCGCATTAACATAATTATCCCATTACCACCATGTACAACAACTTCAAAATCCTGTATCATCAAGGGAAACAGTTTATTCCGGACGTAACCACAGCAAAAGTGCCAGGAATTTTTAGGGGACGGCCCATAATCAGCGAAGTTAAAATTGACGAAAACGAATTGCTTGAAATATGCCCTGTTGATGCTATATCCATTAAACCTGTCTCAATAGACCTTGGAAAATGCACTTTTTGCGGCGAATGTGCCATGCGGTTCCCGGAGAAAATACAATTTACAACCGACTACAAAATTTCGACAAACGTAAGGGAAAACCTTATTGTTACCGAAGGAAATGATAGTCCAATTGGAATAAACCCTACTAAGGTTAGGACTGAGGTTCAAAAGCTTTTTAAGCAATCGTTAAAAATGCGTCAGGTTTCGGCTGGTGGCGACAACAGTTGTGAATGGGAACTAAATGCAGCCAACAATGTACAATTCGATATGGGTCGCTTTGGGATTGAGTTTGTGGCTTCTCCGCGCCATGCCGATGGCATTGTGATTACCGGGCCAATTACTGAAAATATGGCAGAACCCATACAAATCTGTTACGATGCCACACCCGATCCAAAAATAATTGTGTTAGTTGGAACCGATGCCATAAGCGGCGGTATCTTTGCCGGAAGCGATGCTTTAAATAGAAGTTTTCTGGATAAATACCCTGTTGATCTTTATATTCCCGGCAACCCTGCTCATCCGCTGACTATAATAAATGGGTTGTTGGATTTGACAAGGAAAGTAGTTGGTTAATGATTATTGGAAAATGGGTATTGGGAAATGGTTAATAGATGCACTCGAAAGTAAGCCCTCCGTTTCCATTGAATGTTATGGTATTCATGACAATGTATAACAACACATTAAGAACAAAAACCAAAATTATTTTCATTGCTTTTTATCTTTAACAGGCATGTCACTTTAAGTGCCAGTTAATACTATTCGGAGTAAAAATTATGCTTAGTGTCTGAAGTATCTTACTAAGTGATTTTGTCATTGTTTTACCAGTTTTTTCATTACCAGGCCTTTGTCCGTTTTCAGCTTTATGATATACACTCCGCATGTCAGTTTGCTGATGTCAATCACCGTTTTAGGTTCTGTTATCTGTCGGTGAACTGTTTGCTGACCCGTGAGGTTTAGGATGGACAATTGGTTTTTTGTGGGTATTGATGAAGTTTTAATTGTAATGCTTGTGGATGATGGATTGGGATATATGGAAAATGTGTTAATTGCAGGAGTGTTCTCTAATCCTACATTTTGGCATGAAGCTGTAACTTCCTCCACGCTGTTGCAGCCGGGTGCATTATCATGGATTTCAATTAAAGCTCCGGGACCGGCTAAATAATTACAAATGCTTTGAACTTCACAGCTTGATAATGAAGTATCACCAATAATTTTTAAATCGAGGATTGAGCCCGCATCAATATTGGCCAATCCCTCAAGGCTGTTCATGGCAGCGTTATAATAAATTTCAAGGTTTCCAGCCATAGAAGTCACTCCCTCCATCCCTGATAGGTTCGTAAGGCTAGGGTTATAAGAAATTTCCAGTCCTCCCCCGATGGAAGTCAGGTTCTCCAATCCAATCAGGCTGGTTAGGACAGCGTTTGAATGAATATAAAGGTTTCCCCCGATGGATGGCACTCCTTCCAATCCGGTCAGGCTGGACAGGGCAGCATTTGAATAAATATAAAGGCTACCCCCGATATAAGTCACTCCCTGCAATCCCGTTAAGCTGGTCATGGCATAGTGATCAGCAATCCTAAGGTCTCCCCCAATGGAAGTTACTCCATCCAATTCAGCCAGGTTGATTAGGGCATAGTTATTAATTATCCCAAGGCCTCCCCCGATGGAAGTCAGGTTCTCCAATCCAGTCAGGGTAGTCATGGCAGGGTTATCAGAAATCCAAAGTTCTCCTCCGATTGAAGTTACTCCATCCAACCCCATTAGGCTGGTTAGGGCTTCGTTAGAATAAACTTTGATGTTTCCCACGATGGAAGTCATTCCTTCCAATCCCGTCATGTTGGTCAGGGCAGCATTAGAATAAATTTCGATATTCCCCCCGATGGAAGTCACTCCCCCTAAACCTGTGATGTTAGACAGGGCAGTATTGTAAGAAATCGTAAGTCCCCCTCCGATAGTAGTCAGGTTTTCCAATCCTGTCAGGCTTGTAAGAGTAGCGTTAGAATAATTTTCAAGGTTTCCCCCGATGGTAATCACCCCATCTAATCCCGAAAGGCTGTTCAGGGAAGCATTAGAATAGATTCTGAGGTTACCCATGATGGAAGTCAGGTTCTCAAGTCCCGTAAAACAAGCAAGTGCATAATTATTAAAAACATGAAGGTTTCCCCCGATGTAAGTCAGTTCTTCCAATCCTGTCAGAATAGTCAGGGCAGCATTATCAGAAATCCAAAGTTCTCCACCGATGGAAGTTACTCCATCCAATCCACTTAGGTTGGTCAGGGCAGGGTTCGAATAAACTCTGAAGTTTCCCCCGATGTAAGCCACTTCATCCAATCCCGTTAGGCTGGTCAAGGCAACATTATTAGAAATCTTTAGGCTTCCACCAATGGAAGTCACTCCATCCAATCCCACTAAGTTGGGCAGGGTAGTATTTCCAGAAATCCAAAGGTCTTCCACGATGGAAGTCAAACCATTTAAACCGTTCAGATTGAAAATATTGTCTCCATTAATGGTAACCCCACCATCAATTTGAGTACAACCGGGATAATTGATAGGGAAACTATCAATCTGAGCTTGATAGTTAAATGTGATGCCTTCGGGCAGGCAGCCTTGAGGGAATAATGTTGTGTGGCTAATTGCCAATGTTGAGAGCAAAAGAACGAGTTTTTTCATGGCTCTTGTTTTTGAAGTAAATATTGAAATCAGTTACTATAAAATTCTGGATTTAGAGTAATCAAGAAAGCAGAATGCTGTTAGTTGGCCAATTCAAGAAATACCCGCCCTCCAGGATGGAAGCACTGCCGGTATTATGAAGCCAAGCGGTTTAACAAAAAAAAACCATAAACGAGCATTGGGAACTGCAGACCTCCTTTATTGCAAAGATACGAAATTTTTTGCCAATTTGGTTGTGGGATTATAGGTTAAACCTTAATGGTTTGTATTCAATTTGTCCTATTTAATTATTTATTGGGATGAGTAGGTTGAGGAACGATTTACTAGAAATAAAATCCTCAATATCTGATATTCCATCCGGATACTTCTTCTTGTTGCAGTTTATAAATGAAAATGCTTAAGCGAACAAAGCGTTTGTATATTCTTCATAGGCTTATTGTTACCAATATCTATCCTTATATTTTTCCAAATTAGCCAGAAACTTTTTAATTAAAAATGGCAACACTTCGTTTTACCTTTATTTAATCCCTAACCCCGCTGGCATTACCTAATATATTTTAAAAAAAGCAGGCCAGTATTAGGGATACTGGTTTTTTTGGTGTGTCGGGCATGGTCATATTCTATTGGGTGTAAGTCCCGAATGAGTGTTGCAGTACATATCATTAGCAAAGAGCAAGGGTGTCGTGGGCGACTGCGAATCTGAAAGAAGCTGGCGACAAATATTTGAGCCTAAAAACAGAAACTTCATACAAGGTGGGATGGTGTGGGTGATGTTGCCAAAGAAACAGAAGCCCCATACTGCACAGAACACCATAACGTAAATGGAGAGGCTACATGAATAGAAAGGATATGGTCTTACCCCGAGAGGTCTGCCACTGAGTAGGCGGAGGTATGCGCGAATGCCCGAGCGACAACGGTTGCAGAGATGCAATCCGACACTGTCAGAAGTCAGCAGAAGCCATAGTAGTGGGATATATTTTCCGCGAAGGGCCGAATGTTAAAGTAAGGGAACGAACTTACAAGGAATTACATGAAAGGCGTTAAAATCCGAAACACGTAAGAGAACTGCTTGCAAGAGGATAGGTCGGAAACCGAAAGTAGAGTGCAAGAGGAGAATAGCCAATCAGTGAAACAGTAAGCGGAGTTCCGCTGTGATCCCCTTTTCAGGCTATCTAATCTATATGCTTAATATCATAGCTCCACAGGTTTTGAGCATGATCCTAATTTAGCACGTATAAATAAAAAACCGCTTGTAAACATCTGTTTAACAAGCGGTTATGTAATATAGAAGTGATCCGCTTGGGATTCGAACCCAAGACCCCATCCTTAAAAGGGATGTGCTCTACCTGCTGAGCTAGCGAATCATTTTGGTTATTTTGAGGGTGCAAAGGTACATCTTTTCTTTAATTGTGCAACTTTAAACCAAAATATTTTTCTTCTGCTTGAAAATCAATTATTTGTATTTGGATTGAACGTATTTGTATTTAGTTTTAGGTTCAATTTGCACCCAAAAACTACTTTTTTACAATGCTTTTTGTTTTCAAGGCTTGTAGGACTTATAAATCTCTTTTGTTTTCCCACAACTTACAACCGCCTCTCCCTAATACCTTAGAACGCCTTTCCCTTCGCGCACAACAGTTACCTCGCCATCGGTACAATCCAATACTGTTGAAGGGATATTGCCTCCAAAACCTGCATCAATCACCAAATCGACATTGTTTGCAAATTTCTCATAAATCAACTCTGGGTCAGTGGTGTATTCTAAAATTTCGTCATCATCATGTACCGAACTCGACATAATAGGATTACCAAGCAGGCGCACAATTTCCAATGTAATTGGGTTATCGGGAATACGGATGCCTACGGTTTTACGCTTGCTTTGAATGTTGCGCGGTACATTGTTGCTTGCATTAAGGATAAAAGTAAAAGGTCCCGGAAGATTGGCTTTCATTACCCGGAATATGTTGTTTTCAATAGGTTTGCAATAATCGGACAACTGGCTCACATCGGAACAAATAAATGAAAATGTAGCTTTACCTGGTTTAATGCCACGCAAATCGCATATTTTTTCAATTGATTTGCTTTTAAATATATCGCAACCAATGCCATAAATGGTGTCGGTTGGATAAACTACAATGCCTCCATCGCGCAAACATTCAACCACCGTGCGCATCTGCCGTTCGTTGGGGTTGTCGGGATATATTTTTATTAGTAAAGCCATAACCGATTGATTATAAATCTATTATTTTTGTGTCCGCAATAAATTTTGCCATGCCAAGGTCAGTGAGCGGATGGTTGGTTGTAACCCCATCTAGGATTCCCAACGCATTTGCTTCCCTTATCTGATCAAGATTTGCTGTATCGATAAAAAACTGCATGAAATGGTTTTTTAGGTGAAAAATGAACTTTTCAGCAAAGTTAATGCCTTTTGGTATGTGGGGAATTAAATTTTTGTAAAACAAACCGGGCTTATAGGGCAATTTAAGAAAATATTTTATATGTAATTGTATATCAAAACTATAAATGAAATATTCGGTTTGCTGATCACAATAAATAAAAAATGGGTAAGCTACTTATATCGCACCGCTCAACCATTTACCCTTGCTACATTCCTGTCCTGGGGGAGTTCAATAGGAGCTGGTCGTATAAGACTTACCCACTGCAAAAGTACTACTTTTTGTAAACAAAAAAACATCTGATTGATTTTTCCTTCATTTTCGCCAAGTTTCTTACCTTTGCAGTAAATCAAAACCAATTAAATCAATAACAATCATGGAAACAAAACCAAATACCTTATTCAAAAATGCCCTAATCTATGGACTTTTGACAGCAGTAATTTCCATTGTTTTCTCCGTATTCACCTACATTTTGGACGTTCCGTTTAAAAATCCTGTTATGTATTTCAGCTTTGTAATTCTTCTGGCTGGAATTATTTATGGAACATTACAATATCGGAATGTTTCTTTGGGTGGTTATATTACTTTTGGGAATGCTTTTCTTTCGGGATTTTTAATTGTGTTTATTGCTTCGATAGCTACTTCTATATATTCCTACGTTTTCTTTACTTTTATTGACCCTGCTTATATCGAGAGAATAATTCAACAAACTTTGGAACAAACTGAAGCTAAGATGCTTGAAAAAGGACAATCTGAAGATCAGATTGAACCTATTCTTGCAATGACAAGGAAATTCATGAGCCCTTTAATGATGTCTATCATGTCGGTTTTAACTAGTGCGGTTTTTGGTGCAATTTTATCTTTATTTGCCGCAGCAATACTTAAAAAGGAAGACAAATCATTTGATGGGCAGTTTAAAGATGTTCAATAAATGGATATTTCGGTAATAATACCCTTGCTCAACGAAGAAGAATCCTTGCCCGAATTGTGCCAATGGATTGGTACGGTTATGGCTCAGAACAACTTTACTTACGAAATATTACTGATTGATGATGGAAGCCACGATAATTCGTGGAAGGTGATCCAGCAATTACATGCCGGCAATGCAGCTATAAAAGGCATTAAATTCCGAAGGAACTATGGCAAATCCGCTGCTTTAAACACAGGTTTCAAAACTGCTGCGGGCGATGTGGTTATTACCATGGATGCCGATTTGCAGGATAGCCCGGACGAAATACCTGAATTGTATGCCATGATAAAAGAGGGTGGTTTCGACCTTGTTTCGGGATGGAAAAAAGTGCGTTACGATTCATCGGTCAAAAAAAACATCCCTTCCAAAATCTATAATTCAATGACCAGCCGCATGTCGGGCGTTAAGTTGCACGACCATAATTGTGGGTTAAAAGCATATCGGCAAGATGTTGTAAAGTGCATAGAGGTATATGGCGAAATGCACCGGTATATCCCGGTAATTGCCAAATGGAATGGTTTTACCAAAATAGGCGAGAAGGTGGTCGAACACAGGAAACGCAAGTTTGGGGTTACAAAATTTGGTGTAAACCGTTTTGTAAATGGGCCGCTCGATTTAATGTCGATTATGTTTGTTTCTAAATTTGGCAAAAAACCAATGCACCTTTTTGGTATGCTCGGCATGTTATTGTTCATGGCCGGTTTTGCGATAGCTGGGATATTGGCTTATGCAAAATTTTTCCTTGCCGAATACCGGATGACCGAACGTCCGCTTTTCTACTTTGGGTTGTTGAGCATGGTGCTGGGCACTCAATTGTTTATGACCGGTTTTTTGGCTGAAATGGTTTCACGCAACTCGCCCGAACGAAACCATTATTTAATCGAAAAGGAACTTTTCTAACCAGCCAATCGGTATTTGCTAACCACAAGAATGGAAAAACGCAAGGTGATTATTATCGGGACTGCTTATCCATTCAGGGGAGGAGGTATTTCGACATACAACGAGCGTTTAGCAAGAGCCTATCAGGAACGGGGCGACGAGGTTCAAATCTATACGTTTAGTTTGCAATATCCGGGCTTCCTGTTTCCTGGAAAAACCCAGTATTCAACCGATTTGCCTCCAGCAGATTTGAATATTAAAGTCGCGATAAATTCAGTTAATCCATTAAATTGGATAAAAGTTGGGCAGGAGATAAAAAAACTCAAGTGCGATTTGGTCATAATCCGGTATTGGATGCCATTTATGGCTCCCTGCCTTGGGACTATTGCCAGGATTATCAGGTGGAACAAACTCTCAAAAGTTGTTGCAATTACTGATAATATTATCCCGCACGAAAAAATGCCTGGTGGAACCTTGCTTTCAAAATATTTTGTCAATAGCTGCGATGGGTTTATAGCCATGTCGAGGGCAGTTTTAGCCGATCTCCAAAAATTGGATAAATCAAGGCCAAGCCTGTTTTCGCCCCATCCTTTGTACGACAATTTTGGGGAAGCAATCCCAAAAAACGAAGCAAAAAAACGCTTGGGTCTTGAAGAATCAACCAGATACATTCTGTTTTTTGGCTTTATCCGCGAATACAAAGGATTGGATTTGCTGATACAATCGTTTGCAGATAAACGTTTTAGGAAACTTAATGTTAAGCTGCTGGTAGCCGGGGAGTTTTACATTGACGAAAAACCATACATTGAATCAATAGAAAAATTAGGCCTGACCGACAGCATTGTGTTGCACACAAATTTTATTGCAAACGATGCCATTGTAAACTATTTCTGTGCATCCGATATTGTTGCACAGCCTTACAAAGAAGCAACCCAAAGTGGTGTAACCCAAATAGCCTATCACTTTGATAAACCTATGATTACAACCAATGTTGGTGGCCTTTCGGAAATGGTTCCTGACGGAAAAGTTGGTTATGTGGTTGAACCTGATTCAAAACAAATTGCTGATGCCTTGTTCAAGTATTTTTCCGAGGATATGGAGAGCCAGTTTGTTGAAAATGTTAAAGAAGAGAAAAAACGATTTTCCTGGGATATCTTGCTCAAAAGTATTGATTCTGTTGCTTTTGAAAGAGTTAAGGAAAAGTAAAGTTGAGGCCACTCCGAAAACCTTAAAATTAAGAAGCGCCACTAAGTCACTATGACACAAAGTTTCACAAAGCATTGTTAATCTGTGTAATATACTTAGTGCAACTTAGAGGTTTTGTGCCTTTGTGGCGAAAAAAAAATACTTTTCGGATTGGACTCAAGTTTATCAATTTGAGGAAATTTCATAAAAGAGAAATCGCTTTAGCAAACCACTTAAATTAAATTCCTTAATACTAAAATGCTGATTCGAAGTAAAGCTCCATTACGATTAGGCCTTGCGGGCGGTGGCACGGATGTTTCGCCATATTCCGATTTGTATGGAGGAGGAATACTAAATGCTACCATTAACCTGTATGCTTACGCAACTATCGAACCAACAAACGATGGTAAAATCAGTTTTGAAACTGCTGATGGAAGCAATCGTAAGGTTTTTGATTCAAATTTGGAGATCAAACCTGAAGGGATATTCGATATACATGCAGGTATTTACAACCGAATCAGAAAGGATAGTTTTGACAAAGAATTGTCATTCAAGCTAATAACTTCTATTGATGCACCCCAGCAATCCGGGCTTGGAACTTCCTCAACGCTGGCTGTGGCAATCCTCGGTGCTTTTGTTGAATGGCTCAAACTGCCTTTAGGCGAATACGACATTGCCCAAATGGCTTATGAAATCGAGCGTGTTGACCTTTGCATGGCTGGCGGGAAACAGGATCAGTATTCTGCTACTTTTGGCGGAATTAATTTTATGGAGTTTTACAAAGATAAGGTAATCGTAAACCCATTGAGGATCAAGGATTCCTATTTAGATGAACTTGCCCATAATCTGGTACTGTATTATACCGATACAAGCCGATTGTCCTCACAAATCATCCAAAAGCAGCAGCAGAATGTAAAAAATGAAGACAAGATTGCTATTGAGGCTATGCATCAGCTTAAAAACCAGGCTGTAATGATGAAAGAAGCTCTCCTGAAAGGAAACCTTCACGAAATTGGCAAAATACTGGATTTTGGTTGGCAGTTCAAAAAGCAAATGGCCTCGGGTATTACTAATCCTGTTTTGGATAAGATTTATAATTGCGCATTGGAAAATGGGGCAACCGGAGGGAAAATTTCAGGCGCCGGCGGTGGTGGCTATATGTTTTTCTATTGCCCAGGCAATACGCGTTATCAGGTAATTGAATCATTAAAACAATTTGGCGGATATACCGAACGTTACGAATTTACAAGCCAAGGCCTTGTAAGCTGGACTTTGTAGGTTCAAACTAATCTCATTTCAGTACACATATTTCAACTATGGAAACACAAATAGAGTCAATAATTCAAGCTTCTATTGATTTAAAATCCAAGGTTTTAAATGATCAGGAAATTATAAAAACAGTAATGGAAGTGGTTGATTCCATTGTGCTTTGTTATAAAAACGGTGGAAAAGTACTGTTTTGTGGCAATGGTGGAAGTGCAGCCGATGCCCAACATTTGGCAGCCGAACTTTCGGGCCGGTTTTACTTCGACAGGCCACCGCTTTTTGCCGAAGCCCTTCATGTAAATTCATCTTACATAACCGCCGTAGCAAACGATTATGGTTACGATGAAGTTTTTGCCCGTTTGGTAAACGCTATGGGCAAACAAGGTGATATTTTGATTGGATTGACAACTTCGGGAAATTCCCCAAATATTTTGAAGGCCTTTAAAGCAGCCAATTTGCTAAAAATGAAGACGGTAGGTTTTACTGGCGAATCCGGCGGTCAGCTTAAAACAGAAAGCAACTTCCTACTTAACGTTCCTTCGAAGGATACGCCAAGGATACAGGAAACGCACATAATGCTTGGGCATATTATTTGCGAACTCGTTGAAGAAAAACTGTTTAAAGCTTAGTTTTCAGATGGATACTAAGGAAGCCATTGTGCTTGCTGGAGGATTGGGCACAAGATTACAATCAATCCTGACCGATATTCCCAAATGCATGGCTCCAGTAAATGGAAAGCCATTTTTAACTTATGTACTTGATTTTCTGGTAACCCAAAATATTTCAAAAATTATACTTTCGGTAGGTTTTCGTAAAGAACACATAATTAATTACTTTGGACACTCATACAACTCGATTGAAATTGAATACGCTGTTGAAAACGAGCCTTTGGGAACCGGTGGTGCAATTAAATTGGCAATGAACCTGGTTACTGGAAAAAATGCTTTTGTGATAAACGGGGATACTTATTTTGTTCCTGATCTAAGACAAATGCTGGCAACACACGATGCAAACTCTGCCGATATAACTATTGCTGTAAAGCAAATGCTTGAATCACAACGGTATGGAACTGTTGCAGTTGATAAAAATGGTTCAATTACCGATTTTAAGGAAAAAGACCCGAAAATAGGAGCGGGGTTGATAAATGGGGGTATTTATCTGATTAACAAGAATGTAATGGAGGGATTCACCGAAAAAAAGTTTTCGTTGGAGAATGATGTGTTTAAGAAATCCTTTACTTCATTAAAAATGCAGGCTTACGAAACGGATGCTTTTTTTCTCGATATGGGGATCCCAGAAGATTATATCAAAGCTCAAAACTTAATAAACATCCAAAAACTATGATGCGAAAACTTAAAATTGAGGAAGGTTGGTCGTTGTTTTTGGATAGGGACGGGGTCTTAAATGAAAGATTCCCTGGCGATTATGTTAAAAAACCGGATGATTTTGTATTCATTGCGGGAGTTACCAAAAGCTTGGCAATATTTGCTGGTATTTTCAACCCAATTGTGGTTGTTACCAATCAACAAGGAATTGGCAGGGGACTTATGACAAACGTCCAACTCAGCATCATTCATGATAAAATGCTTGAAGAAGTCAGGGCATCTGGGGGTAGGATAGATTCGGTTTTTTACAGTCCCGATTTAAAAAATACCCGAAGTTTTACCCGCAAACCCGCCATAGGTATGGGGTTGAAAGCAAGGAAGCAGTTCCCAGCCATTAATTTTAAAAAAAGCATTATGGTTGGCGATACCTATTCCGACATCCTTTTTGGACACAGACTGGGAATGGTAACAGTATTGGTTGGTTCGGATAAAGATGTTGCTTTTCAGTGTTCCGGAATCCTTGATTTTGCGTTTCCTGACCTGATTTCATTTGCTGAATTTGTCCAACAAAATATTTAGTCAAAACTTTGGGTAGACTATCTTAAATAAATGTAAAACAATATAATAAGGAAATAGTAATTTGACACCAACTCTTATTTTTATCAGTTTTTTGGCTTACACGGTATTGCTGTTTGCAGTTACCTGGATAACCACTCGTAAAGCTAATAGCGATTCATTTTATATCGGGAATAAATCTTCTCCATGGTTTGTGGTTGCCTATGGCATGATAGGTGCATCACTTTCGGGGGTTACATTTATGTCGGTTCCCGGATGGGTTGGTGCAACGCAGTTCAGCTACTTGCTGGTGGTTGCCGGTTATTTGATTGGTTATACAGTAATTGCAACTGTCCTTATGCCAATGTACTACAGGCTCAACCTCACATCCATCTATTCGTATCTGGAACAGCGTTTTGGGTTTTGGTCGTATAAAACGGGTGCATTTTTCTTCCAGCTTTCCAGGACAATTGGGGCTTCATTCCGTATGTTTTTGGTTGTTAACGTATTGCAAGTATTTGTTTTTGATGCCTGGAATATCCCGTTTATCGTTACGGTGAGTATTTTTATCGCTCTCATCATCATGTACACCTTGAAAGGTGGTATTAAAACGATAATCTGGACCGATACTTTACAAACCACATTTATGTTGCTTGCAGTCGGGCTTTCAATTTATCTGATAAGCAAGGATTTACAGTTCGATTTCCGTCAATTGCTTTCGAGTGTTTGGAACAGCGACTATTCAAATATGCTTGTTACCGACTGGCATAGCAAACAGTTTTTTGTGAAGCAAATATTGAGCGGGGCATTTATTTCTATCGTTATGACCGGGCTAGATCAGGAAATGATGCAAAAAAACCTGAGTTGCCGCAATATAGGCGATGCACAGAAAAATATGTTTTCCTTTAGCTTTGTGCTGGTTTTTGTAAACCTGATGTTCCTGTTTTTAGGCGCAGTTTTATATATTTATTCAAGCAAACACGGCATTGAAATACCCGCACGGACCGATGATCTTTTTCCCATGATTGCAATTAAATACCTTGGTCCTTTGGCAGGTTTGGTATTTATTATTGGTTTGATTTCGGCCGCATACCCAAGTGCTGATGGCGCATTGACCTCACTAACAACTTCATTTTCAATTGATTTTCTTGGCTTGGATAAACGGGCTGATTTGAGCGAAGAGCGGAAAAAACGGATGCGCTATTTGGTACATCTTTCATTTGCATTTCTTTTATTGCTTGTAATTGTGCTTTTCAGGGCAATAAACGACAGGGCTGTTATTGATAAGCTATTCACGGTTGCTGGCTATACTTACGGCCCGCTGCTTGGGCTATACGCATTTGGACTTTTTACCAAATTCCAGGTTAAAGATAAATTTGTACCCTATTTGGCCGTTAGTTCCCCGATTTTTTGCTGGCTGCTTAGCGAATATTCGGTGCAATTATTGAATGGATATAAATTCGGATTTGAATTATTGATAATCAACGGTTTATATACATTTGTTGGTTTATGGATTTTGCGAAAAAGGAAATAATGAAAATTTGCCTTTGCTAAAAAATAATGCTTCCAATACCTTTGCCGCAAAGATAATTAGGTATTTTTGCCTTTCAAAAAATAAACAATAATACTCATGTCGAACATCAGGTTTAAAGCCCTTGAATTAGCTATCTCGCGGCCAAAGCGTACCATCGAAATGCATGGAAATGTTTCCGATTATTTTGGCGAAAATACATTTAACCAGGCTGTTATGCGCCAATACCTTTCAAAGGAAGCATTTCAGCAGTTACAAAATGTAATAAACAAGGGTGAAAAAATTGACCGCCGCATCGCCGATCAGGTTGCAACTGCAATTAAATCATGGGCGATTTCGAAAGGTGCTACCCATTATACACATTGGTTCCATCCGCTTACAGGCGCAACCGCCGAAAAACACGATTCCTTCCTTTCACCAACAGCCGAAGGGAAAGCGATAGAGCATTTTGGCGCTGGCGAACTCAAACAACAGGAACCTGACGCTTCAAGTTTTCCAAGCGGCGGAATACGCAATACTTTCGAAGCCCGTGGATATACGGCATGGGATCCTACTTCAACTGCTTTCATAATGGACGATACCTTGTGTATCCCAACTATTTTTATTTCCTACACAGGCGAAGCCCTCGATTATAAAACACCTATGCTCAAGGCTTTGCACTCGTTGGACAAAGAAGCAACCGCAGTTTGTAAATACTTCGACAGGTCAACATCAAAAGTAGTTGCAACTTTGGGCTGGGAACAAGAGTATTTTCTGGTTGATACCGCAATTTACCATGCGCGACCAGATATGGCCTTATCGGGACGGACTCTCTTCGGCCATGCTTCCGCAAAAGATCAGCAACTTTCGGATCATTATTTTGGCACCATTCCCGAAAGTGTGATGGATTTCATGCGCGAGTTTGAATATGAAGCCTACCGCTTGGGAATACCTGTAAAAACCAGGCATAATGAAGTAGCTCCAAGCCAATACGAATGTGCGCCTGTATTTGAAGAAGCAAATATTGCAGTGGACCACAACCAATTGCTGATGCATATTCTCGAAAAAGTAGCAAAACGACACCACCTCACTTTGTTGCTTCATGAGAAACCATACCAAGGCGTAAACGGTTCGGGTAAGCACAATAACTGGTCGCTGATGACCAATACTGGTGAAAACCTGCTGTCGCCGGGCAAAACGCCCAAATCGAATCTCCGTTTTTTGACATTCCTTGTTAACATTATCAAAGCGGTTGATGTTCATTCCGGTTTAATTCGTTCAGTGATTGCATCGGCTGGTAACGACCTAAGGCTTGGAGCGCATGAAGCACCACCGGCTATTATGTCGGTGTTTATTGGTTCTCAATTGTCACTTATGCTCGATGAAATCGAAAAAAGTGGCACAAATATGAATCAAGTCGAAGGGGTAGCGGAAGAATTTTCTGTAAATATCCCTAAAATCCCTGAAATTTTTCTTGACAATACCGACCGTAACCGTACTTCCCCTTTTGCATTTACAGGAAATAAATTTGAATTCAGGGCAGTTGGTTCATCGGCAAATTGTGCAAAACCAATGATTGCATTAAACCTGGCATTAGCTGAACAACTCAAAATATTCCGTTCAGAGGTTGATGCCTTGACCGAAAATGGTTTGAATAAAGAGGACGCCATTTACAAAATATTGCGGCGTTATATCAAAGAATCAAAACGGATTCGGTTTGAAGGCAACAGTTATGGCGATGAATGGATAACAGAGGCAATTGCGCGCGGTTTAGCCAATGTTTCCTCAACACCGGAGGCCTTAAAAGTGATGACAAATGAGTCAACAATCCAAATGTTTGAAGATCATGGGGTCCTTTCAAAACGTGAGGTGTTGGCACGATATGAAATTGATCTTGAAAACTACATCAAAAAAATCCAGATCGAATCGAGGATTATTGGCGACCTTTCGCACAACCATATTATCCCTACGGCAATCCGTTATCAAAACACGCTTATCGAAAATGTAAAGGGGTTAAAGGAAGTGCTTGATAATAAAACATTTGTAAAGTTATCTAACAGCCAAATGCAGAATATCAAAGAAATTTCGGAACATATTTCCATTGTCCGACAGTTGGTTTCCGAAATG
>CAJAXK010000339.1 GCA_903946925.1 uncultured Bacteroidales bacterium | reverse complement strand
ATCTCGATCCTATCAAGCGTTTCGACTTCTGAGTGTATATATTTGCAACTTATGCCTAAGCGCAACATGTATTTCGAAAGTTCCTCAGCCATCCGTTTTGTAAGCGTGGTAACCAAAATCCGCTCATGTTTTACGGTACGCAGTTCAATTTCGTTCAATAAATCATCAATTTGGTTTAGGCTTGGTTTTACTTCTATTTGTGGATCCAACAAGCCGGTTGGCCTGATAAGCTGTTCAACAACAATTCCTTGCGATTGGTTAAGCTCATAATCGGAAGGTGTGGCACTTACATAAATTATTTGCCCTAACAAAGTTTCGAACTCTTCGAACTTTAACGGGCGGTTATCCAATGCAGATGGTAGCCTGAATCCATATTCAACTAAGTTTTGCTTTCGCGAACGGTCGCCACCATACATAGCCCTGATTTGAGGAACTGTGGCATGGCTTTCATCAATAACCATCAGGAAATCGGATGGGAAAAAATCAATCAGGCAAAAAGGCCTGGAACCTGAAACCCTTCCATCGAAATATCGGCTATAGTTTTCAATCCCAGAACAATAGCCAAGCTCACGCATCATTTCAATATCATAGGTAACCCTTTCTTCAAGCCTTTTTGCTTCCAGGTGCCGCCCAATTTCTTTAAAATAATCCACTTGCTTAACCATATCGGATTGGATTTCCCATATAGCTTCCTTCATTTTTTCCTTTGAAGTAACAAAAATATTGGCCGGAAAAATCGTGATTTCGTTCAGGCTTTCAATTGTCAACCCATTCAATGGATCGAATGAAGCTAAGCTTTCAATTTCGTCGCCAAAAAAAATGATACGGTAAGCAATGTCTGCCGATGCGGGAAAAACATCAATAGTATCGCCTTTTACCCTGAATTTACCACGTGTAAGATCAAACTCATTGCGCGAATACAAACTCTCAACAAGGGCGTATAACAACTTATTCCTACTCAATTTGTCGCCATTGGTGATATGTATCACTTTGCTGTTGAAATCATCTGGATTCCCAATTCCATAAATACATGAAACAGAAGCGACTACTATAACATCACGGCGACCGGAAAGTAACGCAGAAGTAGCGCTAAGCCTTAATTTCTCTATCTCTTCATTTATCGAAAGATCCTTTTCGATATAAGTATTGGTAACAGGGATAAAAGCCTCTGGTTGATAATAATCGTAATAAGAAATAAAAAACTCTACAGCATTTTCAGGGAAAAACTGTTTGAACTCGCTGTAAAGTTGGGCCGCCAAGGTTTTATTGTGGCTCAGTACCAAGGTTGGCCGTTGAACCTTTTGGATAAGGTTGGCAATAGAAAACGTTTTTCCGGAACCGGTTACACCCAATAATACCTGGGCGGCATCACCTCTTTCCACACCTTCGGCCAATTGCCGTATAGCTTCGGGTTGGTCGCCGGTTGGAACGTATTCGGAAGTGAGCTTAAATTTCATTGAAGCATTGGGTAAAAAGTTTCACAAAAGAAGTTTTGCGATGCATATTATTCGGGTAAAGAAAGGCTTACCACAACCGGAAAATGGTCAGAATAATCCTTATCTATTATTTTATGTTCTACAGTTTTTAGCTCATTTGAGTGAAAAATATAATCGAGCCTGAGCATGGGAAGTGTTTGCGTATGGGTTTGCCCAAATCCTTTTCCTGCTTCCACAAAAGTATCAATCAATTCATTTTCAATCTGTTTGTAACAGTAAGAAACGGGTGTATCGTTGAAATCGCCAATGAGGATTACCGGATAGGGAGATTTTTTTACAAATTCGGCAACAGTTTCAATTTGCGAAACGCGTTTTATGTATGCATCGCGCATTTTGCCAATTATAGCGGTCGAACCTTTTTTGATACCCTCATTTGCAGTTGTGGAATTGGTAATTTCGTTAACAAAATTATAATCTTCCTTTCCAAACTTAATAGATTCGAGGTGCATGTTTAACACCCTTATCGTATCTTTTCCAATCCGGACATCGCAGGATTGGCAGAAATTGACCTTGCTGTTTGCAAATGATATTTTCTCTGTTTTTACGATTGGGTATTTACTGAAAATTGCAAGTCCATAAGGTAAGCCAGCTTTATTTTTATTGAAAAGTTCAACGCTGCGGTATTTATATCCCGATTTTAAAGAAATGGTATCGGCAAAATCAGCACCTTTTCCAGCCCCACTATAATATTCCTGAAGGCACAGTATATCAGTAGATTCCGTATCAATTAAACCAAATATGGCATTCCTTGTCAATTTACTTGAATCGTTTCGCCAATTGTAAAGGTCGAATAGCCTAACGTTGTAAGTCATGACTTTGATGGTATTCCCAAAAGAAAGTTTTGGCCCTGAACCTGAAAAATTGTAAAATGTTTTGATTTGATTATATCCCAACAATATGGTTATCAATGACAATAAGAAATATTTTTTAAAAAAACCAATCCAAAAAAGCACAAAAAACAAATTGAAAATTAGGAATACAGGGTATGCTAGCCCCGAAAATGCAATGGGCCAGAAGAGTTCCGGCGAAATATAAAGCGATAAATATGAACTTAGCAGCAGGGCAACAAAAACGAGGTTAACCACAACCATAAATTTGGTTGCCAAAGAAGATTTCCCCTTTGCTTTTTTTGCTGGTTTCTTTTTTGTGGTTGCCACTTAAAAAAGATGAATTGAAACGTTATTAAATTGATTTACAGGTTATTGCTACTTTTAAAGAGTATAGCTTTTTCTTCTGCCGAAAGGCTTGAATAGCCACTGCTTGATATTTTGTCAAGTATTTTGTCTATCTTTTCTTGCTTTTTCACTTTTAGCTTATTGTATTCCTCATCGCTTAAAGGTTTGCCTTTTCCATAAACTTTTTTTAAAGGCTTGGGCTTAAATGGGTTGAGATTTCCTAAATTAAAATTCAGGGAACCAAATTGTTGCACCCAATTGTGTCTTATCAAAAGGATAAACAAAGCTCCAGAAATTGCTCCTCCTAAATGTGCAAAGTGCCCGCCAGAGTTGCCAGATTTGATCATAAGAACATCAAGCACTATGGTAAAAAGTGCAATATATTTAATCTTTACTGGACCAATAAACATTAAATTGACTGAATAGGCTGGCACTAAAACCGCAGTTGCAACTGTTATTGCCAAAACCGATGCCGATGCACCAATTGTGGTTGCTGTAAAAACCGATTGCTCAAAAACAGGAAAAACATTGTAAGCAAGTATAAAAGTCGATGCCCCGGAAATGCCACCAATAAAGTAAATAAAGTAGATTTTATTGCCAGGCATAAATTCCATAAAAATTTTACCAAACCAGTACAACCAGATCATATTAAAAAATAAATGCCAAAAACCTTCTTGCACAAACATATAGGTAATAATTGTCCATGGTTTTTGAAGTAAAACGGGTACAGAAGCTGGCACGCCAATCCATTTGAGAACGCTTTCGAGCCAAACCAAATCGCCACGTAAATCGGCAGGAGCGGACAGAAAGCCTGCAACCTGCACAAGGGCTAGCAAAAACCAAACCCCGATATTGATCATAACAAGCCTTGTCAATGCTGGCTGCATCTGTAACATACTTTTTAGCTTGTCGCCTGCTGATTGATTGTAATACATGATGTTATGGGTTCTGATTTAAAATGTATTTCTCTAGGTACAAAAATGAAAGTCAGGAAATTGTAGAACGAACTTGTCTATTGCCAATGATTTGTGCGATGCCGGTTTTCTTTCTTTTTCCAATACATTATAAGGAAAAAGCCAAAAATCATCCCTCCGAGATGGGCAAAATGCGCTACATTGCTGTTTTGGTCCCAAAAGCCTGAAAACAATTCGATTGCGCCAAAAATAATTACAAACCATTTGGCTTTCATTGGAATGAAAAAGTAAACATAAATCAATGAATTGGGGAACAACATTCCAAAAGCTAACAACAATCCATAAATTGCACCAGAAGCACCAACAACCACAGGCAAATTCAGGAAATGCTCCCGATATAAGGCCACAAAATTTACTGATTCCTGCATGGCTTGCATACTGTTTGGATCTTGTTGTAAAGT
>CAJAXK010000338.1 GCA_903946925.1 uncultured Bacteroidales bacterium | reverse complement strand
CTGATGCTGAGTTAACAGTAAAAGCAAAAACCAAAGCGATCAATGAAATTACAAGAGCAATTTTTTTCATAGGTATAAGTTATTAGTGGGTTAAAATTTATACTGCAAATGTAGGCAGGATATTATAACTCACAAGCTTTACGTGTGTTAAAAAGATGTTAAAGATTTTCTTGTGTTTTGCCCCTGTTCACAATGTCAAGTTTTATTTACGAGGGACAATGTACTATGTACGAAAGATATAATCCATTGGAAACAAATAGTAAATCTAAGTCAGCAAACCGTACATTTTTTTGGCCCTAACAAGTTTAGAAACAAATCCTATTTTGAGCCTAATCTTGCGATGGAAGTAATGCCGCCCTGGACTTTTTCCTCTAACGAAACAAGAACTTCGGCATTTAAAGGCAAAAAGAGGTCAACCCTGCTCCCAAACTTTATAAAACCTAATTCGCGCCCTTGCTCAATCCTTTCACCAGCTTTCGAATAGCAAACAATCCGGCGCGCCATTGCCCCTGCAATTTGCCGAACCATAATCGAGCCATGTATTTGGTTGTCAACTACTACGGTGTTTCTTTCGTTTTCGGTTGACGACTTTGGGTGCCATGCTACCAAGAATGAGCCAGGCCAATATTTGGTGTAGGTTATTTTACCTGAAACAGGGTAACGGTTAACATGTACATTATTAGGCGACATGAAAACGGAAACCTGCAGCCTTTTATCATTAAAAAATTCATCAACAAAAACTTCTTCAATTGTTACTATCGTTCCGTCAGCGGGACAAAGCACTATATCTGTGTCCTGCACAAGTTCGCGGAATGGCATCCTGAAAAACCTTACCACTATAATCCAGAAAACAAAAAGTGCGGTATATCCCAAATAGTGAAAAACTGTAAGTTTAGGGAAAACATAGTTTGTGGCAACCACTAAAGCTACGATTACAGCCGAGGCAACCGCAATACTATTATATCCTTCTTTGTGTATTTTCATTTTGTTCGCGGTATTAATTATCGGCAAAAGAGTGCCAAATATACGAATACAAATGGTGCGGAAAGCAAAACTGCATCAAATCGATCTAACATTCCACCATGCCCACGCAAAATATTGCCCGAATCTTTGATTCCAAGGCTGCGTTTCAACATCGATTCGGCCAAATCGCCAAGGGTACCAAAAACCACTGTTATTACTGCCAATATAATCCATTGCACCATTCCCAATTGAACGAAGATGAAAGATAACCCATAAGCTGTAAGCATGGCAAAAAAAGCACCGCCGGCACTTCCTTCCCAGGTTTTACCAGGCGAAATACGCTCAAAAAGCTTGTGTTTGCCTATTGCTGAACCAACCAAATATGCTCCGGTGTCGTTAAGCCACAGAATAATCAAAAACCCTAAAACAAGGCCGTAATGTTTAGTCCCCGATAAAATAACAGGATCAAAGAAATACATCATCAAACCAAATGGCACTGAAATATAAATAATCCCCAGCCAACTTGAGGCAATATTGTTGAAAGGAAAAGGTTTGTTACGCCATAACTCTATAATAATGAGAATAAATAAAATCGGTACAATCAAAAAAAGCCATTCAGCAGATATTAACCCCATTGCATTTGAAGCAAGAAGGGTGTAACCCAAGCTTCCAGCGACCATGGTTGGTAAAAGTGCCGGTTGATTTTTATCGTTGGATACAATGTTCACATACTCGTTGAGGCTTAAAACTGTTATAATAAGCAATAAAACAGAGAATACCGTTTGCCCCAAAACTATGGAGCCAATCATAACCACCACAAATAAAAAGCCGGTTAGTGTGCGCTGTGCAAAATTATTCACCCTTAAATTCCTGTATTAAATGTTTTGCCTTAAGCACTTCGGCAAAAGGCACAAGCACCTCAATTTCGCCGAAATGATAGGTTGAATCCTGTTTGTTCATAATAACGCACTCAATTGAATTGTCGGCTAACATATCCTTGGCCATTTCGGCTTCGTATAGCTGGTTGGTGCTGAATATTGATACCCAATTATCGGACATAAAATAGGCTTTAAATTTCCTCTTCAACCAAAGGTTTTTCAACCAAAATAAGAAAGAGTTGTTTTGGGCCATGTGCGCCCATTACCAAGGTTTTTTCGATGTCGGCAGTACGGCTTGGGCCAGTAATTACTGAAACCAAAGAAGGAATCTTGCCCGAATACTTGGTATGTATGGCTTCAAATGCATCTTTTAAGTCATCAACCAATTGGTCAACATAAGCAATTACAACATGCGTTTCGGGATAAACGTTTAAACGGCGGCTGTTTTTTGACGATACCATTATGCTGCCCAACCTGGCAATAACAAATTCGCAGCTTGTAATCCCGACATCCAAACCTATAAGTCCTTGTTCATCCGATTCGAAAGGTACGCCCGCTTGGGTAAGCATGTACTGTATTTCGGGCTCGGCACAGTAAATATTGTGCCAATCGCACTCAACATGAAGTGCAGCCAATGTGCTTACAACTTCGGTTTCGTCTTCACAATAAATAAAAACCCCTCCTACTTTTGTAAACTCTTGCGCAAAGTTTACATCTGCGGTATCATTTAATGGCTTATAGATAGGAGAGTCAAAATCTACCCGGGGGTAAGGGTTGTCAGTTTTATATATTAACGCATGACGCACCTTTTTAAGTAGCTTCTCACGTGATGTACTTTCTTCCATGGTTTATTTACAATTATTTACCCTGTTTTGCCGTGGCAAAAACAGGGTAAATTTAAACAAATATTCATATAAGCAACCAAAAAAAATTTGAGGTTACTACGAAGCGGCAGGCAATTCAGGTTCGTCCAGCTTTTCCGGTGTTGGTATAGCTATTTCGGGTAGAGCCTTCCCTGTCCTTTCCTCGTTTGTATCGCCATTGCCATTGATCATAACGTGGTTATGGTCGTCGAAAAGGCGTTTGCCGAAAATTTTCTCCAAATCCTCCCTGAAAATCACTTCTTTCGACAAAAGAATTTCTGCCAACTGGTTGAGTTTTTCGCGGTTATCCGTCAACAATTGTTTTGCTTTTGAATAACACTCTTCCACCATTTTGTGTATTTCATCATCAATAATCCGAGCAGTTTCTTCGCTGAATGGTTTTGAAAACGAGTATTCGTTTTGTCCTGAAGAATCGTAATAACTGATGTTGCCAATTTTTTTGTTCAGGCCATAAAAGGCAACCATGGCATACGCTTGTTTGGTAACTTTTTCCAAATCGTTTAATGCACCAGTCGAAATTTTTCCGAACACAATATCTTCGGCAGCCCTTCCGCCCAAAGTAGCAACCAATTCATCAATCATCTGTTCATACGTGGTGATTTGCCTCTCGTCGGGCAAATACCAAGCTGCCCCTAATGCCCTGCCACGGGGAACAATGGTAACTTTTACCAGCGGGTGAGCATGTTCGAGCAGCCAACTTACAGCGGCATGGCCCGATTCGTGGTAAGCAATCACTTTCTTTTCGTGTTGCGAAATAATTTTATTCCGTTTTTCCAGTCCACCAACTATACGGTCAATGGCATCGAGGAAATCCTGTTTCCCAATCATTTTCTTGTCGCTACGTGCAGCTATCAAAGCAGCTTCGTTGCAAGCATTTGCAATGTCGGCGCCCGAAAAACCAGGTGTCTGCTTTGCAAGGAATTCCACATTGGCAGTATCGTCCATTTTCAGGTTGCGCATGTGAACTTTAAATATTGCTTTTCTTTCTTCCAAATCGGGAAGTTCGATGTAAATCTGCCTGTCGAAACGGCCAGCCCTAAGCAATGCCCTATCCAATACATCGGCACGGTTAGTTGCAGCAAGAATAATTACGCCTGCATTGGTTTGGAAACCATCCATTTCGGTAAGCAACTGATTAAGTGTGTTTTCACGCTCGTCGTTGCCACCGGTCATTGCACTGCGGCCACGGGCGCGGCCAACGGCATCAATTTCATCAATAAAAATTATGGCTGGTGATTTCTCCTTGGCTTGCTTAAAAAGGTCACGGACACGCGAGGCTCCAACACCAACAAACATTTCGACAAAATCGGAACCCGAAAGCGAAAAGAAAGGAACCTTTGCTTCGCCGGCAACCGCTTTGGCCAATAAGGTTTTTCCTGTTCCCGGAGGGCCGACCAGCAAAGCACCTTTGGGGATTTTGCCACCTAAATCGGTATATTTTTTCGGGTTCTTGAGGAACTCCACAATTTCCATAACCTCCACTTTGGCTTCTTCCAAACCTGCAACATCGTTGAAATTGAGCGAAACCATGGTATCTTTATCAAAAAGCTGGGCCTTCGATTTGCCAATATTAAATATTTGGCCTCCACCGCCACCACCTTTTGTCATCATGCGCATAATCAAAAACCAAAGCCCAACAAGTACAACAATTGGCAGTATCCATGATAAAATGTCGCCTCCCCAATTCTTGCGGGTTTCGTTTTTCACATAAATAGGAGGTGTTATATTTACCTGGGCTTCGCGCACATCCTTTTCAAATGTTTCTACCGAACCAATTTGATAAACATAATGTGGGGCAGGTGCCGCTAAGGAATTCACCGGCTTAACATCCTTGAATTTAGGCAAAGCAAGTTTGTCCTTTTTAATAAATATTTCGGCTTGCTCTTTGTTTACCAAAAGTATTTTGTCGATTTCCTGGTTTTCGAGCATCCCTTTTAGTTCGCCCCATCCTACTTCTTTTGGGGCAGCTCCCATTTTATTGAAATTGAGTGCAAACAAGATTACTCCCAGCACACCATAAATCCAATAAAAGTTAAATTTAACTTTCGGCATTTTCGGCAGCTTG
>CAJAXK010000337.1 GCA_903946925.1 uncultured Bacteroidales bacterium | reverse complement strand
GGGTCCATCCCGCTTATTTCCATAAATAAAAAATATCTGGAAATCGCTGCAACTAATTTAATGATGCTTCGCGACCAAACCCCCAACCTATCAGAAATTGATGCTTTCAATAAGGAAATCAATACCCTTATTTCACTGGTGGATCAATGCGAAGCCGTACTCAAAAACATGGAGGACTGATAATGCAGGCATACCTCGTTAATCCCGTTGGCTTCTGGTATATAGCCCTTTTACTAAAATCAAATGTCTTTTTCTGGAGCAGGAATACTGCCGGTAAATTCTGTGAAGCTGAAATGACAGATTACATCCAAACCGATCTGCGCAAATATGTGGGAAAAGTCGGCTTTCAGGAAGGCTTTTACAAAACCATCCGCAAATTCAATGCTTTAGAACATCTCAAACGATATGTTCTGACACAACAAAACAATCACTCCCGGAACTGGCAAACCAGGTGCTGGTTTTGGGACCAGAACTCAGGGCGATTATCCCATCCATTAAACACCCCTCTCACCAAACAGCCAATCTGTAGGTTGATAACCTGATTTGGTTATGAATTCGCATTTGTAAGCAATTCAAAACTCTTTCAGTTATGATTAATAGACACGAAGAACCACCGAATCAATAGTAATGTAATACAAACTTTGTTTTCGGCACAAAACCGGGTAACCAAAACCTGTAATGTTTATGTCAAACAAAAACAGGGTACTCAAACTTTTCAACTTTTTCATTCCTTCTGATAGGGTTATTAAACCGTGTCCTGGAATCATAATGAATTCAAAATCCATAACAAAATTTCGCCCCCCATAACTTATAACTCACATCTCATAACTCCCCCTGTGCTCCACACTTCCACCCTCGATAGTGTCCAAAACCTTGATATTGTCACCGTACTATCCAGGTATGTCCCTTTAAAACAAAAGGGTGCCAGTTACTCCGCATGCTGTCCGCTGCACAACGAGCGAACGCCTTCTTTTTCAGTAAATCCGGCTAAAAACATCTTTAAATGTTTTGGGTGTGGTGCTGCAGGCGATGCCATCAGCTTCGTGATGCAGCACGGAAAACTCGAATTTGCCGATGCTGTAATAAAAATAGCCAAAGACCATCATATTGCCATTCCTAAAGTAGAGCAAAGCGAAGCCGGCCTGGAGCAATACCGGAAGTTGGAAGGAATAAAGATTGCAAATGAAATGGCTTGCAAATGGTTTGAAGAAAACCTCCGGCAACCGGAGAATGCAAAAGCACTGCACTATGTACTTTCACGATGGGATGAGGAAACCATTGGCCAGTTCCGTATCGGGTTCGCACCTGAAGGCTGGGACAACTTGCGAAAGTGGGCTGTCACCCAATGCATACGAGAAGAAATACTTCTGGAAGCAGGGCTTCTTACCGAAAGCAAAAACAAAATATTCGACTATTTCCGCAACCGCATTATCTTCCCTGTTCACGACAGCCGTGGACGCATTTCTGCATTTACAGGCCGTGATTTCTCAGGAGCTGCCGATGCCCCAAAGTATTTTAACTCTCATGAAACTGTAGCTTATACAAAAGGGGAAATCCTGTATGGGCTAAATTTTGCAAAACGTCATGCCAGAGAAAAAGGCTTCATCTACCTGGTAGAAGGAAACCCCGATGTGATCCGTCTGCACCAGATCGGCAAGCTCAACACAGTGGGCTCTTGCGGTACAACACTTACTCCCGGACAAATTACAGCTATAAAGCAAATTTGCTCTTCTGTAACCGTTATCGGCGACAGTGACAAAGCAGGTAAAAAAGCCGTGGACCGATCATCAGAGCTGCTGATTGCTGCAGGCCTTTTTGTCAATATTGTCGAATTGCCCACATCTTGCCGGATTTCAGAATATCTTGTCGTAGAAAAAATAATTGAAGAGAAAGAGATAAAACAGGAAAAGACTGACCCCGACAGCTTTTTTACCAACGAAAATCAATTTGACCTGTTCGTGAAAGCAACCCTGAAGGATTATATCATCTGGAAGGTAACGGAACACATCCCAAAAGCGCAAAACCCTGACCTGAAAAGCAGGATCATTGGGAATTTTGCCCAGATTATTTCCTCACTCCCCGCTTCGAGCCATGAAGTTTATATCGAACAGCTTGCCAAGTTGATAAAACCCAAAAAAGCCTGGCAGGATGCCCTCAGATCCTGCAATACCGAAAAAACTCCGGTTAAAGAAGAAGGATGGAAAATCCCTGACAACATACTTCTCAGCGATTTTGAGAAATATGGCTTTTATAAAGATGAAAATTGCTACTATTTTAAAACAAAACAAGGGGTAATCAGGGGTACTAACTTCGTTATGGAACCTCTTTTTCATATCAGCAGCGTACAGAATGCCAAACGACTTTACAAAATCACGAATGAGTTCGGTTTTTCACAGGTCATTGAACTTCTTCAAAAAGACCTTATCGGACTGGCTTCCTTCCGCCTTCGCGTGGAAAGCCTTGGAAACTTCCTGTTTGAAGCCTCGGAAACGGAGTTGAACAAGCTGAAACGCTATCTGTATGAAAAAACAGATTCTTGCTTCGAGATCACTCAGCTTGGATGGCAAAAACAAGGATTCTGGGCTTGGTGCAACGGCATTTTTAACCAATCATTCAGCCTTAGCGATGCCAACGGTATTGTAAAATTCAACAATGAGAATTTCTACCTGCCTGCAAGTTCCACGGTGTATAAGGGTGAAGATTCCCTTTTTGTGAACGAGCGCCGGTTCTGCTTCGGTGATGGAACCATTTCGTTGAACGATTATACCATTAAACTAATGCAGGTGTTTGGGGATAACGCCATGTTTGGAATCTGTTTCTACATGGCTACCCTTTTCCGCGACCATATTTTTAAACTCTTCGGGTTTTTTCCAATACTCAACTTGTTCGGCCCCAAAGGCGCCGGAAAAACAGAACTTGCAATCAGCATGTTGCAGTTTTTTGGCAACCAGGCGAAAGGACTGAACCTTACCAACACCACACGCCCAGCCCTGGCAGATCATGTTGGGATGTTCTCAAATGCTTTTTGCCATATCGACGAATACAAAAACAATGTTGAGTTCGAGAAAATAGAATACCTCAAAGGCCTCTGGGACGGCATGGGGCGTACACGAAAAAATATGGAACAAAATAAGAGAAATGAAACCAGCAACGTGGATTGCAGCATTATCCTTTCAGGGCAGGAAATGCCTACTGCTGATATTGCCCTTTTCTCCAGGCTGATATTCCTCAGCTTCACAAAAGTTGAATATTCTGACCGGGAGAAACTTGATTTTAACACCCTGAAAGAAATTGAAAAAACAGGACTCACTCATATCACGCACGAAATCCTCAGCCTTCGTCATGAATTCATCGCCAATTTCATGGAAAGTTATCAGCAAGCATCAAAGCACCTTATCACACTTTTAGGCAAAGCCATAATCGAAGACCGGATTTTCCGCAACTGGATAATTATCATCGCCTCCTACCGAACCCTGATGCACCGCATCAAAGTACCTTTTACCGAAGATTCACTTGTTAAAGCTGCCAGCAACCTTATTGTTAGCCAGAACCAGGAAACAAAAAAGAGCAACGAACTTTCCATCTTTTGGAGCATTGTTGAGTTTTTGGCCAATGATGGGCTTATTAAAGAGGACGTAGATTTTCGGATCGATTGTGTGGACCGGTTAAAAACGGATACCATGGATGCGCAGTGGTTAGAGGCAAAAAATGTGATCTATATCAATCATAGCCGGCTTTTTCAGCTTTATAGGGTCCATGGAAATAAAAGCAGGGAAAACATACTTCCTCTTAAAACCCTTGAGTATTACTTGCAACATAGCAAAGAGTATTTGGGGAAAAAATTATCAGTCTCCTTCAGGGTCGAGGATAACGGTCGTATTGTTGAGGATATTCATCAGCTTAACGGCGATACACTGAAAAAGCGAAAAGTGACAACCGCAATGGCTTTCGAATATGATAAACTGGAAATCAATCTGTCAAGTAATATGGTTGAGCCAGAAGAAGAAAAGCCTAAAGAAAATGTGTCAGATCTTTTGCCCACCTAAAATAAATAAATATCCTCAGATTGACATGAAAACATCAACTACATCAACTACACCAACTACAGGCATTTATACAACTAACTATCAACCACTTACCGCAACTACAAACAGCTAAAAACTAACTACACAGAACTACAATTTCTACTTTAAACTACAAAAATATAAATAATGAGTAGTTTTAGTTTCTATCTAAGTGATTTATCAATTGTAAATCAGCATGTTAACAGTTGTAGTTGTTGTAGTTTGTGTAGTTGGCAAAATATATATCCTACGTGGCAAAAAAAAATAAGATAAAATATGACAGCCAAAATTCTGCACAAACCAAAATTTGGGAACCAACTCGTTTGGTCACTCTGTGGCTGCGATTTTTCAAAAGACGGCATCCCTTTCAAAGTTATCGGGAGCGAATCAACCGGGCCTGGAATCTATGACGTCATTCATACTATCAAAAATTTGAATACCGGCACGTATGCCAACATCCAAATGCCAAAACTCATAGAAATTTTACAAACCTGTGAATAATGAAAACAGAATCCCTTATTTACGGCCTTACGGATATTCTGCAGAATCGCATTTCTTCAGATGCTATTCTGGATATGGCACCGGGAATAATTGAAAAGTTGCAGCTTCTTACTGTTCAGCAAATTTCCAGCCCTCAGACAAAAGGCATAGGAAAAGTGTATATAGCTGGGAAAGTGTCAAACATGAAGCGCTTTGAAGCCCTGTACCATTTCAACCAGGCTGAATCGCACCTGAAAGCAGCCGGTTATAAAGTTGTGAACCCCATGAAACTGGTGGATCCTGCCACACCCTGGGAAACGGCAATGAAAATATGTATCACCGTCTTGCTAACTAACTGCGACAAAATTTGCCTTCTCGATAACTGGCGGCAAAGTAAAGGTGCCGTCATGGAACACTCCCTGGCCAAAGCACTGAATTATGAGATCATTGATTTAGCTACTACCTTAAAAATAGCTTTATGATCACGCAACGAGAAACTACTTGCAAAAGCTTCCCTATTCACATCCCTTCAATACTTGTCATCCTGATTACTGTTACAAAACCATATTAATCCCATCCCATGAACACAGAACAAAAAGACAATTTTAGATTCAGGGTCGTAAAATACTGGGCTTCCGAAGAAATCGGGAAACGGAGGTCCTGGGTCGATCCTGAAAGATACCGAAACCTGCAGGATGAATTGAAAGATAAAGATCTGGCTGATGCCCGATGCCTGCTCAAAATGATTTTCAAAGAAGTGGATACCCATAATGCCAAAATCAAAACGAAAATAACCTTGCTTGATAAAATGGACTACAAAAGAAATTGGCTCTCAAGCACCTGCTTTTCAGGCTTGTCCATTCCCTTGAAAAAAATTGATGATCTAATTGCAAATAACCCCGGCAAGGAAGTATATGAAATTGTCAAATTGCTGAACGGTTGGGTTTTATAGCCTTGCTTTTAATAGCAATTTCTTAAAAGATTTTTAAACAATTAAACAAACAGAAAATATGGCACTCAGTTTCAGCGCAGTCAAAAAGGCCTATGAGGTCTTGAACGCTCTCAAAATTCAGGATATCCCTTCATGGCCGGAAGATATGGCAGAATGGGACGACGAAGATTTGAAAAACCCAAAAGAAAATACCGTTTACGGTTTTGGTAAAAAAAGCGATTGGGGATGGGAAAACCTCGTCTTCTTTGTCAGAAACCCATCACCGGAATTAAAACGCGATTTCAAAATACTGTGCAAAAAAGTCCCCAATACATGTATTTCAAAACCGTATAGCAAAAATACTGAATTGTGGATTTTTGGCTGGTTTTAGCCTCTGAGTCAGCACACACACATAAATTGCCAATACTAAAATCATCAACATTCTTTAATACAATCTTTTCTCATGTTTTTCTTGGAACTTCCGGTAAAGACTTATGTAAAACAATATATTGTTCTCAATTATGGCAACCCGGCCGACTTTACTTCAAATAAATACATAAACGAACGCTTCCATAAATGCCTTGTTAAACCTTCTCGACGAAAGAATAATTATTACGAAAAACAAGCATTTTGCAAATATGCTGAAAGAATTAAAATCATCCTTACCCAGGACGATTTTTATAGGTATGGCTGGGAGCTTTCCCCAACTGATATTATTTCTTTCGGTAAACTTATGGAACACCAGGCTAAATTTCTCATGCGCAACATGGTGAGCTTTTATATGACCCTGATGAACGAACGGGATGCGATCCTCACTTTTCAAAATAATTTTGGCTTTACCGAAGATATTTGGCCATTTGACAGCATCAAGAAAAACTATTCCCGTTCAGTAAACAAGAACGCAAAATTTTCCTACTCAAAGGATTTCTCTGTCAAATTGGAAAATCTTTTGCTTGTAAGCTTATCTGATGTTGGCAATTTGCTCCCACCAGCTATAATCCACTACGAAAACAACCAAAATAAATAATTATTCTTGGGAATATTGTCCAGAAAAGGGACAATATTCCATTAACCAAAACACATATGAAAACTATTCAAAAACAAATTGCCCTTGGCGGAAATACCGCTCTTTTCGTCATCCCGGCTTCCCTCGTTCATTCCGTACTGGGAAAAACAATCTTTTACTCCGGCGAAGATCCTACCATCGAAATTGAATGTGCACCGGAATCCATTCGCCATACATTCAAAACGGTTCAAACCAGGTCCGGTTTTCTTTACAACCATACAATTACAGCCTTCCTTGCCGGTTTAAATCCTGATTCAATCACCAAACTGTCAAAACTCATTTTTTACAACAACGTACTGGTTGTCATTAAAAACAGTGAAGGCTCTTGTTTCTTAATCGGAAATACAAACGAAAGCCTGAATTTTAACTTTAATTTCGATTCCGCTGCCAATCCTTCCGACCGTAACGGCTCAGAATTGACAATCACCGGACAGCTTACATCAACAATTCAATTTATTCAAATGCCTCTGATTCCAGTATAAATAAAAATTTAGAGGCTGTTTCCTTCATTTTATGTCCTTTCAGGGTAGATTTTCAGCTTGTATCATTGCTGAAAATTTAATTTAATGAAGTTCCGCATCCTTTCCGCACTCCTTCGCTCAGCTTGGGCCATAGACCACCGCTTCGCCATGGCTCACGGAGGTATTGTTGCCGGACTGATTAACGGCCTCGATTTTGAATCATCTTCTGATGCCGAATATGGAGAAGAAAAGAATTCATTACCTTATGCGATCAGCGCATCCTCCCCCAACCGCAAATACTCCACTTTCGACGACGCACCCCAGGGCAGCATAGCCATTATCCCCATCCGTGGCCCTTTGATGAAGGACGACGAGCAGGATTGTGGAGTCCTCTCAGCAGGGATGGACACACTTGGAAACCGGGTCTTGGATGCCGACCAGCACCCAAATATCTCTGGTATTATCCTTTATATTGACTCCCCTGGCGGAACTGTAGATGGCACACAGGCTTTGGCCGACAAAGTCAAATCCTGTAAAACCCCGGTTGTTTCTTTTATTGATGGGCTTATGGCTTCTGCCGCCCTTTGGGTTGGCACTTCTGCTTCACAGGTGATTGCCCAAAACTCAACCACAGAAATAGGAAGCATAGGGGTTATGGTTCAGTTTGCGGATATGCAGCCCAGATGGGAAAAAGAAGGGGTTAAATTCCACCGCATCAATGCCGACCAATCCCAGGACAAAAACAAAACATTCACCGATGCCCTCAATGGCGATTATTCCGGTATAAAAACCGACCAGCTAAATCCATTGGCCGAAAAATTCATTGCAGCCGTTAAAGCCAACCGTCCCAACCTGCCCGATTCGGTTTTCACCGGAAAAGTATTTTTTGCCGATGAAGCCCTTACCCTCGGCCTTATAGACCAAATAGGATCGATGGAAATTGCCATTGCTGCCGTTACTGTGCTTGCATCAGAAATAACCCCAATTCCCGATCCCCCGCAATCTGTCAATGCTCATAAACCAATAACCAAAACCATGAATTTACCCTTGCTCATTGCACTGTTACAAGTATCATCCATCGAAACCACCGAAGAAGGTGTATTCTTAAATGCTCAGCAACTCGAAGCTATCGAAGC
>CAJAXK010000336.1 GCA_903946925.1 uncultured Bacteroidales bacterium | reverse complement strand
CGGAGGTCTGTGCGTAGGGCATGTGCGCAGCAATACACAGCAACGACAAAAGTATGGGATTGTGCCATCTCCCGTGCCTTGTATTGCGGGAAGATACCTTCGGATTAGAAACACATTGTATTTTTATAGAGCCTTGATTTTTTGTTTACTTTTTGATCAAGCAAAAAGTAAAGAAGCTAAAAAAGTATGACCAAAGTTTTGGATTTGATTACAGTCAGATAGCACCTCAAAACAAGAATTAGCCGAAATGTCAAATTCATCTGACTGACATCCCACATCCACCATCCCACATCTGCCATCCCACATCCCACATCCCCACCTTCCTACTTCCCCTTAATCCTATTAAGCCCTGCCAATGCCTTGTTCTCAATGCTAAATTGATATTCATCAAAGTCCATTTCCTGGACTTTTGAATAATATATCCTTGCATTAATATAATCCTTACGTTTCTCGTAAATCAAACCTAATTGCAGTGCCGAATTAGCGGCAAAATAGTATGGCAGGTTTTCGCCTGATTTTATGGTTTTTTTATAATAAACAATAGCTTCATCGGTTTTGCCCCAATTGTGGTAAATCCTGCCTAAGCGGTAGGTATATTCCACTTCCGATTTTATGCTGTTAGTTTTAAACCCATCGAGTTCATGCACAGCCTTTTCATAGTAACCCCCATCGAATAATAATCTGGCGCGTAACAGAGGAAGCTCAGGCTTCACATTATTTTGTGAAAACGTTAATGCTTCACGATCGTTATCAACCTGATTGTTGCCTCTGTTCTTGATGCGTTGCAAATAAACCTCATATTGCCGGGGATCGTCAAATAGTAAATAATACCAGGATAGGTGCATATATGCCGAACGGATATAATTTTTACCCTTAAAATGGCCCAGGAAATTCAATAATGGGAAACATGCATCCTTATCGAGGCGTGCAAGTTTAGCTACGCCAAGCATATAATTGAGGTAATGGAAAGGGTAGCGGTCGGCAGTGCGGGGGCAATCGGTAAGCAACTTTATAACCTTGTCGTTTTCCCCTGCCCTCGAATAGGTATTTGCACATGCAAACACTAATAGCGGGCTTTCTTTAAGGATTTGGCTTAAAGGCGGTTTTTGGAATTTTTCTACCAGTTCAAGCGCTGCGGGCAAGTCGGCAGTAAGATTTAACGTTACAAATGTGAGCAGGAAAGCAGTTTCGGGCAGCAAGAAATTAAATTCAGGGTTAGCAACAATCTGTTGATAAGCTTCTTTCAACTCGGCATTGCCTTCGGGGATAGTACCTTCAAATTTTAGTGAATAAACAGCCCATCGGTATTTTTCGGGAATGGTGCCTATTAGCGAATGTAATATGCCAAGCACCGCTTTATTTAATGCAAAGGCTGGGAATTTTCCTTGGTTTTCGATTAAAAGCCGGTAAGCACGGTTTATGTCGAGGGCAGCGTTCACATATTCGCCAAACTTGATCCTTGCTGCCCCTGTTTGCATAAAAACCATGGCTTGGCTGTAGAGAAACCAAGGCGATTTCTGGCCATCGGCGGCAAGTTTCTGTAAACGGAAATCTTTGTTCTGCTTTAAAGCGATAAAATCCTTTTCTTCCTCACCTATTATAACTTTCAGAAAATCAATATAGTTATCTATAATATATGGAACCTGGTTTCCAGGATTGAGTTTTTTCTCCGTTTGCATCCTGTTATTGGCCTGAAGGAACTTAAGGCACAAAATGTCGGTGTAGGCTTGCTTGCAGTTGTCGTTGAATATATATTCAGCCTTTGCTGCTACCGATACCGAGATAAAAACGAAAAGGAATGCCAGATGTTTCATTAAATCCAGTTGCTGGTTTATTTAGGTTTGCAAAGGTAAGATTCCTGATTGTTACTTGGTAACTATACAGTGCCTAAAGTAGTGAGTGCCTAAAATGCCTAAAGTTCCTTTCTAATTTTAATCGCTTTATTATACTTTGAATGGGATAAATTTCCGTATTTAGATTTGATTTTTTTACCACGGAGGCACTGAGTTCACTGAGGTACACGGAGGTACACGGAGTTTATTTTCAGTACTTTACTGATTGCTCCCTGTGTTTGTAATGTAATTCTCATTGAAAAACAAATAAGGCTATTTATCCCATTTATACTATAACCAAGCTTTTACATACGAATAGTTTATAATAACAGTAATTTATAAACGCTGCATTTTTCTGAAGTTAAAGGATAAAAGACATAAGTGGCATTTACTTTAGGCATTTTAGGCACTTTAAGTACTTTAAGTACTCTCAAAACCTGACTATTCCAGGGGTTGAATAGTTATGTTATTTGTAAAGCTATCCGATTGGATAAAAAAAGGCCGGCAATAAATTGTCGGCCATATATATTTTGTAAAGTTCCTGTTAGCTCAACGAATCAGCCAATTCCTTGTCAATCAAAATCCTGCCACAGAATTCGCAAACAATAATTTTCTTGTGCAATTTAATGTCGAGTTGGCGTTGTGGAGGTATAAAGCTGAAACATCCGCCGCAGGCATCACGTTCAACCGAAACAACGGCAAGTCCATTACGGGCATTTTTACGTATGCGTTTGTAAGCAATCAACAAACGCTCTTCTATCATTTTTTGCTGCAGTTCCGATTTGTGGTTCAACTCTTTTTCTTCGAGTTCGGTTTCGCAAACAATATCGGTAAGTTCGCTGCGTTTGGCTTCGAGGTCGTTGCGGCGGTCGCCGAGGTCGTGCTGCGCATTTTCAATTTCCTCTTTGCTCATGGTAAGCTGGGCATTGAACTCGCGGATACGCTTTTCCGACAATTGTATTTCGAGGCTTTGGAATTCTATTTCTTTGGTCAATGCATCGTATTCGCGGTTGTTCCTAACGTTGTTTTGTTGTTCTTCGTAACGTTTTATCAAACCCTGGCTCTCTTTAATTGCCTGATATTTGTCGGCAACTTGTTTTTCCATCACGCTTATCTCATTGATATAGTTGTCGATACGTGTTTCCAAACCTGCTACATCATCTTCAAGGTCTTCAACTTCGAGTGGCAACTCGCCCCGTACAATTTTTATACGGTCAATTTTCGAATCATTTTGTTGAAGGGTGTACAAGGCAACAAGCTTTCTTTCGATCGAAATCTCAATTTCATCTTTCCCATGGTCAACAGGGGCTGGGATTACAACAGGTTCAATGGTTTCAACAGTAGTTGTAGCTTTTGTTTTCTCTTCACTGATTTTTTCAGCGGGTTTAGCAACACTTTTTGCCATGGCAGATTATGATGTTTTATGTTGATTTACAGATAATTAACCGGATTGGTACTAACTCCGGAAATAAAGAGTGCAAAAGTAGTAAATTTTTTCTTTAATATGGTATAAATCAGTTCTTTTGTAAATTGTTCACTTTCGTAATGCCCAATATCAGCCAAAATCATTTTATTGCCGGGTATAAAAAAGTTGTGATATTTAATGTCACCTGTCATATATATATCAGCATTACAGCGCATTGCATCCTTTATCAGGAAACTTCCAGAGCCGCCACAAAGGGCAACCCGCTGCACTTTTTTATTTTGTAAAGCTGTGTGGCGGATGCTTCCAACCTTAAGTTCCGCTTTTACCTGAAATAAAAAATCCTCTGCTCCAATTTCTTGCGGAAGCATGCCGACCATACCTGCTCCAACCTGAAAATTTGAGTTTTTTAAGGGATAAATGTCGAAAGCAACTTCCTCGTAAGGATGCGCTTGCTTAAGTGCGGCAACAATTTTATTTTCCAGAAAGTCGGGAAATATAGTTTCTATCCGCATTTCTGGTTCAACTTGCACTTTGCCTTGTTCGCCAACAAAAGGGTTTGCTCCGGCTTGCGCCCTGAAAGTACCTTCGCCATTGCTGTTAAAACTGCAAAAATCGTAGTTGCCTATATGGCCGGCACCGGCACCCAAAATAGCTTCCCTAACCTTGCCCGCATACATTGTAGGGCAATATGTTACCAATTTGCAAAGTTTGTCGGCAACAGGCCTGAGTATTTCAATGCTTTCAATCCCAAGTTTTTCGCAAAGAAAATAGTTTACGCCTTTATGGTGGTTGTCGAGGTTTGTATGCAGTGCAAAAACTGCCACATTTTCGCGTATTGCCCGCAAAACCAAGCGTTCTGTTTCATCGCGGCCCGTAAGGCTCTTTATCCCTGAAAAAATCAATGGGTGGTGCGAAACGATCAGGTTGCAGTTTTTTTGTTTGGCCTCTTCAAAAACCTCAACTGTTATATCGAGGCAGACCAGAATGCCGGTAATTCCCATATCCGGATCGCCAATTAGCAATCCGCAATTGTCGTAACCCTCCTGCAAAGCGGTCGGTATTTCGTTACTTAGGTAAGATGTAATTTCGGATAAAAGCATTTGAATGTCTTGATGTTTTCGATGTTGTAAAAGTAAGGAAAAAGGGTAAAATTGCAAGTTAAAAGTTGAATACAGGCTAATTGAAATTTACAAAATTTAAAACAAGTTGTTTTTTCTGTAACTTCGTGCCTTATTTGCCGTCTTAACATTTCAAATTAAAACCTAATCAAAATGAAACAATTCTTTAAGTTTACTTTCGCCTCCATGCTTGGCTTTTTATTGGCCGGAATCCTCATGATTTTCATACTGGTAGGCATTATAGCATCTGCCATGACCATGGGCAATGACGAGGAGGTGGTTGTTCCTGAAAAAACAATCCTGATGTTGACATTGGACGACCCAATCAGCGACAGGTCTTCGGACAACCCATTTGCAAATTTCAATTTCAGCAAGCCTGAAGCATCAAAGCAGTTTGGTTTAAACGATATTACCGCAAACCTGAAAAAAGCTGCCGCCGATCCAAAGGTAAAAGGTATTTATCTCGAACTTACCGATTTGCCATCTGGTCAGGCCACAATTGAAGAAATCCGCAATGCGTTGATTGATTTTAAGAAATCAGGCAAGTTCATTGTTTCCTATTCCGAGGTTTTTACGCAAAAATCCTATTATCTGGCTTCCGTTTCCGATAAAATTTACCTTAATCCTGCGGGAGGTATGGAATTTAAAGGGATGTTAGGTCAGGTGATGTTTTTTAAAGGCATGTTGGAAAAGTTGGATATTGAAGCCCAAATTATCCGCCATGGCAAATTTAAAAGTGCCATCGAGCCGTTTACCCTCGATAAAATGAGCGAACCCAACAAAGTGCAAACCCTTGCTTTTATTTCGGGGATGTGGAACCATATCCTTGACGGGATTTCCGAAAGCCGTAAAATACCGGTTGGCGACCTTACCGCTATTGCAAACGAATTTAAAATAAAATCGCCACAGGATGCCGTTAGCCTCAAAATGGTTGACAAACTAATGTATAAAGATGAAGTACTGGATGAATTAAAGGCAAGGGTGGATGTTAAGGATAATAAAGACCTGAAATTTATGAAATTGGGCAAATATGCCAAAGCACCCGAAACCGAAAAGAACTCTTCGAAAGATAGAATTGCGGTTATATATGCCAGCGGCAACATTGTTAGCGGCGAAGGCGACGAAGGCACCATTGGTTCCGACGATATTTCGAAAGCCATCCGCAAAGCCCGCTTGGACGAACATGTGAAAGCTGTGGTGCTCAGGGTAAATTCGCCGGGTGGAAGCGCGCTGGCTTCGGATGTGATATGGCGCGAGATGCTGCTTACCAAAAAAGCAAAACCAGTGGTGGTTTCCATGGGCGATGTGGCCGCTTCGGGCGGATACTACATTGCGTGTGCGGCCGATAAAATATTTGCTTATCCTAACACGATTACGGGTTCCATCGGTGTTTTTGGCATTATCCCCAACATGAAGGAAATGTTCAACAAAAACCTTGGGATTACTTTTGATGAGGTAAAAACCAACCCGTATGCCGATTACATCCCCGTTACCCGGCCTATGAACGATGGCGAAAAGAAGATTATCACCAACGAAATAGAAACCATTTACACCACTTTTATTACCCATGTATCGGAAGGCCGGAAAATGAGCGTGGCCCAGATTGATAGCATTGGCCAAGGTCGTGTATGGAGCGGTGTGGATGCCAAACGCATTGGGCTGGTTGATCAATTTGGTGGCCTGAACGATGCCATAGCCGAAGCCGCCAAATTGGCAAAACTGAAGGAATACCGCACAATGGAACTTCCTGAACAGAAAGATACTTTTGAGCAAATAATGCAGGCATTTAGCGGCGACAACACTTCTGTTTTTATGAAAAAGGAGCTTGGTGCAGCCTTTCCTTACTTCAATTACTTGAGCCAAATGAGCCATCTGCAAGGCGTTCAAGCACTTATGCCTTATCAATTTGATATTAAATAACCCCAGCCCAAATTTTAATTCAAAAAAGCGGTTCCATTTTGGGCCGCTTTTTTGCTTATTTGAAACCATTCATTCAATGGTTATAAATGGAATTCGTTGCAGATATGTGGTTTGATAGATTGGTTTTGATATTGGTGGGAATAGATTTTTTGTATCTATTCACACCATCAATCCGTCATTTTTCAAAGCTTAGTAAGGGCCGAATAGTTACAACAAAAATATTTTCCCCGTCATGTTGCAAAGCTTTACTAATAAGTTAATTTAGTGGCTTCGTAACTGTTGATTGAAATGAATTATTGAAATCATATCTTAGGGCAGGGATTTATAGGAAAAGGTGTATAGATAGGTTTTGTAATATTCGTTGCAGCGCAGGTAAACCATACATTGCGGAATCCAATTAACCCAATATAGCAACCCTTTAATAATTATTTCCATGAAAAAAATCTTACTAATCGTTTTCCTTTTTTATGCTGTTGCGTCCTTGCAAGCACAGGTAAGCCCCGCCGCAAACAATTCCACCGGAGGTTCCGCTACCTTGTCCAATGGCGGTTATCTTGCCTGGTCGGTAGGCGAACCGATTATTGGTACGGTTTCGGTTTCGACAGGCTCAACCACCGTAACAATTACTCAAGGTGTGTTGCAAACCTGGCCCGAAGCAGTTAAAAACCTTATGCTTACACTTTACCTCGAAGGTTTGTTCAGGGGTGGCAGCATGGCTAAAGCCCAAAATGCAAGCGGCGATGAGTTTTTGGGCGATGTTGCCGATAAAATTACCATTGAGCTGCACGATGCAAGTGCCTATTCTACTCTTGTGTATACAGCTTCCGGCATCCCACTTTCCACTACCGGACAAGCAAATGTAACGATACCCGGGCGCAATTATGGCTCGTATTACGTTACCGTGAAGCACCGCAATTCCTTGGAAACCACCACGGCTGCACCTGTTTCGTTTGCCAACGGCACTGTTGAATACTCTTTTGATGTTCCGTCAAAAGTTTTTGGCAATAATTTGAAGGGTGTAAACGAAAGTTATTGCATTTATGCGGGTGATGTAAATGGCGATGGGTTTATAAATGCCGCCGACATCAACAGCTTATCTTCCGCAGCCTCTGTATTTTCCACCGGGTATATTACCGATGATGTAAACGGCGATGGCATAGTAGATGCAATGGATTTGATACTGACCGATAACAATGCAGCCAATTTTATTGCGGTGAAAAAACCTTGATCGGTGTCGGGGCGACTTTTTCAGTCACCCCGACACTCGCACCCTATAGTCGGAGTGCGACTTAAAGTCGCGTTTTCCAGTCTATAATATGTTGTATACGTGTACTATAAAAAATTGATAAGATAACAACTTATGAAACTATACAACTGTTAAGGATATTGGAATCACAAATTCTTTCATCACTTCGTGCATTTT
>CAJAXK010000335.1 GCA_903946925.1 uncultured Bacteroidales bacterium | reverse complement strand
TTCCACCTCCAATCAGGGATTCCTAGCGGTAAACATGGTAAAAGCAAGCAACGACCCCGAATACCTTTCCTATATTACCGATGCCGATGGCAAAGTTGACTCCACAAAAATATATACCTCATATAAAGCGCATTATTTCGACAATTTTACTTTTTCTGATCCACGTTTGATTTACACTCCTGTTTTTGCCCAAAAAATGGATTTTTATTTCGACAAATTGGTGGTACCTGTTGTTGATTCGCTCGAAGTGGATATTGATAGGGTAATGGCTATGGCTTCCGTAAACAAGGATATGGAAACCTACCTGGCCTGGTTCCTATCGCTCAAATACGAAACTTCCCAGATCATGGGCCACGATGCACTTTTTGTTTATATAGTGCGCAAGTACCTGGAAACCGGTAAAGTTGGCTGGCAATATATTGAAGTAAAAGACAATATTCTTAAACGAGTAAACACCTTGGAGCCACTTTTACTTGGAAAGCCCGCACCTAACCTAATATTGCTCGATACCAACAATGTAGCCCGTTCCCTAATTGCCACAAAAGCAAAATACACCTTGTTGTTTTTTTGGGAAAGCACCTGTGGGCACTGTCAGCAGGAAATGCCTAAAGTGCTCAAATTTTATGACGAATTTCACACTAAATACGACTTCGAGGTTTTCGGCGTAAGCACCGATACTTCGTTGGTTAAATGGAAAGCTTACATCAACAAAAACAAAATGCCTTGGATAAACGTGAACGGCCACCTTAGCCTTAGCGGCAATTACCATGCTTTATACGACATACGCAGCACTCCAATAATGTACTTGTTGGATGAAGATAAAAAAATCATGACCAAATTCCTGATGATCGAAGAAATTGGAAATGTGATAAACAAACGGGAAGAAGCCTTGGAGAAAAGCAAAAATGAAAAAACACCATAAGTTTTTAAGCCCTGCCAAGCAACAATTCTGCTTTTTAATAAAACAACAATTTTACCTTTTCACCAACCTTAAATCAGGAAATTACTAAAACAATGGCCAACACAAGGACTATTTGGATAACAGGAGCTTCCTCAGGAATTGGCGAAGCATTGGCAAAACAATGGGCACAAACTGGTACTGTACTTATTCTTTCAGGAAGGGACAAACAACAACTTGAACGGGTGGCTTTGGCATGCAAAAATACGGGAGCAGAAGTCCATGTTTTACCATTCGATCTTACCAATGAAAATGAAATAGCTGAAAGTGTAGCAATTGTGCAGTCCTTGGTTTCAAGAATTGATATTTTGGTCAACAATGGAGGGATTGGGCAGCGCTCGCTGATAATTGACACACCCACAGTCGTTTCGAGAAAGATTATGGAAACCGATTTCTGGGGCCACATCACCTTAACACAACAAATCCTACCTTTTATAATAAAAAATAAAGGAGGGACAATAGTTGTTTTGAGCAGTTTATCCGGATTGTTCGGGTTTCCACAACGATCGATGTATTGTGCGGCAAAACATGCTCTCCATGGTTTTTTTGAAACACTAAGGCTTGAGCATCATAAAGATAACATCAAGGTATTGATGGTGTGTCCTGGCAGGGTAAAAACCAATATTTCGTACCACGCGTTAACCTCAACAGGTACTAAACATGGGCAAATGGACAAAGGGCAGGAGCAAGGGGTTACAGCAGCATTTTGCGCCTCAAAAATTGACAAGGCACTAAAAAAGGATAAAAAGCAAGTTATTATAGGCAAAAAAGAAGTAATTATGCCCTATTTAAAACGTTTTGCACCCTGGCTCTTTTACCGGATAGCCTTGCGGATTGATCCAAATTCATAAACATACAATCTTACAATTAGCGGTTTGAATAATTGTTCGATTGTTGGATTAAGGACATAAAACATAGAAACCTTTAGAAAAGTGAGCAAAAGGATAAAAGAACATTTGAACAAGCGAACATTTGAACAAACGAACATTTGAACAAGCAAACCTTGAACGGCGAAGCCAATTGAACCTTGAACGGCGAAGCCAATTGAACCCTTAAACGGAGAAGCCAATTGAACCTTGAACAAACGAACATTTGAACAATCGAACATTTGAACAATCGAACAAGTGAACCTTTGAACGGCGAAGCCAATTGAACCCTTTGAACCTTGAACGGCGAAGCCAATTGAACCCTTGAACCTTTCCCCAAACCCTAACCCCCAACCCCTAACCCCTTAAAATAATGAATCAAGTAATAATTAGCGGAATACAACAACTCGGCATAGGTGTGCAAAATGTTGCAGAAGCATGGAAATGGTACCGTAAATACCTGGGTATGGACATAAAGGTTTTTGAAGAAAGTGCAACAGCTTCGCTCATGCTTCCATATACAGGTGGATTGCCCCAAAAACGCCATGCCGTACTTGCACTAAACCTCAGTGGTGGCGGTGGTTTTGAGATATGGCAATATACTGACCGAGTGCCTCAAGCTCCACTTTTTGAACCCGCTTTAGGCGATCTGGGAATATTTGTTGCCAAGGTTAAAGCCCGCGATGTACGCAAAACACATGCATTTTTTACCGCGGAAAAACTCAAAGTAAGTCCGGTTGTTACCGATCCAAACGGGCGGCTTCATTTTTTCCTAGCTGATCCATTCAACAATATTTTTCAAATCATTGAGTCCCAAAATTGGTTCAGTAGCGAAAAAAAACATACAGGTTCGGTTTATGGGGTTGTGATTGGGGTAGCCAATATTGAGAAGTCGTTAAAGGTGTATTCGGGCATACTTGGTTACGATAAAATTGTATCGGATAAAAAAGGGATATTCCCCGATTTAGTTTCATTGAATGGTGGCGGTTCTGTGTGCAGAAGGGTGCTTTTACAAAACAGTAAACCACGCTTAGGCGCTTTTAGCCGTTTGTTTGGCAACAGCGAAATTGAATTGGTTCAGGTTGAAGGCCGCGTCCCAAGAAAAATATATGAAGGCAGGTTTTGGGGCGATTTGGGGTTTATTCATTTGTGCTATGATATTCAGGGGATGGAAGCATTGAATGCTGCTTGTGCCAAACAAGGCTTTCCTTTTACCGTAGATAGTTTCGCCAACCATAAAGGCAATAGTTTCGATATGGGCGAAGCTGCTGGCCATTTTTCATATATCGAGGACCCTGACGGCACTTTAATCGAATTTGTTGAAACACATAAAGTCCCCATACTTAAAAAATTTGGCTGGTATCTCGACCTGCGCAAACGGAACCCAGCAAAGCACCTGCCCAATTTTGTTATCAAAGCAATGGGGATGAATAGGGTGAAGGATTGATGTAAAGCTGTTTTATATTACTTCTTTGTTAACAAATCAATTCCTAACTTCATAAACTTTATATCGCAAACTGCTGTTTTGCAATTATTTATCATAATAATCTGCTTGAAATAATGCAGTTGAAAACGTTACACCAAGCAATGTATGTATATTATTCTTGCTTGTTACAGTTTTCCTGTTTTTGAATAATACCAAAATACTTAGTACTTTAGCCCTCCAAAACAACGCAAAATGATTGAAAAAGCAATAAAATACCTTACAGAAAAACGTTTTTGGCCATTGGTCGATGTTTTCATTTTTGTAGTCATCACCTACGGGTTTCATGAACTCTGGTGGACATTTAGCGGTCAAATTGCTGGTTCGCCCGCCTTTACAGCCGCAGCATCTTGGTTGGCAGGGGTTATTTATAACGCAAGTGCTTGGTTAGATGTGCATGTTTTTGGGATCGATGTTTTATTGTATTCGCCTAATGTTATCTACTTCAAAGATAACAATACAGCTATTAACGTAAACGAAAGCTGTTCGGGCTTTAAACAAATGTGGCAAGTCTTAGTGCTGTTTTTGCTATTTCCAGGCCCGTGGAAACAAAAACTATGGTATATCCCAATGGGGATGTTATCCATGTTCCTGTTTAATATAGTGCGTATAGTTGCTTTGAGTTTTGCCATGTTGTACTGGCCCCAGCACTGGGACTTTATTCATTTATGGGTTTTAAGGCCAGTTTATTATTTTATAATTTTTGTCCTTTGGGTTATTTGGGTGGAGAAATATGGAGGCATGAAACGATATTTTGACAAGCCAAAACCCCTATCAATTAAATAGGACGTTTTAATTCACATGGTTTAGCTCAAAATGTACGAATTGTGATATTTATACTGAGCTTGTCGTAGTGTACGCCTAATTTCCAGCAGGTTATAATTGCAAAATAGTAAATAGTAATTCGTACATCGCAATCCGCATTCCGCAATCCGAAAATACAAACCCGACTTTATGGAAAGACTCTAATCAGGAAGTTAATCCATTTTACAAAATAATTAGCCAATGTTTTTGGTACAAACATGTTTAAAAAGACGCTCTTTTTCTTATATCTCACCTTGATAACTGCTCTGAGCTTATGGCCATCGGATGGACTGCCCAATATTGTGCTTTTCCCTTATGCAGATAAATTGATACATAGTGGGATGTACGCCGGTTTTACCTTTCTAATGCTTTGGGCCTGGCCTCAAAAATTCATAGGGTTCAGGCAATTTCTGCCTTTTCTGATAGTTATGGCTTATGGATTACTTATGGAAACCCTGCAGAGGATCAGCTTTTTAGGTCGTTCGTTCGATTTGAGCGATGAACTTGCCAACAGCCTTGGTTTTTTTCCGGGCTGGCTTTTTTGGAAATTTGTCAATTCTTTTAAAAAAACCTCTACAAACCCATCCTCATAACTTCTCAGTTTATTAGATGCTACTCGAAATTATCAAAACAGGCGAGGTTTCGGGCATTGTAAAGAGCAATGTTGTCAACCCAACAATTGGGGACAACCCATGTTTGCCAATAATTATAGCTGAAGTTTTTGGTTGGGAAGCCATACAAATCAATTTAACCTCTGATGAAGGAGAAACTTTTTGCGTTGGGGCTTGTAGGAAAGGTAAAAAAATAGTGATGTTACCTCAATTTTCGTATGGACCATCATTAAAACCGCTTATTGCAGATGAATTGTTGCAAGAATTAAAAAGGCAAGGATTTATTTGCGAGTGGCGGCTGACAATTAAAATTTCCAGTTTTGCCTTTGCCGATAAAGTATCAACGGTTTTACCGCTTCAGGCTGATGCCAATCAACAATTTCAACATTTTAGCTCAAACCTGCGAAGGAAAATAAGAAAATGCGCTTCAAATAAAATAAATTTCAAAACCGGCAAATCGGAACTGCTTGCCGACTTCTATGAAGTTTATTCCCGCAATATGCACCGTTTGGGTTCTCCGGCACAGCCGTTAAAATGGTTTTCGACATTAATTGAAAATTACATCAATGGAAATGCAATCATTTATTGTGCTTATTTGGGCGAAGAAGCTGTTGGTGCTTCGTTTATGCTTGAATATGAGGGGTTTTACGAAGCCTGTTGGGTCTCTACTTTAGAAAAATACAATAAACTTTATGTTTCTTATGGCCTTTATTGGGAGACGATAAAGTATGCTATAGAAAACAATGGGGCACAATTTTCGTTTGGGCGCAGCACAATTGATAGTGGGGTACATAAATTTAAACAACAATGGGGCGGGTCCGATTTGCAACTTTTTTGGAATTATTCCCATCCACAAAGTAAAAATGTAAGAAAATACAAGTTCCTCCCAAAAATCTGGAAACTATTGGCATATAAGGTTGCAAAACATTTAGGGCCAGTAGTTTCTGGTTGGTTTTATTAAAAATAGGATCAATATTTTTACATTTGCCCTTGAGTGTAAGCAAAGCTTCAATAAGCTATTGAAACAAATCCCTTGCCTCAAACGTTTCGATTGAATTACAAGTAATAATTAATTTAACCTTACATTTGCCACCGCTGTTAAACCCCGAATTTAGTGCGAATACTAACCTTTGACATTGAAGACTGGTACCATTTCCTGGAGCATCGTTCTACAAGGAACGAGGTGCAATGGAAGGATTATGAGCCCCGGGTAAGGCAAAACACAGCAAACATCCTCGATTTTTTGGAAAAGCATAATCAGAAAGCAACTTTTTTCATCATTGGCTGGGTGGCAAAAAAAAATCCAGGCTTGGTAAACGAAATTGCAAATGCCGGACATGATATTGGGATGCATTCGTATGGCCATCAATTGGTTTGGCAACAAACCCCAGACGAATTCAGGCAGGATTTACTAAAGAATATTGGCGTACTCGAAGACCAATTAGGGTACAAAGTTCAGAAATACCGCGCACCTGGTTTTTCTATTAAAACCAAAAGTCTCTGGGCATTGGAAATAATGGCTGAAGTAGGGATAAATACCGATTCGAGCATTTTCCCGGCAACACGTGCTCACGGGGGTATGCCCTCTTTTCCTCTCAATTCACCATGTATCATCGAACGGAATGGAATTTCAATTAAAGAATTCCCAATAAATTACAACCATTTAATGGGGATTAGGACTGTGCTTACCGGAGGCGGATATTTTCGGTTCTGGCCTTATTCTGTCATTAACCGCTACACAGCAGATACAAAGTATGTAATGAGTTATTTCCATCCGCGCGATTTCGATAGCAACCAACCCATACTTCGCGATTTGAACCCTTACCGGAAATTCAGGGCATATTATGGCTTGCACAATTCGCAACAAAAGTTGGAACGCTGGATAAACGAATACAGTTTTACCGATTTACAAACTGCCGACTTATCAATTGATTGGGCAAAGGCTACTGTTGTGAATTTATAAAAAATGTGGGGTTAACCCTAAAAAAACAATTAGATATATATTTTGGCTTTTTAATGAACAATGGCAAAGCCAAGTGGTTAAATATTTGCAAATTCCAATATTGCCCAATGTGAATTTGCTCAACAATTGTTTTTTACTTACCTTTGCAAAGATAAAATAATGTGTCGCGTACTTCAGTTGGTTTTAGAAGTAATTACTAATTTAACATACTCATTAGCAAACTTTTGCTCTATCCCAAATTAATAGTCAAGTTACACACATGCAATCCTATACCAATTTTTTCTTTCATTTCTTCCAACCTGAGTATCGTATTGCACTTGCTTTTTTCCTTGCCATTATCTTTAACTTTTACGCAATCCCTGTAATCCTCCGAATTGCGCGGGCTAAAAAGTTGTTCGATGTACCAGATGATAGGAAACAACACAAATCGTCGATACCAACTCTTGGTGGCTTGGGCATTTATGCCACTGTTGTAATAGTTAGCCTCACACTTATAAATACCTGTGGCATGAATGGTGGTGGTATTTCGAGCAGCCTATCCGCGCTTCCCCCAATAATAGCGGGCTTAACATTGATTTTCTTTATCGGGATGAAAGATGATTTACTCGATATTTCGGCACGAAAGAAATTAATTGCTGAACTTATTGCACTTTTCATTTTAATTGTGATTGGCGATGTAAGGTTAAACAATATGCAGGGTATGTTCGGTGTGCATGAAATGAGCTATTATATTAGTTTGGTCCTTTCATTATTTGCTGGCATTGTGATTATTAATGCTTTTAATCTGATTGATGGGATTGATGGGCTTGCTTCCTCCATTGCAATGATGGGAAGTTTTGTTTTCGGTTCCTATTTTATCTCAATAAACGAATGGGAATATGCCATCCTGTCCTTTACCGTTTTAGGTGCAATTATTCCTTTTTTCCTTTACAACGCTTTTGGGGTAACAAATAAAATTTTTATGGGTGATACAGGATCGCTCATTTTAGGCTTTAGCATGACAGTGTTAGTATTCAGATTCAACGAGTTAAATTCTATACCTCACATTAAACCACATTTTACTGCTGGTCCGGCTTTTTCTTTTGCTGTAGTTTTCATCCCAATGTTCGACACTTTACGGGTTTTCACAATTCGCATTTTACGTGGAGGAAGTCCTTTTAAAGCCGACAGGCGGCATCTACATCATCTTCTTCTTGATCTGGGATTTTCTCATTTGAATTCAACCCTAATACTCGTAGTTTTTAATGCTGCTATTATTGCTTATGCATACTTTTTCAATTTTCTTGGCAATTCAACCATCGTTTTCAGTTTAATTTTCTTTGGTGCAGCAATGTCTTTTCTAGTAATGCTGATTCTCAGAAATAGGGTAACCCTCTTAAAAACTGAGTCTGGTGAATCAAACAAAATCTCTTGATTCGGTATCGGAAGACTTTTTCCTATGCCAATTTATCCCATACCCTTCTGATATTTTTATTTTGCTTTCTATCCAAGATTGCAATAAACACTTTTAAAAATACAAGTTGAAAAACTTTGGTATCTGATAATATAAGTTTAACAATGACGCAAAAAACAAAGTAAAGAAAATGCCAAAAACAAGACTAATTTGCTCCGTAGTATTATTTGCCTTGCCATTATTAGGTTTCGGGCAGTATATTCCATTAGATAACTATTATTATTCGCTTTTGGTACAAAATAACCAGCATAACAATATTTCTATGCTCACATCAATGAAACCAATACTTATTCAGGATATTGACAGTTCTTTTGACGTAGAATCAATAATATACCCCGTTGTAGCTAATCAAAAAAACAAGAATACGTTCTTTTTCAGGAAACTTTTCAACGAAAACCTGATACGGTACAAAACAAAAGAATTTTCGATTACAGCCGACCCAATTTTCAATTTTGGGTTTGGCCACGATTTTAAAGAGCCGAAAAACACCTGGGTAAACAGTAGGGGTGTAACACTAACCGGAACCCTTGGCAACACTTTATCTTTTAATTCGGAACTCTACGAAAACCAAGCCGTTTTTCCTTCGTCACCGTCAGAATTTATATCCAAAACAGGGGTTATACCCGGACAAGGCGGCTACAAACCCTTTAAAGAAAATGGGGTCGATTATTTTTACAGTAATGGTTATGTAAGTTATAGCCCATCCAAGCACATTAATATGACTATGGGTTATGGTAAAAATTTTATAGGTGAAGGCTATCGATCAATGCTTTTATCCGATGCTTCGTTCAGTTATCCTTATATGAAGCTTACCGCGAATTTTAAAAAAGTAAAATATACCGTGTTATACAATCAATTTATTGATCGCAGCTCAACCCTTTCGCCACAATTTGGTTACGATCGTAAATGGTCAACAATGCACTATTTGGAATTTACATTATGGAAAAGGTTGAACATAGGTATTTTTGATGCCATAGTTTGGGAGAATGCAGATAGCACCGGGCATAGGGGCTTTGATGTGCAATACCTAAACCCTGTTTTATTGCTTCGTCCGATCGAAGAATCATTTGGTTCGCCAGACAATGCTTTGATGGGTGGTACTTTAAGTTTCAGGATCAATAAACATTTTAATTTTTATGGACAATTTTTAATGGATGAATTCAAGTTTGAACATGTAAAAGCAAATGATGGATGGTGGGCGAACAAGTTTGGATACCAGCTTGGGATTTCAGGTTGGAACCTTTTCGATATCAAAAGCCTGAATGCCCGTGTGGAATACAATCAGGCACGCCCTTATACCTATACCCACAGCACAACCATTGAAGCTTATGGCCATTACAACCAACCTTTGGCACATCCAATGGGCGCCAATTTCAGGGAAATTGTTACCATGGCTTCGTATGTCAAAGGAAACTGGATGGCAAATATAAAAATGAATTTCGCCATGTATGGGATCGACACTGCCGGGATGGATTACGGCAAGAATATTTTTATTCCTTACGACAAACGGGTCAACGAGTACGGAAATGAAATCGGTCAAGGTTTGAAAACTAATCTCACAATAACCGATATTACCTTTTCGTATTTGCTAAACAGGCGGACAAATATGCGGATTGAGGCTGGGGCAACTATTCGGAAGGAACACAACCTAAAGTGGGATAAGCAAATGCAATATATCTATTTGGGGATACGCACGGGGCTTCGAAATCTTTATTACGATTTTTAAAAACCATAAATTTAACTCCGCCAACTAATTGATTAAATGCACGTTGATTCGATCCAAATCAATATGCAAAACCAATAATCCGCGTTTGGTTTAAAGGCAATAAAAAAAACAAAAAAAATATGTCCCATAATTTGTTCGTTTGAAATAATTAACTACTTTTGCAACCTCTTACAAAGGGAGCATAGCTCAGCTGGTTCAGAGCATCTGCCTTACAAGCAGAGGGTCCTTGGTTCGAATCCATGTGCTCCCACAAAAAAAGGGTTACATTTACTTGTAACCCTTTTTTGTTTATGCGAGCATAACCAATTAGGGAAGAGGAAAGCAAGCGGATAGTAAAGGAGGATCAGGAACAAAAGTTGTGGAGCAGTGATAAAATATTGATTTTTGCAAAAAAATAGATTTTTGCAATGAATGACTCTTTTGACGTATTAATGAAACTGATTCTTCCTGAATCAATCGAAGAGTATTTTAAATTAACC
>CAJAXK010000334.1 GCA_903946925.1 uncultured Bacteroidales bacterium | reverse complement strand
TTCATTGGGCAGGGAGGCGATAAAAACAGCGCCAACCTGTACTGTAATTTGTTGAAAACCGCTTGAAGTGCTGCCAATTTTCATGCTAAAATTATCCGAAAATATTTCATGGCCAGTTTGAGGAGCTTCCGGGGGCGCAAGTCCTGCATGAAGATAATAGGTGCCAGCCCTGCCAGGTGCAACCTCAACACGAGCCTCCATATCGAAGATGTCGAATTTTAATTTCCCTATAACCTTATCCTCCACCATTTGCTGCACCCTTGTCCTATTGAAAGAGAACATGTATGCACCTCCACCGTTTTCCTCGGTAAGGGATGTTTTGATAAGCAACGAAAAACCATAAGGATCACATCCATCCGAAAGATTTTCAACAGCCAGTTGTATGGCTTTATCCACTTGGGTATAAAACAACTCATGTTTATCCACAGCAACCTGTGCTCTTAGACCCAACACACTGTATATGAGCAAATAAGTGATAAAATATTTCTTCATTACTTTTTTTTGACTGAGAAAATGCTAATGAAATAACCTAAGCAGGACTAGGTTTAGAGAAGAAATTATTGAGGCATGGCTGGCATTTCCGACATAGTAATGCCCGCAGGTACCTCGAATTTTGAAGCCGGAATAGAAACATTTTCCTCAAATTTGGTGGCTTCCATTGTATAGCTTTTGTTGCTCATTTTGAGCGGAATGCCTTTGTAATACCACATTTTGGTTGCCAATGCTTTTCCATCGTCAGATTTCTCAGATATTTCGACAACAATGCAATCTTTACCCAGAAAGGTTTCGTTTGCCAATATTTTGCCGCCTTCTTTCTCAATCATTTGCCTGAAAGTTGCCTCGTCATCACTCTTGATCAAATCTTTTGGATCATCTCCTGATTCGCCACTTTTGCTTTTATAGCCTGTTTTTGCTTCTAAATCAATCATATACGACCATTCGCCATCCTCGATCATAAGGGATTTGCTGCTTTGTTTGGTGCCCATCATTTCGGTTTCGGTTGCCGATTCCATAACAAACTTATCATTGCCAACATCAATCCATTGAGTCATGGTAGTAATGCTTTTCATTTGCGGCACACTCATAACTGTTTTGTATTCAATTATGTACGACTTCATTGATGCCATATCGCCAGCAATGTCCTTCATTTTGTCGTCGGCGTTGGATGTGGTTGTGCTGTTGTTGCAGGATGCAAACAGGGTGATGGCCAAGGTAGCCATTGTTAAAAATCGTAAGGTTTTCATATTGTTAGCAGGTTAAGGTTATTGTTTGAATATTAAAATTTTACAAATTCAACTCTCCGGTTTTGAGCTTTTTCTTCTGGAGTTTCATTACCGGTCATAGGCCTTTTCTCACCATATCCTTTGCTTGTGAGGCGGGTTTTATCAATGCCAAGTTTCACCATTTGATCCATAACTGTTTTTGAGCGCGCTTCCGAGAGTTTCTGGTTAGCAGCATCATCACCATCGCTGTCGGTATGGCCTTCGACCGAGAATTTCAGTTCAGGATGGTCAACCATCATTTTAACCACATAATTAATTGTCCCCATACTTTCGGGCTTTAAAGTGGCTTTGTTAACATCGAATTTAATGCCGGTAGTAATAAACTTGCCGTCGGTAAGGAATTTGTCGTAAAGCGGAACGGCACCTTTGGCAATGCGGATATTTTTGATCATTGATTTTGCTTCGGTAGCGGAAGTTCCCAAACCGCTTTTAATACTAAATGATTTCAAAGATTCATCAACATTGGGGATATTCAGGACTCTTTGGTCGTCAACATAAACTTTTAGCGCGCGTTTGTTAAATGAAATTGCTGCATGCTTCCATCCAGCCGTGAATTTAGCATTAATATCCCCATTAAAAGTTGAATTTTCACGTGTGGTATGATAGCCTAATTCCCTACCACCGAAATCAATCCATGAAGTTGACCGTTTCCCGTCTTCTCCTATAAAATACAATTGATAGTGATGTTGCGTACTGCTAAGCACCTGGTAATCAAATTCAATGGTAAATTCATCGGGTAAAAAATTGGTTACTTTTATCAATGGCTTAATTTGTGAATCATTCTTACGAAACCAGATGACATTTTCACCGCTTAGGTTTGCAATTTCAACTGTTCCGGATTTCAAATCCCACTTGCTTGGAAACTCCCCGTTTTGTTCGCCCTCCTGGTTGTCTTCAAAAATAATTTCTGTCCCTGGCACAAAATCGTATTTGGCCCATGTCAAAACTGGCGCAGGTTTTGTGGAATCTTGCTTAACATCAGATTTGTTCTTGCTTTTGCTGTCAGCTTTAGCATCCCCTGAAGTACTTTTTTCCTTGGTTTTTGTTTCGCCTTCGGTTTTGGTGCTTTTCGTCTTCGAATCATCGCCTTTTACGGCATCGCCAATCCCATCCTCAACCGCGTCGAGGGATTTATCAACCCCCTTGTCAATCTTATTGCTGATCCGGTTTTCGATGTTTTTTTCAGCCTTTTTCTGGCTGTTTTTCAACACTTTGTTTACATTTATCTGCCCATTAGTGGCAAAGCCGAGAGCCACCACCAAAGCAATAACACTTAATAACTTTTTCATTATTTATGTAAAATTAGGTTAACTTTTAACAGATCAGTCTCCCGCACAATCTATCCGTTGTTAGGGGGCGCAAATATATTGATTAATATATTAATAAAAAACACATGTATAAAGGTAGATATGAGTAATTCAACCCCATTCAAACAGAGACAAATAAAGGATGAAAATGCCTGAAAAGGAAGCAAATCTTAACTTTGGTTAAAATGCAAAACTGCTGCAAATTTGGATTCCGATAAAGCTTCTATTAAAACATTCCTTTTACAAATTCGTCAAGGCTGAGCTTTGAGAAATAGTCGCTGATTTCAAACCCGGAAAGTGCCTGACGGATGGCCTCTTCTTCATGGGGTTGGTAGGCCAGGGCTGCTTCTATTTCCTGTTGGTCGCGGTGCGAAAAATAATCGCCATAAATTCGTGCCTGCAATATTATCCCATTTTTTACATCCAAACAAAACTCCATAGTCCCACTGTTTTCGGTGCGGATTACCTTTTGGAAATTATAGGAAGGCGAATTGCCAAAATTCCAATCCCAAGTACTGTATTTGGTTTGCACCAAGGCTTCGATCCGTTGGTGGTCGGTGGCTGACAGTTCATAAAAGCAACTATCAGGGTACATGTTTACAATTTGATCCTGAATTAGTTGCGAGAATTGAACAACATCAATGGGTTCTGTTAAATGTTCGCAGATATTGGTTACGCGGCTGCGGACGGATTTCACCGCTTTATCATTAAACTTTGCAGTATTTACTTTTAAAGCCTGCCCAAGATCGGCCATTGTTGCCGAAAACAGTAACGTTCCATGATGAAGGACACGGTTTTTCCAAACCATTTCGGCATTGCCTGAAAATTTTTTGCCTTCGATGGTCAAATCGTTCCTGCCTTCGAAACGTGCATCAATACCGAGTTTTTGTAAAACCTCCAGGATGGGTTCGGTGTATTTACGGAAATCGTTAAGTGTGTGGTCTTTATCGGTTTGAATAAACGTAAAGTTCAGGTTTCCCAAATCGTGAAAAACGGCACCACCACCCGTAAGCCTGCGTACAACACTGATATTGTTTTGCTTAACATATTCCACATTGATTTCCGAAAGCGTATTTTGGTGTTTGCCAACAAT
>CAJAXK010000333.1 GCA_903946925.1 uncultured Bacteroidales bacterium | reverse complement strand
TATGAAACAAGTTTTTGGGATATTTATATTCATTTTCTTCAACATGCAAGTTGCCATTTCACAGAACTGGCCTAAAGTGTATGATACAATTCATTATTCCTGGGTGCATTCGCATACAGAAACATATGATCATGGATATTTAATATCCGGTCAGGTTGACGCATTAGCCGGAGTTGCTAAGACACATGCATGGATTATAAAAACTGATATAAATGGAAATAAACTTTGGGAAAAAAGAATATTTGACAAGAACACGATAACTGGTACAGAAAATATTGCTCAAACAGCCGATGGTGGTTTTATTCTCATTGGCAGCACTACCCAATCAGACACTACTGCAACTGATATCGTGTTTATTAAATTAGACGCATGCTTTAATAAGGAATGGTGTACTATACTCTCAACCCCAGGCTGCTCCGATTATGGGTTAAAAGTACTCCCGACAGATAATGGGTATATCAGTTTATTGACTTATTATAACGAAGATATAACCCATAAAAGGGTCTGGTCAATGAAGTTGGACCTTTCAGGCAATGTAATATGGAGCAAGGCTTATTTGTATGAACCAGAATACTGGAGCGAACAATCGAGTGACCTGATGCTTACTACTGATGGTGGCTTTCTGATTACAGCATACGGGTGGTACGACCCGGCAGGTGGTTTGAACGGGAAATTGCGTTCAATACTGATAAAAACAGATAATGAAGGAAATGAACAATGGCTTACACGCTGGGGAGAGGCGATAGACTATAGGAGCTTATATCCAATGTATCAGACCACTGATGAACAAGGATACTATTTCTGCACTGCTACCCATTACCAGAAATTGCCTGTTGAAGGGTATGTGCCGGCATTTATAAAAACTTCGCCAGCTGGTGAGGAAGCTTTTTCAGCCGATTTAATGTCAGGTACCGAAGCAGGAATTGCAAATAGTTTACATTTTCTTTATCCTGATACATTAGTGCTTGCCTGTGGATGGAAGAAACCTTTTGAAAATTACCAGCAAGGTGTTATTAAATGCGATACTGCAGGCAATGTTATTAAAACAAAGATATTGCTCGATAATGTTCAAAACACATTTATGGGTTCAGCTTTAAGCTTTGATAAAAAACTTGTATTAAGTGGTGGTTTTGTTATTGGCAGGCCAAATTATTGTATATACCTATTTAAAATCAACAGCAACCTTGAACTGGACAGTGCATATACCATTCCCCGAACCTACGACAGCCTTTGCCCACACCCTATAGTTTCCGATACCATGGATTTGGAAGGATGCGGCATTTACACATCCATGCCTGATCCGATTCTTCAGCCGGATGTATTTAAACTCAAAGCTTTCCCGGTTCCGGCAATGGATAGGTTCACCATTCAGATTCCTGAGCAATTATTAGCCGAAAGTAGCATGGGCAGGGTAACTATAAATACGGTTTATCATCAATGGGACAAAACTACCTTGCAAATCAGTGATATCAACGGTAGGATTGTGTTTGAAAAAGTGGTATATTTTAATGAAAAGGAAGTTGAAATTAACTGTTCCGTATGGCCTGCGGGTTTTTATGCAGCAAGGTTAGTTTATAAAAACATGAAAGTGGGCGAGGTGAAGGTGTTGGTGGGGCGGTAAACGAAGTTAAGTTGGTAGTTTAACTTGACCGAAAGGGATAAGCAGTAAGGCAAATTTAACTGTATTTTTATTTCACCAGACATAAATTTAGATTAGTATGCCAGTGATTTTGCAGATGGAAAGTTATAAATGTTGAATTCATTAGCAAAAAGTGTTTTTCAGTCAGTAAAACTGATAGCTGCTGATTTAAATTTTATCTCTATAAATCAAATATTACAAAAAGGATTTCAATGCCCATAAAACTTAAAGGGACATCTTTAAAAAATAATATCCCTGCTTATTTCAAGGTACATATATTGTTTAGGAGATGGCCTTTTTAGAAACTGACTTTACTGTTTTTAGTAACTTTTGAAGCCAATTAATATGCTGGTTGGTAAAAATATAGAAATATAGATTCCGCTCCGATAATCCTAAAAAAGAGAAAACCACGGAGGCACAAATGTACACTGAGTATTGTTAATCAACACTATATGCTTAGTGAACTTAGCGAAGCGGTATCACGCGATGTATTGAGCCTGCCGAAATAAACTCCTTTAAAATAAGCAATTGTGAGTAAACTTAGTGGCTTTGTGCCACTTCGGCAGGCTCAGTGTATCACTTTGTGGCGAAAAAAGACTTGACTGAGTGGACACAACATTTAAACATTAAATCTAATGTTCAGGATGTCGCCATCGCAAACCACATAATTTTTGCCTTCGACAGCGAGTTTTCCTGCTTCTTTGCAGGCGTGTTCTGTTTTGAGGGTAATATAATCGTTGTATTTCATTACTTCGGCACGGATAAAACCGCGTTCCAAATCGCTGTGTATAACACCGGCAGCTTGTGGTGCGGTCATGCCCTTGTGGATGGTCCATGCCCTGACTTCTTTAACTCCGACAGTAAAAAAGGACATTAAATTCAGCAGTTTATAAGCAGATTGTACCACTTTGTTCACACCTGGCTCGGTAAGGCCGGCATCGGCAAGAAATATCTCGCGGTCTTCTTTGCTTTCGAGTTCGGCAATTTCGGCTTCAAGCCCGGCAGCCAAAACCAAAACCTCGGCATCTTCATCTTTTACAGATGCTTTTAACTGATCGGAATATGTATTTCCGCCAACAGTCGAAGCGTCATCCACATTGCAGACATAAATTACCGGTTTGTCGGTAATAAGGTACATATCAGCAATATGCTTGTGTTCGTCTTCAGAAACAGGAGCTGTTCGGGCAGGTTTAAAATCTTCGAGATGGGTTTTGTAAATATGCAGAACCTCCATTACCTTTTTTGCATCCTTATCGCCTAATTTGAGAAGTTTTTCAGTGCGTTGTATTTTGCGCTCAACCATGCTGAGGTCGCGGATACAAAGTTCAAGATCAACTATTTCCCTGTCGCGAACTGGATTTACAGAGCCTTCGATATGCGGAACAGTGTCGCTATCGAAGCAGCGGAGTACATGAATAAGAGCATCGGTTTGCTGTATTTCGGCTAAAAATTTGCTTGATGTACTTTCGGCTTGCCCCGATCCTTTGGTTAGCCCAGGAATATCAACCAAATCAACGGTTGCATGTAAAACCCGAACTGAATGAATCAGAGAATCAAGTACATAAAGCCTGCTATCTGGTACATTGATTTGACCAATATGCGATTTTTGAATGCCCGACTGGTTATGGATTTTTGTATTTGCAACACAATTAAACAGGGTAGTTTTGCCAGTATTGGCTAAACCGATAATTCCACATTTCAACGCCATATTCCTTATTTTTAAGGGCGCAAAGGTAGTAACAAGTAGGGTTATAAAAAAGATAAAACAATACAGGGAAATCCAATTACATCTTTGCACGGATCAGGTTTTCAGTTAGGGAAACAAACGGATATTGAATTTATCTTCGGAGAATCTAAAATACCAATAGAGTGTTCGGTTCACTTCAATTCCGTAATCGGTTGCCGGACTGTAATTTATATTGCAGTCGATAGCATGTTGGTAACGGCCACGCAAAAAATAGTCGTTCCAGTTGTTGACTGCAATTAGATTTTTACTTCGGTAAAACTCATTGGTACGATCTTTGGCAGGTGAGAAATTCATCATATACCAAATATCGAAATCAGGATCTATAATCGTGATTTCGTATTCGGTACTGTCGGTTATTTCTATTTTGCCCGCAGGCTGCTTTGCTGTTTTTCGAGGAGTATTGCATGCGCATACTACCAGTACAAGGATTGAAAAGACAAATATATTTTTCATAAGAGTAATTTTATGCACAGTTTGCCTGAAGCTTGTAAGTGGTTATAAACGATAGATTTTGGGCAAATTATATGCCAGAATAAATGGAAGTACTGTTTTTTTTCTACTACCGCTCATCGTCGAACAGTTTGCCTTGTGTTGCCATTTGCGTTTTGATCCCGGCAACTTCCTGTTGAAGGGCGGCAAGGGCACTGGCCATTTGGTTTACAGGCAGGTTAGGTTCCGGTAGCTCGGAGCTGATATAATGTACAAACCTCCAGACTTCCCGCAAATCTTTAATCTCGACTGAATAAGATTCATAGAGCGGATTGAGTGAATGTAGCAGAAGCCGGCCTTCGGTTTTGAGGCGGTTTTCGGTAACTTTAAACATTATACCATCATTTAGGGTAAGGATAATATAAGCCTGATGATCGCGTATCATATCCCAATTTTGTACAAATTCGCCGGTAACCCACGACTTGTCGGGGATGGGCAACATGGAGTCGCCGGTAATTTGAAAGGTGCGGTACTTTCGGTCGGATGAAAGGAAGGGCATCTGAAAAGTGGGAAGCACTTTAATATATTCAGGATCGGCGAAACCTGTACGGTAGCCTGCCGATGCTTTCTGGTTCACCACTTCTATGTTTTCCTTGTTGTTGCTGTCAACGGTGGTGGTAAGTATGCGTAGGTTTCCACCGTTAACAAAAACATCGTTTCCTCTTTCCAGTAGGTGTAGCTCACTTTCGCGAAGTGTGCTCAGATCAATGGTAAGTAGGGTATCGACCGAAATCTTAAAATATTTTGCCAAAGCCAGCAATGCTTCGATTCCTGGTTCGGCAACCCCGTTTTCATATCCACTCAGTGTAGAGCGTTTCATGTTGAGGGCGAATGAAATATCGTCCTGTGTGCGGCCGCGCCTTTTGCGCAGCAATTTGATGTTTTGTCCGAAGATTGGTTCCATAGTGTGTGTATAAAACTTACCCCCTGCCCCCTCTCTTTGAAGGAAAGAGAGGGGGTGGAGACGAGGGGGATTAGTTATTTGAAGTAAAAACTCACCCCCTGCCCCCTCTCTTTGAAGGAAAGAGAGGGGGTGGAGAAGAGGGGATTTGTTGTTTAAAGAAATGGTAATCAAAGTGATAATTAGTTTAATGGTAAAATTTGGTTTGAGAGTCACCTCCTCTCTTCGTGAAGAGAGGGGGCCGGGGGGTGAGTTTTTAGGAACATTTGCCTGATTTTTTCCTTGACTTGTTCTACAAGGATTGTTTCTTCATTTTTTATTCTCAGAACTCGTAATCCCAAGTCATTTAAAACTGAAGTCCGCCAAAGGTCATATTCTATTTGTGATTCGTGTACCTTACCATCGATTTCAAGTATCAGTTTTTCTTCTGCACAGTAAAAATCGGCAATAAAGAATTGAAATGAATCGAATGAATTTTCATGTATTATTTTGTGTTGCCTCAGAAACTTTCTCCCATCAAGCCTTCTGTTTCTGACTAATTCCCATACAATCCGTTCAGCCTCCGTCATGTTTTTACGGTTCTCGCGGCAAATGGCAACAACAAATTTCTTTCGCGAATTAGGTTTCATAGTGTGTGTGTAAAACTCACCCCATGCCCCCTTTCTTTGAAGGAAAGAGAGGGGGTGGAGACGAGGGGGATTGGTTGTTTGAGTTAAAAAACTCACTCCCTGCCCCCTCTCTTTGAAGGAAAGAGAGGGGGTGGAGACGAGGGGGATTGGTTATTTGAGGACTTAGTAATCAAAGTTGTACTCGGTTTAATTATAAAATTTGGTTTGAGAGTCACCTCCTTTCTTCGTGAAGAGAGGGGGTCGGGGGGTGAGTTTTTACATCTAAATCATCCCTCTTTTTCATTCTTATCATCCACAATTCAAAAATTATGATTATATTGTGGCCGTAAATATGATTAATAATTAATCAAAAGTAATGCATTTTTATTAATAATGTACGAGGAACTAAAAATAATTTCACCACAGGTATTGCCCGACAATCTTCGCAAAACGGGCCGCACCATTGTACACATGGATCTCGACACGTTTTTTGTTGCGGTGGAGCGGCTTATGAACAGCAAACTTATCGGTAAACCGGTAATTGTGGGAGGCTTTTCCGACCGAAGTGTGGTGTCAAGTTGCAGTTACGAGGCACGCACCTTTGGCGTACATTCGGCCATGCCGATGAAAATGGCGCGTATGCTTTGTCCCGATGCCGTTGTGGTACGTGGCGATATGGAGCAGTACACCAAATACTCGAATATGGTAACTGATGTTATTGCCGAGAGTGCACCTGTTTACGAGAAAGCTTCCATTGATGAACATTACCTTGATATTACCGGTATGGATCGGTTTTTCGGTAGTGTGAAATGGACCCATGAACTCAGGCAAACTATTATCCGCCAAACGGGATTGCCCATTTCGTTGGGACTTTCGGTGAATAAAACGGTATGCAAAATTGCCACTGGTGTGGCAAAACCCAACGGGGAACTCGAAATTCCGGTTGAACGGGTAATTTCGTTCCTGGGGCCACTTTCTATCAGTAAAATCCCGGGAATTGGCGATAAAACCTACCGCCTGCTACGTTCCATGGGCATCGCTACT
>CAJAXK010000332.1 GCA_903946925.1 uncultured Bacteroidales bacterium | reverse complement strand
AGCAACAACATAAGGCCGACCTTGCTCAAGCATGGGTAAACATGGCTCTCGCTATCGGTAAAGCTGCCATTAACATTTGGCCGCTCCCTGCCATCCCTATGATGGCAATGGCCGCCTTAAATGGCGGGCTGCAAATTGCTGCCGTTTCTTCCCAAAAAATGCCTGAATTCTCGGAAGGTGGATTTACAAAACAGGATCCTAATAACCTGGCACCTGCCGGAATTGTACACGCCAACGAGTATGTTATACCTGCTGCCGGGGTGAAAAACCCCAAGCTGCGCCCATTTCTCTATACCCTTGAAATGGCAAGGCTTAATAAATCCCTGCCCACTTTAAACCCTGCTGTGTTCACTTCAACCTCAGTTGACAGGTTTAGTTCTGGAGGGTACACCTCAAATTCCACTTCCAATATTCAACCATCAACCACAGCAACTGGTATATCCCCCACAGTACCGGACATGTCAGCCGCCATGCACCGCTTTGCCGATGCTGTTGATAAACTCCAAAAAGACGGCATCCGAGGCAACTGGTCCCTCTTCGACCTAGAGAAAATCCAGAAAAACAAATCACAAATCGAATCCGCTTCTAATATGTAGGGGGGAGGTTTTATCGGCACAACTCAACCTATCAACCTCTCAACAACTCAACCTCTCAACCCCTCAACTCCTCAACAAAACTTTGTCCTTTCCAAATCTCCCCCCATAATTCACTTTTGCACCATGGCTTTAACAATTATAACTCAACCCTCTATTTTAGTCCTGGCTAAACAACCGGTAGTTTTTACAGTGCATAGTGATGTAACAGAAGCACCACTTCGCATTGTTGGCGCAATTCCCGGAATTGGTGGCGATAGCATTCAGGCTGATTCTGCCAGAAATGCTTCCTTCGATTTTTCAGATTACCTGAAAAACCTTGTTACGCAAAAAGGGAAAACAGGAAGCCAGCCGCAAGCTTATTCTGAAGTGCCTTTGCCTGTATGGTTCACTTTCGATGAAAGAGTTGGCAATCCTCCCGAAACAAGGCCGCCTTTAGAAAATTCAGACTTTCTGCTTCTGGATGCTTACATTCCAAAAACCATCCGCAAACACTTCTATTACCATTACGCTAACTTGCTGGCTTACCTTAAAGAATCAAAAGCCTGCCTAACCTGGTGGCCTGTGGATGAAGAAAAAAAAGTACTTCCCGCACAAATGGAGTGCGTGAACTACTTACAGGTTTTTTCTCCGGATACTCTTACCATTACCCTAAACCTTACCCTTGTTTTTTCGGATGGTACACAATCCAACCGTGGCGCAATTTTCACCATTTCAAACGTACCGTATTTGAAACTGGTTTATTTCCCTACGGGTTACAGCCAGCTTGGGATTGAAGCCCTGGCGGCTCAATATCCTGAAAAGGAACTTTCAGGATATTTCGTGTCAATCAATTACGGCCCACCCAATCACAGCGAACCAATAAGCTGCGCTTACCGGTATTCCGTTGACTTTTCCTATTACGAAAAGCCCCGCATCCTTGTATTCAAAAATCCTTTCGGATTGTATGAATACCTGCTTTGCACCGGTGCCAGCCAACAGGACAACTCCATCAAATATGAAACGGCTGTAACCGAAGGTAAAACCGTTCCCGATAAACTGAATTGGAAGTTAACCAGATCCGATGTTGTCAAAACCAACACCGGATTTTTAAAGGCAAAGCAGATCCTTTGGCTGGCTGATCTTCTCGAAACCACAGAAACATTCGAGCTGATAGATGGTGCCATGCACCCCATTGTTTTCAAGGATGTTGAATTGCCAGTGGTGCATACAGGCGATTTTATTTATAGCGCGGAACTTGAATACGAATACGCTTACAACGAATATACTGAACAGGCATGAGTGTTATAATGATTTCCAATGTTGCGGGTAAAATCCCAACCGTGAACCAGTTGCTTACAACCGATTCCGGGATGGGCTATAATCGTGCCGATGGCCTGTTTTATGCCCTTCGCATCAATGGAAATGTGAAAGAAGTTATTTGCATTGGTGCCTCTATGAACCCTGCCGATGTTCATCCCAGGCTTCACGAAATTAATTCTTCCAGTGACCATGCCCAGGTAATAGAGGAAAACCGTGGAAAATACCTGGCAACGGATCCCGAAACAGGGGAAATTATTTTCGTGTCCAACCTTATTCCGGAAGGGGAAAAACACTCTGCCACACATGCCGGGAAATTTGGCGAAATGTCACTGTCTGACGACTACCTGTTTTTATGCGTAAAAACAGGAACAGCCGGTAATGCAATCTGGAAACGCACAACTTTACACCAAACATAAATAAACCATGGAAACAAACCCTGAAACCAAAAAAACTAAAAAAACAAAGATTGTCCAGCTTCAAGT
>CAJAXK010000331.1 GCA_903946925.1 uncultured Bacteroidales bacterium | reverse complement strand
GCCCAACCCGGATGGCTAAAAGTTGTTTCGGGCGAAATGGTTACGGCTTTCGAACTCATTACCCAAGGGCTTGCATTTTTTATTACACTGGCCACTTTATGGAGTGCCCGTCCGCTTAAGATGTCGAATCCGCTCAAATTCCTTTTAGGAGGCTTACTTGGTTTTGCATTGGCAGTGCCGGCCGGAATTATGCAGGCCGACCTCGGTTTGATCCGCATTTTACACAATACACAATGGATTATTGGACCACATGTGCATGTAGCGATACTGATCGGTTTGAGCATGACTTTGTATTCGGCCATTTATTTCCTGTTGCCAATTTTAACCAACGGGGCAAAACTATATAGTCAGAAACTGACAAATATTCATTTCTGGTGCCATCTGTTAGGAGGTATCGGCATGGGTGCTTTTATGGGAATGGCCGGATTACACGGAATGCTCAGGCGCACTTTGTATATTAATGGCGAATTTATGCCATATATGGTGCTGGCTGCAATTTCAGGCGCTTTGCTCTTAATAGCTTTCCTGGCTTTCCTTTATAACGTTATTATGACGGTAGGGATAAACGGTTTATTGGGCATATTTAAGGCCCCTGTACTGAAAACTGAAGACTTGGTGCCTAAAGCATAAATATATTATAAAATTTCAGGAGGAAAGTTTTATTAGAATTTTGGGAACGGATAAAACCAATCCTGGTTAAACAGTTACTTGATGTACTGTGGTATCCATGGATATAGGTTTTATCCGTTCCCCATTTGACAGGCACCTGAATGATTATTACTCAAAACTTAGCAATAAATGAGTCTACTTTGTACTTTTACAGCAAGACGCAATATGGTAGCATATGTCGGAACTAATTGTTAATACAAGCGAGCATTACCTTAATCTGCAGGCTTATTGCAGTGGAATGGTTGAAGGGAAGAATGGTAAAGCTCTTTATGAAAAGTACAGAGATGATACAGATGCTGTGACAGCAATAGAAACCATGCAGCTTCTCGATTACCTGCTACAGCATTATTCATTTGAAGCGGTGAAAACCACAGTAGGTAAACTAATCAATATATTTTTTAAATCGCTGAAACAGCAAACCTGGGAGAAACCTGCCGAAGACCATTTCCTGAGCTACCTGATGCTTGAAAACAGAGGCGTTGAGAAGATTATTGATGAAATGCGTGTTGTTGTGAAAGCATTGTTCAGCCAATCAGTAAAAGCCGGAAAAGAACTGGCCCCTTTACTCCTGCAACACATTAATGATTTGAAATCATATGAACTTCATTATATTAAAAAGGAAAACATACTCTTTCCATATATTGAAAGTACGTTTCCTGAATACCGCTGCCTGCAACTGATGTGGTCGTTTCATGATGATTTTCGCAAAACACTGAAAAACATTGAAGAATTACTCAAGTATGACTATCTTAAAAAAGACTTACTAAATAAAGAATTAGGGCGATTATTTTTTGTGGTACTTCCTGTTATTTTCAGGGAAGAGCAAATCGTTTATCCGGTAGCCTACAGGGCTGTTCCGGAAAGCGCCTGGCAGGAAATGCTGGCACAGGCGCATGAAACAGGCTGGTGTTATATAAACCCGCCCCGAAAATCGGAAGTGAATATAACAGACAAAAGCATTGCATCCGGTTTGACAGATCTGGATACGGGAGCTTTAAAAAGGGAACAGATTATCCAACTTTTCGAGAATTTGCCGGTAGATATAACTTTCGTTGACGAAGAAGATACAGTCCGTTACTTCTCAGGTGGCAAGCACAGGATATTCCCACGGTCGAATGCAATTATCGGGCGGAAAGTTCAAAACTGCCATCCCCCGGAAAGCGTGCATATTGTCAACCAGATTGTTGACGCGTTCAGGAACGGCAGTAAGAACGAAGCCAATTTCTGGATAACTATGAAAGAGAAATTCATATACATCCGTTATATCGCTTTGCGTTCATCATCTGGGGAATACAAAGGAACCATCGAAGTGAGTCAGGATGTTACTGATATAAGGGCACTTGAAGGGGAGAGGCGGTTGCTGAGCTGGGAGGAATAAAAATTATTGCGAATTGGGTTGTGAAGGTACGTTTATCACCACTTTCTTTTTTCTTGTTTTCCTCCGATAAGGTATCCACCATGCAAAAAATCCGGTAACCAATATAAGCACCGAAGCTAATCCGGTAAGCGGCACAATCAGAATATAAAACGGACCTAAAAGAAATTCCCAGATGCGTCCTGTATGAATTTCCTGGGATGTATTCCAAAGCGAAATCGGGCTCTTTTTGATGATTTCGGACGGCATTTGCGGAAATATACCGGATTTTCCGAGCCGGATAGCGCCACCGCCATAATCAAACACAAACTGGTTGCCATCAGCCATCCCGATAAAACCGGAAACGGAAATGGCTCCAAAAGGAGATCCATTCTGGCTGGCTTCAGTATAAGGTAATTTCGTGAAATAATCAACGAGGATCCCTTCCTCAGGAATCCATTGAAAGATACCGGAAAAACTACCGACCAGGTATCCGCCTGTTGCCATCTTTTCAAATACGTTGATTCCCATCACACTAACGGGTGGCTGAACAGAATATTTGCGTAAAACAGAACCAAATTCGTCATCAGAATAATAGATTCCATCAGATGTTGCGACAACATAACGTTTCAGAACTTCATCATAGATCAAATCACGAAATTTGTCATCCCAAGTGTTTGGATCATCCAGTTTGGAATATTTGATTTTAGTAACTTCGGAATTTGCGATTGAAATAAGGAGAGGCGGCCGCAGGAACATGCCTGTGATGGTAGTCAGCAGTAACACAAGTACCGACCAATATCCCAGTTTGTTATGCCAATTAAGCGAAAAACGGTTGACCTTCTTAATTTTGCTTTTCGACGATTCCTTTACCCGCTTTAACAAATGCGGTGCCAGCCAATAAAATATTCCTGACAACGTGATGAAAATAAAAATCAGGCCTATTAAATCGACAAGCAACTTTCCTGCCATTCCATAGATTTCGCCACTATGAATCACCCAAATAGTTCGAAACAAGCCGACTTTATTGCCTGAATCTTCAGCGGCCGGAACAGTTATTTTGCTGAAATTGAGTTTCTTGTCATTTAAATTAGCGATCAACAGATAAGATCTTGTCATCACCAGTAGTGAATCGTTTTTCTGAATAATTTTAACAATACGTTCTTCTTTTACAGGAATGAAGAGCTTCTTCCATCCATTATCATATTCAAAAAGTCCGAAAAGTGTTCCTGCAATCAAATGATGATTTTGAGTGTAAATCAATGAATAGATTTTGCGGTTATCAATTCCTTCCGGAAATCCATCGTTAAAATCCCTGAAAGAAGTGAAACTGCTATCGGTTTTCCAAATACCAATATTTCCAAAAACCAGCAATGAATCATCCGGTAATTTTAAAGCCGATTTTACGGCAGCCATATTCCAGTTGTTATACTTGTAATTGCCTGGCAGCCATTTCCGGTTTACATCAACAGAAGAGAATATCCCCCTATGATTCATTACGATACCTGAAACCGCGAAGAGTAAAATGAAGAGGGCAAAGATCAAACCCGGCCATTTGTGGTATTTCTTAAACCACTTTAGCAGCCGGTCTTTCTTTGGTTGTGCGTTTACAGTCATAAGTATTTCGACGGGTTAATTGTTTCCTGGCGGATTAAAGTTCAATGACAATTTATAGCTCATGATAACCATGCGCATGTCACCTTTACAGAACTTTAAAAGAGAATGTGTTGGCTAAACAACGGAAGGACTATTTCTGTTGTTTTTCATGGCCTTCGGACTTTTCTTTAGTTTCGGTAATTTCGATTGCATCATGTCCCAGGCTTGTGATAACAGTAATTATTTTTTTGACATCTGTTTTATCAGGATTGTATTTAACTGTTAAAATCTGTGATTCACGGTCGAGTTCCGATTCAATAATTCCTTTCTCATAAGCGAGAGTTTTTTCAATTTTCGCTTTACACATCTCTGTATGAGCCGAAGTTTGGAGTTTTACGATTTTAAAGGAGTCCTTTTTCTGGGCGAAAGCAGCCGTTTGGAATAAAAGCAAGGACAGGATCAATGTTGCCGAAAAAATTGCAATTCTTTTCATTTTAGTTGTTTTATTGATTAGGTTATTATTTTATTGAAAATCGTATTCCCATATAAATTGTCCTTCCTGTAATTGGACCCCATAAATACGTTGTGTCGAAATAGGGTCCAAACGGATCTTCGGAAGCAATTATCGCATGTTCTTGTTTAAAACCGGTGAGGTTTTCGCCACCAGCATAAATATCCCAATATTTAAAGCGCTTTGTTACCATCGCACTTAACAGAATGTATGAACGAACTTTTTCGTCAGGTTTATATTCTATGGGCAAATAATCGGTGTCTGGAACACGGATTTTCCCATTGTATTGGCCGGTAAGGTCAAATTGCCATTTCTCAAATTTTGTGGCATATGATAATGACAGCAAGCCTTTATGCCTGTTGGAAAATGCTTTTTGATCCAGCTTTCCGTTTATGGTTGTGCGAACATCGTTTATCCGAAAAGCCGCATTTACCTCCAACCTGTCGATGGGCTTAAATATTATTTCCGCCTGCGCGCTGTTCGAAAAAGATTGCCCTTTCAAATTGTAGAAGGAAACTTCATCATACCGAGTTTCCATGTCGGCAATAACCTGGTTTGTAAAATTGGTACGATAAAAATCAAGGATAAAGGTTCCTTTTCTGCCATTGATTGAAAAATATCGGGAAAGACTGATTCCATAATTCCATGCTTCTTCCGGTTTAAGTTCCTCAGTAAAAATAATCCTTCTGGAACTGGCAAGTACTCCCATGTTTTCGGGCAGGGCGTTTGCTATCCGGTATCCTTTACCGGCCGATGCCTTAAGAATTGTTTTAGCAGTAAGATTATACCTGATATGCAGCCTTGGGGTTATAAACATTTTATCATTATTGTACATATCGGTTCTAAAGCCCGCAATCAGTGTGATTTTATCACGGAAACTGTATGTGTACTGGCCAAATACACCGGGAATATTTTCAGTTTTAAGCATTGTAGTATCAATAGCAGAAGAAACCAGATGCTCTGCATACTTGTCATACTGATAACTTATTCCGGTACTGATTTTATGATCTGTATTTTTAATGATGAACTGATAAATGAAATTGGAATAGAAACTTTTTTGGTCGCCGTTGTAGATGTTGTTTCCAAAAAACGAATTTTGCCGGTGCCCTGATGTGTTTATGACAATGCCTAAACTGTTTTCCGGATTCGAAAAAGGGATTCCTGCTTTGGCAAAAACCTCGTATCGTTTCGTATCAATGCCAATACCATATAAATCATTTGCCGTATTATCGTTTGTATTCTTAGTAATCTGGCCACCATTGCGCTCTTCCGACAAAAGTTTCACCCCAAACTGAGTAACAAATTTATCCTTGTATTCATACCTCCATTTATTGAAAATATTTACCTGAGTTGTCTTGGGAAGATCGTAAAACAAGTCGTTGTTTCTATCAATTTCGGATGCTAGATTCTCGCCATGCAGCATTAATATAGTACTCAGGTTGTTATTTATTTTATGCGCAGAGGTTAGGTTGCCTTCAATTTTACCCAATTCATTCGCATATATATTCAGGTGAAGTCTATCGCTGTTTTCAGGCTTTTTATATTCCACATTTATCTGACCTGTAGTGGCTTCGAAACCATTAATTACTGATGAGGTTCCTTTTGAAATATGAATGGATTCCATCCATGAACCAGGAATGTATCCCAAACCATGCGATAATGCAAGTCCCCGGATTGAAGGGATATTTTCGGTCAGCAATTGACTGTAACTACCTGCCAGACCCAGCATCTGGATCTGTTTAGCACCGGAAACGGCATCAGTATATTCCACGTCAACAGAAGCATTATTTTCAAAACTCTCGGATAAGTTACAGCAAGCTAATTTTTGTAATCCAGCGGAAGTAATTACCTGTGTAGGAGCCGGATTTATCATCGATATGTAAAGCGCATCTCTTTTAGCGCTGATAACAACAGGAGGTAAATTTCCATCCTTCATTAAACTGATGTTGAGTTCTGTTTGATTCTTAGACACCAGAATAGTGTCATTCACATAACCGACATAACTGGCAATGACGTAGAGGTTTTCATGCACAGGTTTTTGAAGTGAGAATATTCCGTTTTCATCGGCTGTTGCCCCTGTACTCCTGCCAAACCAATATACATTAGCATAGGCAAGCGGAACCTTCATATTATCAGCCTCAATGGATTCAACTTTACCTTTCAATTGGATATTCTGAGCAGTTACGGATTGAAAAATTGATACTGCTATCAATAAAAGTAAAACGAGTTTTTGATTCATTACTGACTTTATATAATGCGTGAAATCACTGGATGCTAATTGATATAGCAATAACTACCAATTTAAGAAATTATGCTATTACGAATTATTGATGTTTTGAATTGCCTGTTTGATTTGATTTACCTATTGGTTTTGGCGTTTTTACTACTAAAATCCGAAAATTACTGCTTTCTTCATTATACAGGCAATGTGGAATGTTTTTTTAAGATTGTCGGCCAGCATGTTTTTTGCCAGGAGTTTGCTTTTTTCATCGAAATCAACTGTGCCTATGCTTTCCGGTGCATAAAAAATACATCAACAGCGGTTGTGTGTTTTTTCAGGCTTTTTCCGGGTTTAAGAAGCATGTGAACAACCTGTACGTTTTCACTTTCATGAATTTTTTTTGCTTCCACGCCATGTGGTTTTTTGTAGTTTCAATTTCATTACAACTTGTTGTTATAATGCGTTATTAATTCATTGCTTATTTTTTAAAGGCATTTATGCTTACTTCGAAAGTGCTTTTTTTAGGTCAGATGCCAGCCCGATGTTTACCTGCGCGAAGCAGGCAGATGATGAATTTGCCATAATTTCTCAGAATGCTTATTTCCCAGGAGGATTATGCAATAAGGACTATTTCAAACCTGTTTGTTTCTGATAAGTGTAAGTGTGGATAGAACCATTTTGTCGCCAGTCCTTTTAATATCAAATTCAAAATTTGCAATACGCCATTTGAACATCTGGAGCTTGAATGTTCCCATGATGATATGCACGAGTTCGTCAGTGGTAATGGCATTGGTAAAAATACCCTTTTGCTGACCTTCCAAAATAATGGGCCTCAAGTGTTTGACTTTAACATTCATGAGTTTAAGAATACTCTGATTGATTAGCAGGCTTGCTTCCATAAGCCCATCGGAGAAAACAGCCACTACAAAATGAGGATTTTCGCTAAAAAACCTCAATTGCTCGTGGAAGAGTGTTTTAAAATACTCCTCCGGGTCTGTAGGCTTAGTTAAATTTGAAAACCGTTTGTCTATTCCATCGGCAAGGTAATTCAGCATGGCAACGATAATTTCCTCCTTACTAGCAAAATGACGGTAAATGGCACTTTCGGAAAACTGCATTTCTTTGGCCAGGTTTTTTATCGTCAATCCACTAACTCCCGAGTTTGTAAGTATTTTGCCTGCAGCATCAATGATCTCTGTCTGACGTGGGGTTATATCCATTTTTAAAAATATTTTTGGCGATCGGAGGATGCTATTGTTTGATTTTCAAAAGTAAAATTTTTAAAGCACTTTTGTTGGGCTTGTTGGCCTAGGTGCTTTTACAACCAAGATCCTGGCTAAACTTCCGGAATTATTGCTGATGTAATGTACAATATCGGCAGGACTTTCGACAAGTGAATCCGCTTCGCACACTTCACTTTCGTCGCCGATATGTATGGTTGGGGTGCCTTCAACAATAAAGAAAAACACATCAACCGGGGTTTTATGCGACTTCAGGCTTTCGCCGGGCTTTAATGCCATAAGCATTGCCTGTGCCGATTCCTTGTTATACATTTCCCTAACATCAATTTTGTGAGGAGTATCTTTAACTATTTGCTGATGGTATTTGGTTACTATCATTTTAAAAGGATTTAAACGATGAACAATAAAAGGTAAGTGAGTATTCGCTCACAAAGGTAATCTATTATATTAGGCAAATGCAAATATTTTTGAAAAATATTTTTTACCCCACTCAAATTGTTAATAATGAATAGTATAGGTAATATTTTTGTATATTTGAGACAGATTTATTTTGCAAAACAGGTGTTTATAAACCACAAAATAGCTTTTCTCCATTCTTTTTAATTTATCCCTTTTACAATTCGTTTTCTTACTTGCCTATTTCAGGGTAGGCTATGAACTGCAGGCATTAACGCAGAATTGAGGCGGAATTTACGATAAAAGGGAGTAATAGTTAATTTGGCATTTTAAAGTTGATAGTATGAGTATGTTATGCAATAGGAAAAATATATGCAAGGTAAAATGGATGTAGTGACAGATGAAAATATATTTTAACAAAACCGCTGATGATATATCTAAATAAGTATATTTGTACTTAATATATTAAATAACTCATTAATCAATAAAACCAGCCGTATGAAAACAAACCTAACACTAATTATCATTAGCATAGCAATCGCAACAATGCTAATTACATCCTGTAAATCAGGAGGAAATGAAAAAACAACACCCGTTGCTTCAGAAGAAAGTTCAAATGCACCACAGGGAGGCCAGTCTGCCGTTCAGGATGATGCTTCTCAAAAAGACATCGTTAAAGTTGCAGTTGGGTCAGCAGATCACACCACTTTGGTAGCTGCGCTTCAAGCTGCTGAGTATGTTGATGTTCTATCTAATGCAGGCCCGTTCACGGTTTTTGCCCCAACCAACGCTGCTTTCGATAAATTACCAAAAGGAACGGTTGAAGGACTTGTAAAACCTGAGAAAAAGGCTGATTTGCGCAATATTCTTGAATACCATGTATATGTTGGAAAGCTCGATCAGTCCTTTTTCAAAGATGGCCAGAAACTTGGCCAGGTAAATGGGGGAAAAGTTACTATGGGTGTAAAGGATGGAAAAGTTACAGTGAACGGCGCAAATATTGTAGCATCGGTTCCTTGCAGTAATGGAATTATCCATGTAATAGATGCAGTTTTGCTGCCACCGGCAAAATAGGGGTTTCTGTAGTTATTAAGTAAAATATCCCGGTTTGAGTTAGGAGGCAAGCCGGGATATTTCATTTTTACCGGTTGCCTTTTTGAATATTTTAGTTTATAGATTTTTCCGTTTAAATATTCGCAAGGCAATAGAAATAGGGAAAGCAACCCATACGAGCATCACCGACATGGCAAAAATTATTCCAAACGACGAACCAAAAAACTGGTTGAACACAGCACCTGTATAGCCCATAAGTGCCGAAATGTCCATTTTAAGCAAAACCATGATACGGGCCAGGTCAACAGGATTGAGGCAACTTAAAAAAATGGTGAGTTTCTCAAGGGGATAATCCGAAAAGGCAAACATTACCATTAACAGTATTCCATCGAAAACAAGCGTGAAATAAAACCAAAGCAGCATGGCGATGCCGATCCCCTGGGTTTTGTCGCGGGTAAGCACAGATGCCAGAAAAGCCAACGAAACAAAAACCATTGTCAGCAAACTACCTGAAAGCAGAAAATACCATCCAACAATAGTTCCGTCGAAAATAATAACCGGCAACCCAATCCCAATCCAGAATGCCGCAAGTAGCGAAATACCAACTCCGGCATACACGCCAAGCAGGATGTTGCTGCGTTTCAGTGGCTGGGCTACAAGCAATTCGATAAACTCATAAGAGTTAAAGAAGTATATGGTTGTAAACAAAATACTTACAAGGGGAACCACAATCAAAAGAACAGTCAGAAGGCTGCTAAGCCCTTTCGAAACATCTTCGTTCATCATAAACAACCCAAAAGAGCTCAACGACAAAAGCACAACATAAGCCAGCAATATGCGGTTCCTGAAAATATCGTGTAAAACGTATTTAATAATCTTGTTCATTTTATTTTTGTAGTAAATGGAACAAAGCTTTACCCAACCTGTCTTCGCCCGAGTCGGATTTGATTTCGGAAATGCTTTTATAAAACAAGGCTTCCCCTTCAACAATATAGGCAATACTGTTTGCAATTTCTTCCACTTCGCTCATAATGTGCGAAGTAACAATTAGAAGTTTACCCGCTTTTTTTTCTTTATGGATTTTTTGTTTTAGGATTTCGGATGCTAAAGGGTCGAGGCCTGCTGTAGGCTCATCGAGAATAACAACTTCAGGATTGAACAGGAATGCCAGTGCTGCGCTCACCTTTTGCCTTGTACCCCCTGAAAGGGACCTCATGGGTTTGCCGAACATTTCTTCAAGCTTAAAAGCAGCGATTAACTCTTCGTCGAAATTATCCTGTATGCGCGTTTTACCCAAATCTTTCATCATTCCGAATAAGTAGCCCATTCGCATATTGTCGGGATAACGTCCTATTTGTGGCATGTAACCTATCCTTCGTTTATACTGCACATCGCCTTTAATATCTTTGCCACCAAACAGTATCCGGCCTCCATCAGGAATAACCATTCCTAACAGGCACTTTATTAAAGTAGTTTTGCCTGAAGCATTCGGGCCAACCAAAGCTACAACCTGATTAAGGTTTAACGTGAGGTTTATTCCTTTCAGGGCCTGGATTTTTCCGTACTTTTTCTGTAAGCCTTCTAACTGTATCATGGTTGTATTATATGCATCGAAGGTTCATTATCATATAAATTTACATAAGCCATGGAAGGCAAAGCCTTTTCTGCTTTGTCGAGCAATTCAGCCATAAAGCTACGTAGAAGGAAAACTGCTGAAGGAAGTTTTTCGATTATCTGCGAATAAAGGCATACCGGCCTGTAGGGGAGATCGCCTTTTTTATCGCGGTTCAGGTCGTAACCACTATATTTATCCCAGTAGTTGCCTTTCAAATAATTGAGGTTTTCACTGCCGTTTGTCGTAAAATCGAATGTATTTCCCATAAAATTATTCAGAAGGAATGTGTCCTTTTCACAGTTTGCCAGCATCCTAACGGCAAGCCCGTTGTTGAGGAAGTTGTTATGTTCAGCCTTCACGTTGTTGGTGCCTTCCATGTAAATGCCCGAGGTGTTCTTTGAAAAAGTATTGTTCGATATCACGCTCTTTGAAATGTCTTTCAACAGAAGGCCATAAGAAGAACTACCCCAGTTTTGTTCGAACGTGTTGTTGGTCATGGTAATGTGTTTGGTGTACATAACAGCCACGCCACTTCCATTTTTGCGGAATGTGTTAAAAGTATAAGTATCGTTGTTGGAAAACATAAAGTGCAAGCCATACCTGTGGTTGTTTTCGCTTAGGTTGCGGCTTATAGTGCAGTAGGTTGCAAACTCGAAATAGATGCCATCGCGTTGCCCGCTAATATTGTTGTTTAAAATATTGATATGATGTGAGTACCAAAGATGGATACCGTTACCTGATTGAATAGCAGTGTTTATCCCACGTATGATGTTACCACTTATTGTTCCTCTGGTAACTTTGGCCAAATAAATACCGAAACATGTGTTTTCGAGCCGGTTATTTATAATATTAACGGTATCCCCTTTTTCGACCCGAATGCCAGCTTTATCCTTTATATTGGAAAAACCACTGTTGCGGATCACAAAACCCTGAATGGTAACCTTAGGTGCTGTTATTATTAACACATTGCTTTTGTTTTGCCCATCAAGTACAGGATTATCAATACCAATCAAGCTGACCGATTTATCAACCAGAAGATCTTCGACATAATAGGTTGATGCCGTAACTTTAATAACATCGCCGTTTTGGGCTAATTGCAAGGCTTTGTGAAGTGTGTTGATTTTTGTGCCCGGTTTAACTGTGATTTCACGGGCAGCTAAACTGGTTGCAAAGCAAAAGCAAACTACAATTACGCTTAGTGAAACAGTATAACTTAATTTGATTAAATGAAGGGATTTAACAGATAAGCTTCTTGGTAGAAGTTGGATACCGACATGTTTTTTGTTTACTTTCATTACTTCTTTATAAGTTCCTCCCACGACAATATTTGTCCTCCAAGGCTATTTTGTGCAACCATTGCTGATTTTAGGTCCTTAAAGGAAGCTAAGTTTCCACCCATCGGGCTTTGAATGCTATCGCCATGAAGGTATGTAGATTTGGTTGCATCAATCAATGTTCCTGGATTGGTATAGTCGCTCATAAAATACTGATCCTTTTCGTTATACCCATTAGCTTTCACATACCTGACAAGGCACTCGCCGGCATCAAACGCAAACACCTTGCCTTTTGATGTAAGCAATCCGGCACCGAATTTAGGATTCATAACCGTCATACGGCATTGCTCACAGTTGTCTTTGCCATATTCAATCGGGCGCATCTCATTTGAGCACGCAAAGCAAAGGATTAAAAGGATTAAAGGGGCAGAAAACCTGTTTTTGAATATAGTTTGAATCATTATGTACATTCTGTTTTAGTAAGAACATCCGTTTAATTTCAATGTTCACGGTGCAATAGCATTGTGAAAAAATATGTCACTTATTTTTTCCTGAAAAACTGCTCGTAAACAGCAACACTCACAATTCCGAGAGCGGCAGCGATAACAAGGTATCCCCCAATATCGGGAAAAGAGCCAGCCAAAAAATTCAACAATTGCTTATAGCCTAACATAGGGGGTTGGTAACTCATGCCGGGAACTTTTATGGCAGCATGGGGATCGAGATTATGACCATAATCATAAAGCCATTGATAAAAATCGTAAAAGGCCACACCTCCGGCAACGGCAAGTGCTGCAACCCACGACCATATTAGTGTCCGTTTGCGCATAATGGCCCCAAACATCCCGAATGCTATTAGCAACCCAAGTGCCCAAGGCATAATTTTAAACTCAGGGAATTCATCTTCATGTATCAGTTTCATGCCGATATAATGGTTCAACCCATTAATTTTTTCAACATCGCCGGTAATTTTGTATAACCAGATTTTCATTTCCAACCCTTCGGGGTATTGAGGGGCTTCGAGTATGATTTTCCAGAATGGGAAGAAAAAAGCCCCAATCATAAAGAAAGTACAAATGAGGATAATATTCCGCGAGCTTGTTTTCATGGTTCAGGTTTTTAAGCTGTTGATAAAATCAATGCAGAAAGAGTTGATGTTTGTCTGATTTCCAAACTGTTTTCAACCCTTCCTGCATAATTGTTTTTAATTAAAATAGTCAATGGTAATTACTTTGATTCAGCCGCAGTAGCCCCACCCGAGAATGTAAGCGGAACATTTGCCGAAGCTGGCGAAACCCTTGCATAACCCTGCATTTCCTGGTGCAGCGCGGAACAAAAGTCGGTACAATAGAATGGGAACATCCCGGTTCTGGTTGGGGTCCATTTTAGGGTGGCGGTTTCTCCTGGCATAATCAACAATTCAGAGTTGTTTGCCCCTTTTACTGCAAATCCATGCGGAACATCCCAGTCCTGCTCCAGATTGGTAACATGGAAATAAACTTCATCCCCCATTTTTATCCCTTCGATATTATCTGGGTTAAGGTGCGAACGGATGGCTATCATGTAAACATCAACCCTGTTCCCTTTGCGAACAACTTTTGCTTCTGCTTCGGATTTGGCTGCAAACGGATTCGTGTTTTCTTCGATTTTGAAGAACTTTTTTGAATTTTTCACGATTTTTTCTGCTGCAATAGCCTGGGCATAATGCGGTTCGCCAATGGTTGGGAAATCGAGCAACAAAGTCATTTTTTCCCCACTTATATCAAAGAGTTGTGCCGATTGTGTCAACTCTGGGCCTGTAGGCAGGTAACGATCTTTGGTGATTTTATTTAAGGCAATAACATATTTACCGCTAGGTTTGCGCGAATCGCCACCTGGAACACATAAATGGCCGATTGAATAATAGGTTGGTGCACGATCTACGACCACGCGTTTTTCAAGATCCCACTTTACAATTTCGGAAGAAACAAAGAAAGATGTATAAGCAAAACCCTTATCATCGAATTCGGTATGCAATGGACCAAGACCTGTTTGCTGCACTTCCCCGGCAAGGACTTCCTCATATTTCAACACAGGAATACCTGAAACTTCACCTTCAAATGCTTTGTTCTCAATAGCTTTCTGTAATTTCTCGAAAGAGAATACTGGAATAGTGGCTGCCAGTTTACCGCTTGCAACAATGTATTTGCCATCAGGACTTACGTCGCAACCATGGGGAGACTTAGGGCAAGGCACGTAATAAACAACGCCGGGCATTTCTTCGGCAGTAATAATTGTAACTTCCTTCTCCTCTTTCGAGGTTGCCGAATGTGTTGTTTCGTCGTACATATTGTGCAAGTAACGGGCAGGTATTTTTTTGCCTTTTCCCTGTGCAATCAACTCTTCTGCCTTTTTCCAGTTAATGGCCATCACAAAATCTTTGTCGTTCTGGCTGGCGTTTACTTCCAAAAGGTTATGGGCCTGTTCTGAATTGTAAGACGTAAAGAACATCCAATCGTGCGAAACGCCTTTCCCTGCACGTGCCAAGTCGTAATTAAAACCTGGTACAACAATTTGGAATGCAACGCTCATTTCCCCACTTTGCGGATCAACTTTTATAAAAGTGGCCGCCCCTTTAAAATTCTCTTTAAAAGTGGTTATCGAAACATCGTCTTTCCCATCCAAAGGCACCGAAAAGCGGGAATTACCAACAACGTATTCAGTATTTTCGGTACAAAAAGGCGATGCATGGTTGCCACCTGCATTTGGGATTTCAATAATATCGACGGTGCGGAACGTAGTGAGATCGATGCGTGCGATACGTGGCGTATTATTGCCATTGATAAAAATCCAGCGCCCATCGTCCTCCCCATTGGTTTTACTCAGTTCGGGGTGATGGCTATCGTCCCAGGGAACAAAACCATGAGAAGTGTTAAGCATGGGTTTAGATTCCTCGGTATATCCCCACCCAGTTGTTGGATCTTGCGAAAACACAGGAATGTTTTTTAAAAGGCGTCCTGAAGGAAGGCCGTAAACCCCAAGCTGGCCGCTAAACCCACCTGAAGTAAAGAAATAGAAATCATCGAACTTGCCCGGTGCCACATACACTTTTTGGGCGGCATCGCCTGCCATAAGACTGCCTACTTTTTTAGGCTTACACGAGGTAAATGACCCGCCAATCAAAGCGATTAAGGTCATGCCAACTAAAATTAGTCTGATTTTTTTCATAAAAATGGTTTGTTGGTTTATTGTTTGCTGGATTTGTATTGGTATTTATTTGCTATCGTTTTGCCGCAGGTATTCAAGTATGTTTAAGGCTTCGGTTTCGCTTATATTTTGGTTTGCCATTGGCGTAAGTATTTCTTCATAGAGTTTCTTGGCGACAGGATCAACTTTCATCATTTTTTCGGGATCGGTTATCATGTTCAAAATCCATTCGGGGGTGCGGCGCGAGGTAATGCCCATTAGTCCCGGGCCTACAAATTTATCGGCGGTAAGCTTGTGGCAGGTTGTGCATTTGGTTGCGAACACAGCTTTGCCAAGGTCGGCTTTTGAGGGATCGATTGCTTCGAGTTTTACATCGGTAAACTTGCCAACACCTTTGCTGTCGCTATGCGCTTTGGTGTCGATTACAACATTTGCTTCAGGCGCTGGAACTGATTCTGGTGTTGTGGTTTTTGACCCACATGCATGGATGAAAAGGATTAACCCGGCTATAGCCAGGGTAGTAATTGTGGACTTGTAATGGAGGTTTTTCATATTTTTTTCTTTGTTAATGGTTTGATATTGATTGTTTCCGCGATTATATTAGGCACAAATATAAAAATATGTTTACGTATATAGGAAAATTATTACCTAATTACTTAAATATATTTTTGAAACCTGTTTTCTACTATAAATCTATCATTTTATGTTTTACAAAAATTTCTGTTTCAGGGAGAGGTACTTGTATTTTGATCCCCAAAAACCTTTTTCGGGTTAGGCTAAGTATATGGCTGAGAGGCTGTTGATCAGAGCAATATAATCTTCTTTTGAATGGCCAGCTTGCTGCCTATTTTCCACTTTCGAGAAATCCTGCATGAGAGTTTCCCTTTCAGAAAGGGTGAAAGCATTATCTGCCATGGGGAAAAGAACTTTATTCTCCTTGGCTATATGGTTTTTGAGCAAATCGGCATATCCCCGCATGTTGCCGTAAATGGATTGAAGCGCAGACTGCTCGCCTTGCCGAAACCTTAAAATACCCTCCGCAATTCCTTTTACAAAATTCCGGCCCTCGGCATGATCGTGAAGCATTACTGCCACCGGACCTGTTTGGTTCGAGAATCCTTTTTGAACCATCAACGGAAAAAGCAATTGTTCTTCCTTGGCGTGATGAAGGCCATCGGCATATTCGCGGATTATTTTAACAATCAGTTCGAAGTGTTGCACATTGTGATTTGTACATTCGGTAATTTGTTCCATAACTTCAATGAGGCGAAGTATTTGAACGTGGTCGTTTATGAGGTTTTGTTTTGCAGTTGACATGAAAGGTGCATCTTTATTGGGCTAATTTCAATGCTTTCGGATACAGGATATTATTTTCGAGATGCACATGTATATGTAGATCATCTTCAAATTGTTCCAGCAGTTTGAGCGAAACCCTGTAGGTATTGCAGGCGTCGGCAGGAATAAAGTAATTGTTGGTCAAAATATTTATTTGATCCATAGCTCCACCAGCAAACTCATGTTCCCCTTGCATGCGTGTAATTTCGGAAACTATGGTGGCCTTTACTTGTGGCGAAGCGTCCTTTTCAGCTTCTTTTATTGCTGGGAACAAGATTTCTTCTTCATTTTTCAAATGCTGAAGCAATTCTTCATTGATTTTGGTAAACAAATCGGCTACTTCAATTAATTCCGGATGATTTTCGCCATGAACATCGGCAATTTTCTGGGTATAAAAAAACAGTTCGGGTAGGTGTTTTAACACAAATTTATGGTGGGTGTTCACAATGTAATCACACAGGAAGCCAAGTTCCCATTCTTTAAAATTCATGGCACCGCTAACAGGGGTTTGCGCAAGTGTTTCTATCTGTTGGATTAAATGTGATTCGTCGGCTCCTTTTTCCTTGCAGGCATCGGTAAGGCTTTTATTTCCGCCACAGCAGAAATCGATACCGGCTTCCTTAAAAATGGATGCAGCCCTGAAATCGTTAGCTACAATTTCGCCAATTGTTGGTTCTATAATGGTTTGATCTAACATTTTGGATAAGTTTAATTTTGCGCCAAAGATATACATAAAAACAATTAAAAGACTAAAAGGTCTTTTATTATTTATTAAAATATTTCGTTGTACCTTTGCGGGGTCAGATCGGTGATAAAAACTTAGGAAATATGTTTAATAAAGAAACAGAATATGCCCTCAGAGGATTGGTTTACATTCAGTTACAAAATTTTGACGGCAAGCGTCCGGGCATAGCCGAAATTGCAGAGCAGATTGATGCCCCGCATTTTTATACGGCCAAAATCCTGCAACGCTTAGTAAAGTTGGGTTTTATTGAATCTCAGAAAGGGGTAGGAGGTGGTTTTTTCTTTGATAAGAAGAAGCCTGATCTATCGCTTAAACAATTGATAATTGCAATTGAAGGGGGAAAATTATTTTTTGGTTGTGGATTTGGACTCAAGCAATGTGACGAAAATAATCCTTGTCCTCTACACGACAAATATGCATTAATAAGGAATGCCTTAGACCAATTGGTTACGGAAGAAAATGTTCAGAGCCTGGCACAGAAGACTTTGAGGGGGGGGGAGATGATATTGCCGAGGCTAAGGTAAAGACATGGCCTTCAAGATGGAAGAGTATAGCGGCTTGCACAACTTTTAATAGTGGGAAGGTGGGGGAAATACACTATTGTTTGGGTTCTTGTTGTAACCTGGGAAGTGTGGAAGAAAATGAGTGTTAAAAGGCAGGGAAATACTGGAGAGACAGTGGGCAGATTTGGGGATGTGGAAATGCGATAATGCGATAATTTGATATTGTGATAATTTGATAATGTGATAATGCGATAATGTGCTGATGCGGGAATTTGAAAATGTGAAAATTTGGGGATGTGGGGATTTGAAAATTTGGGAATGAGGGAATGTAAAAATTTGGGAATGCGGTAATGTGGGAAGTGAGATGTGAGATGGCGGATGTTGGATGTGGAAATTTGTGGATGTGGAAATTTGAAAATGAGATAATTTGAAAATGAAGGGATGTGGGAATGAGTTAATTCGGTAATTTGTTAATGCGGTAATTTGAAAATGTGTTAATGCGATAATGTGATAATTTGATAATGTGATAATTTGATAATATACTAATACGATATGATAGTGAGGGGATGTGAAAATGAGATAATGGGGTTTGTTTAGAATGAAAAACTGATCTTTTGAAATATAACCGATTACATTAGCATCTATAGTAGTTGGTTAGTATAGATCCGATTAGTGTTTTGTGGTTGTAGGCGTTTTGCTTTTGAGGGAAATGTGATTTGCAATAGATAGATGGGCTTTTGTGGATTCCGCGCTAATGTTCACTCCTTATCGGATTATAACCAGAATATCTATATTGGGGTTATTGGCAGCCTGAACGGCTGAGGATTATTGTTAAGATGGCGGAAATTGTGGTTCAAATGAATTTTGTGGGTGGGCATGCTTAGGACACTTGTGGAAGTGCTGAATTGTTTGGTATGCAATAGATTATGGAATTGGTTGCTTCTGATGGCTTTGATTCTTATGCGGGGTTATTGATGGTGGGTTATGGCTAATCAAAGTTGGGGTTGAAAAGGGTTGTTTTTTAAGTGTTCGCTGCTGATTTCTTCTTCGGCTGCTTTTGTGAATAGGTTGTCTATGCAATTTAGCAGGCTGTAAGCCTCAAAGTTTATGAAATTGCTGGCATTGTCCACAATATCGGCATCCGGATCAAAATAGGGCAGGTCCTTTTCGATTCCGTCTTCATTTGTTATTATGTCGCAGGTAATGAAATTCAAGTTGGTTGTGATTGGCAGCGTGGGTTTTGTCGAAAAAAACATTTCCACCAAGGCAGCTTTGGGTGTTTGGCAGTATTTTATTGATAATAAACCGGGGTTGATTTTATCGCCGTATAGTTTGATGAATTGTGGTAGGAGTTCAAGTTTTTCCATGGCTGGGGTTGTTATAATTTCAAATTGATGGATTTTTAGTTTTCAGACAGTTCTTTTCAGCCAACCGCTTCGAGGGTTGGTAAAAACCGCTCGAAGGGTTTGGTTTTTGGGGCGTGTTGAGTGTTTGCCTATTTGTACAAGAACACTTATAATTTGATAATGCGGAGCAAACTGACCTGATGATGTAACAAGCTTGTTGTACACTAGTATCACTTCAATTCCCCTGACAGGATTTTGTTGATGCAGAGTTTGGTGTGGTGCGAAAATTTGCCGGTTAACATCCATTGGAGGTATGAGGGGTCGTTGAGGGCTTTCTTTCCGATGTTTTTACCGAAGGTGAAAACGATGTCGCCGTATTCGTTTCGGGTGAATTTGCGTTCGTAGTCGATGATGGTGTTTCCTTGGTTGCAGATATCGTGGAGGGATTCCACGTTAAGTTCGAGACCGTATTTTTCGATTTGTGCAGCGAATACTTCCACCGAGGCCAGAGTATCTGCTTCGGCTCCGTGTGCGCCATCGTGATCCTTTTGGCAGTAGAATTTATAGGCTGCAGTCAGGTCGCGCTTTTCCATCATGTGGTAGATGCGCATGGCATCAACGAATTTTGTATCGTCGTTGAAAGGTAGCGGTACTCCGGCCCGAAGGAATTCTTCCACGATAATGGGCACGTCGAATCCAGTAGAGTTGAAGCCGCCGATG
>CAJAXK010000330.1 GCA_903946925.1 uncultured Bacteroidales bacterium | reverse complement strand
GCAACATCCAACACGGTTACCATGACCGTGAACCCGAATTTGCCAGTCAGCGTTTCGGTTGCGGCTTCGGCAAATCCAGTCTGTTCTGGAACTTCGGTTACGTTTACAGCAACCCCAACAAACGGTGGGGCATCACCAACTTACCAATGGAGATTGAATGGAGCAAACGTTGGGACCAACAGTACAACGTATTCTTATGCTCCTACTAATAACGATGTGGTTACTTGCGTTTTAACTTCAAACGCCATTTGTGCAACTGGAAACCCAGCCACATCCAACACGGTTACCATGACAGTAACGACTCAGCCTGTGGCAACTTTCAGCTATGTTGCATCCCCTTATTGTTCAAATGCAACAAATCCTTCTCCAACCTTCAGTGGTGGCGGTGTAGCTGGGACTTTTTCGTCAACGGCGGGATTGGTATTTGTAAGCACTGCAACAGGACAAATTAATTTGGCGTCTAGTACTGCCGGGACTTACACAGTTACAAATACCATTGCAGCTTCCGGGGGATGTGCGGCTGTGGTTGCAAATACCACTATAACAATAAGTTCGATGCCTACCGCAGTGATTAGCGGAACAGCTTCAGTATGTTTGAATGCTGCATCACCAACAATCACTTTCACTGGCTCAGGATCGGTTTCCCCTTATACGTTTACTTATTCGATTAATGGAGGTTCAAATCAAACTATCACCACAATATCAGGAAACAGCGTTACATTGAATGTGCCAACATCCACGGCAGGAACTTTTGTTTATTCCTTAATAGACATTACAAGCTCAATTAATTGTTCACAAACACAATCGGGAACGGCCACAATAACTGTTCGTCCGGATTTAACAATAACTGATGACGCCCCTGCAGAACTTTGCCAATATAATCTACAAATGGTTACAGCAAGTGTTGCTGGAGGTAGTGGAAACTATTCGTATTTATGGCAAGTTACAACAGCAGGTGCATCAAACTTATTTGTTCCAGGGGCAACTACCAATAATTTTATTTGGTTGACTGGATATGTTGTTGCCGCCGGAACTTATAACTATCAACTCACAGTAACTGATTTAGATTGGGGCTGCCAAAAAGTCAAGAATTTCGCAATAGACATCCTTCCAAATCTAAGCCCAAACTGGGTTTTGCACCCTTCTTCTGTTTGCTCAGGCCAAACTGGTGTAGTATATTCTGTACAAACAGTGGCAGGTGCAACATATTTTTGGGATGTAACAGGTGGTATAATTGCATCTGGTCAGGGAACTTCGCAAATAATTGTTGATTGGGGTTCTTCAGCAGGTACAGGTAACGTTGCATTAAATGCAACTTTAGGAAGTTGCAGTCAATCATTTAGCCAATCGGTAACGATCAACGCTTTGCCAACAATAACATTGGGTTCAAACCCTTCGGTTTGTAGTGGCACAACCCTTGCCAACCTTCCTTATACTGCCACTACAGGAAGTCCAAATAGGTATAGTATTGATTTTGATGCTTCGGCAAATACTGCGGGTTTTATTGATGTAACGAACCTTACACTTACGGGTACACCTATTGTTATTACGATACCGGTCGGAGCTGCCCCAAATACATATTCAGGAGTTTTAACAGTCAAAAATAATTTGATTGGTTGTGTAAGTATTAATTACCCTATTTCGATTACAATCAATCCGCTATTGACAGTTGGAATAAGCATCGCCGCATCAGCAACTACGGTTTGTACCGGCACTAACGTAACTTTTACTGCTACACCAACTAACGGTGGTTCAACACCTTCCTATCAATGGAATGTTAACGGCAATAATGTTGGCATTAACAGTTCAACTTATTCTTTTGTACCTGTCAACAACGATGCGATAACTTGTATTTTAACTTCTGGCGCCACCTGTACAACCGGAAATCCTGCAACGTCCAATGCTATTACTATGACAGTGAACTCTTTGATTGGGAATAACAGTCTCGATAATATAAATGGGGTTCATGGGGTTTTATGTACAACAACGGGGGAGAATTCTAATTCAGTTTTTAATGCACCTGCTGGAACATATTTTATTAACGTCGGCTTTGCAAGTTACGGTACACCCAACGGAACCTGCCCTGCTTTCACACTGGGAGGTTGTAATTCAATAACCAGTCAGTCAGTTACAGAAGGGTATCTTCTCGGTAATAATTCAGCTACAATTCCGGCAACTAACACTGTTTTTGGAGATCCCTGTGTGGGCACATTAAAACGATTATACATTCTAACTACCTATACAGAACCTATATGTGCAGGAAGTATTCCAGCAACAATAAGCGGATCATTACCTACTGGTGGGAACGGGACATATGTTTATTTATGGGAAAGCAGCACTATCGGACCTTTGGGAGGTTTTTCAGCTGCATCAGGAACAAACAATCTGCAGGACTATGCTCCAGGAGTTTTAACCCAAACAACCTGGTATAGAAGAACAGTAACTTCTGGTGTATGTAGCAATACATCAGCTGTAATACTTATTAAGGTCACTCCTGTCATTGCTGGAAACACAATAACGTCCAGCCAAACGATTTGTTCAGGCACAACTCCGGTTACACTAACCGGATCTATTCCTACAGGTGGTATTAATTCATATATTTATTTGTGGGAAAGCAGCATCACAAGCGCTTCTACAGGATTTACTCCCGCCATTGGAATCAACAATGGACAGAATTATTCTCCGGGGGCCTTAACACAAACAACATGGTATAGACGATCTGTAACATCTGGAGGATGTAGTAATAGTTCTTCTGCATTACAAATAACAGTCACGCCTATGCCGGTAGCAACTTTCAGTTATGCTGCATCCCCTTATTGCTCAAATGGAACAAATCCTTCTCCTACATTTTCAGGCGGCGGTGTGGCGGGGACTTTTTCGTCAACGGCAGGTTTGGTGTTTGTAAGTTCGGCAACAGGACAAATTAATTTAGCTTCGAGTACAGCCGGGGTTTATACAGTAACCAATACCATTGCTGCCTCGGGTGGATGCGCGGTGGTGGTAGCGACAAACATGGTTACGATTACGTCTTTGCCAGCGGCAACGATTTCTTACGCTGGAACACCTTTCTGTAAAAGTATCAGCACAGCCCAATCAGTTACAAGAACTGGAACTGCTGGCGGAACTTATTCTGCCTCTCCGGCAGGTCTTATTATTGATGGTTCAACAGGTGCCATCACGCCAAGTACAAGTACGGCAGGCAGTTATACCGTTACCTATACAATTGCTGCAGCTGGAGGATGTGCAGTTGTAACAGCTACGACATCGGTAACAATTACAGCAGTTCCGACCGCAACAATTAGCTATGCAGGTTCGCCTTTTTGCACTTCGGTCAGCACTGCACAAGCCGTAACTTTAAGCGGCACGGGTGCTTATTCAGGTGGGGTTTTTAGTTCGACGGCTGGTTTAAGCATGAATACCTCGACTGGTGCAATCACTCCAAGTACAAGCACAGCAGGGACTTATACAGTTACTTATACCATACCAAGTTCAGGTGGATGCGCCGCAGTTCCGGTAACAACTTCGGTAACTATTACCGCTTTGCCAGTGGCTACTTTCAGCTATGCTGCATCCCCTTATTGCTCAAATGCAACAAATCCTTCACCCACATTTTCAGGCGGCGGTGTGGCAGGGACTTTTTCGTCAACAGCAGGTTTGGTGTTTGTAAGTACCACAACAGGACAAATAAATTTAGCTTCGAGTACAGCCGGGGTTTATACAGTGACCAATACCATTGCTGCCTCAGGTGGATGCGCGGTGGTGGTTGCGACAAATACAGTTACGATCACGGCTTTGCCAACAGCAACAATCTCATATCCGGGAACACCATTTTGTAAAAGTATTAGTACGTCCCAATCAGTTACAAGAACTGGAACTGCTGGCGGAATTTACTCTGCCTCTCCGGCAGGTCTTTCCATTGATGGTTCAACGGGAGCCATCACACCAAGTACAAGTGCGGCTGGCAATTATACCGTTACCTATACAATTGCTGCATCTGGAGGATGTGCAGTTGTAACAGCAACAACTGCGGTTACCATTACGGATGTTCCAACTGCGGTGATAAGCTATGCAGGTTCGCCATTCTGTACCTCGGTAAGCACAGCACAAGCCGTAACTTTAAGCGGGACAGGTGCTTATACGGGTGGGGTTTTTAGTTCGACCGCTGGTTTAACCATGAATCCTTCGACAGGTGAAATTACTCCAAGCACAAGTACAGCAGGGACTTATACTGTTACTTATACTATTCCGTCAACGGGTGGATGCGCCGCAGTTCCGGTAACAACTTCGGTAACTATTACCGCTTTGCCTGTGGCAACTTTCAGTTATGCTGCATCCCCTTATTGCTCAAATGCAACAAATCCCTCACCCACATTTTCAGGTGGTGGGGTGGCTGGGACTTTCTCGTCAACAGCAGGTTTGGTGTTTGTAAGTTCGGCAACCGGACAAATTAATTTAGCTTCGAGTACAGCCGGGGTTTATACAGTGACCAATACCATTGCTGCCTCGGGTGGGTGCGGGCTGGTGGTTGCTACAAGTCAGGTTACAATCACTGCTTTGCCAGCTGCAACCATTTCGTATTCTGGAACTCCATTTTGTAAAAGCATTAGCACGGCCCAAGCGGTAACACAGGCAGGAACTGCTGGCGGAACTTATTCTGCATCCCCGGCAGGTCTTACTATTGATGGCTCAACGGGTGCCATCACGCCAAGTACAAGTACGGCTGGCAGTTATACCGTTACCTATACAATTGCTGCATCTGGAGGTTGTGCAATTGTTACAGCTACAACTTCGGTTACCATTACAGATGTTCCAACCGCGATGATAAGCTATGCAGGTTCGCCATTCTGTACCTCGGTCAGCACGGCACAACCTCCAACTTTAAGCGGGACAGGCGCTTATGCAGGTGGGGTTTTTAGTTCGACTGCTGGTTTAACCATCAGTTCCTGGTCAGGTGAAATTACCCCAAGTACAAGTACAACAGGAACTTATACCGTTACTTACACCATCCCGGCAACGGGTGGATGCGCTGCAGTTCCGGTTACGACTACAGTTACGATTACCACTTTGCCTGTGGCTACTTTCAGCTATGCTGCATCCCCTTATTGCTCAAATGCAACAAATCCTTCGCCAACATTTTCTGGTGGCGGTGTAGCCGGGACTTTTTCGTCAACGGCAGGTTTGGTGTTTGTAAGTGCGGCAACTGGTGAGTTGGATTTAACAACAAGTACCCCAGGGGCATACATAGTTACAAATACTATTGAAGCTTCGGGTGGTTGTGAACGGGTAATAGCCACGAGTTCTGTTACAATCACAACTTTACCAGCGGCAACAATTTCCTATTCAAGCGCAAGCTATTTTACAACTGACCCAATACAAGATGTATTATTAACAGGTACATTTGGTGGAGTATTTTCAGCTCAACCTGCTGGTTTAGAAATAGATGCCACTACAGGTCAAATATCACCAAGTTTGAGTTCAAGTGGGGTTTATGTGGTAACTTATACCATTGCAGCCTCGGGTGGTTGTGCAGAGGTAACCGCAACTACAGGTGTAACGATCGTAATTGGAGGTATCATCACAGTTTCGGGATCGACTGGTGCAGATGGATCCTACGCATCCTTAACCAATTCTGCCGGTGCATTTGCTGCCCTTAATTCACAAGACCAAACCGGAAATTCAATTGAAGTTACTATTGAAGGCAATTCAATTTTCGAAACCGGTACAAACAGCCTGAATGCAGGCAATTGGATTGCTTTGACCCTTTTCCCTGCAATACCTGACATTGAAATAAAAGGTAATGTTGCCGGCCCTCTTCTTAATTTGAATGGATGCGACAATGTTACCATTGATGGCAGGGTTGATCTGACAGGAACATCTGAACTAACCATAACCAACACAAGCAGCTCATCTTCAGCCAACACATCTACAATCCGCTTTATTGGTTCAGCCGAAAACAATACCATTCAATATTGTACAATAAAAGGGTCGGAAACTTCCACAACAAGTGGCATCATCAATTTTTCGACAAGCACAAGTGGCAATGGAAACGATGGAAACGTAATTAGCAACAACACTATTAGCAGTGATATAGCCGGACGGCCCATAAATGCGATATATTCCTCAGGAACATCAGGAAGTGAAAACAGTGGCAATACAATAAGCGACAACAGCATTTTTGACTTCTTAAACCCTGCATCTGCAAGCAATGGAATAAACATTTCCTCAAACTCAACGGCATGGACCATTTCGGGGAATAGCTTTTACGAAACATCCACATTTACACCTTCCGCATGGGTTGAATACAATATTATTCGCATAAACAACACTTCGGGGGTTAACTTTGCAGTAACCGATAATTCAATAGGTGGAAGTTCTGATTTATGTGGTGGCGCAGCCTGGACCAAAACCAATTCGATTAACAATGCTTTTAATGCCATTTACATGAATGTGGGTACCAGCACACCCAGCAGTGTTCAGAACAATACCATAAAAAACCTATCTTGGAGCAATTCGGGGGCGGCTACCTGGACAGGCATAAATATTGCGGCAGGGAACGTAAATATTGGAACAATTACCGGAAATACGATAGGGGCAACAACAGGTACAGGATCTGTTATCGTTACCGCAGGTGATTCGCCTCCATTTATTTATGGTATCAATATTTCGAGTACAGGTGTTGTAAATTGTCAAAACAACAATATTGGTTCTATAACCACGGCAAACACTAATGGTACGCGCGGAACCCATTTTTATGGGATAAACAAGACAGCAGTAGCTGGAACAACAACTATCAGCAACAATTTTATTGGCAGCGGTTCCACAGCCAACAGTATCCAAGCCAGCTCGGGCAGTACAGCAAATATCCAAAATGTTGTTGGTATCAACAGTGATGGAACAGGTATAACAACCATTTCGGGAAATACGGTGCTGAACCTTACAAATTCGCAGACCATATTTGATGGAGCTTCGCAAACCATTGGTATTCAAACCTCTGCCGGAAGCAACACTATTCAGGATAACACGGTTGGCAAAATCAGAACCGGAAGCGCACAACCTACGACAGCGGCATTAGCATCAGCAATAGGAATTGCCCAAAAAAGTACTACTGCGGGAACCACCCAAACCGTGAATGGAAATACCGTTTATGAAATATCAAACATAAATGCCACGGCAAGGGTTGATATTTATGGTATATATTATGTAGGACCTACTTCAGGAAATAATTCCGTATCAGGTAATTTTATACATAGTTTAATGCTTTCTTCCTCAAACCTATCAGCCGATATGGATGGGATAGTGCTCTTTGGCGGATTGACTACCTGTGCCAACAACATTATAAATTTGGGGGTGGGTGTTACTAACGGATACTTGATATACGGTATTTGGGACGAAGGGCAATCAACAAACAACAACAACATTTATTTCAATACCGTTTATATTGGAGGAACAGTTACAACCGCCACTACATCAACAACTTGTGCTTTATGGAACAACAACAATACTTCTACACGGAATTACCGCAATAACTTATTAACCAATTCCCGTACAGGTGGAACCACCGGAAAACATTACGCAATCCGCGTTGCAGGTACAACCAATTTAACCATTGATTACAATGATTACTATGCAACCGGGACAAACGGGGTGTTAGGCATGGCGAACAACACCGAATGTTCAACCCTTGCGCTATTCAGGACAGCAACGGGGCAGGATGTAAACAGCGTGAACTTAAATCCAGGGTTTTCAAATGCCGGGGGCACGTCTGCAACCGATTACATGCCTTCCTCCATTATTTTGGTTGGCACCTATATTAACAGTGTTACGACCGATTATTCGGGCAATTTTCGGCTTGCCACACCAACCATTGGGGCATTGGAAGGATCGCTGGTGTTAAATGTTGATGTTTACAAATCGGGCGTTTTCCAATCCACATATTTTAGGGTAAAAGATGCTTTCGATAAAATAAACAATGGAACACATACCGGAACGCTTGATGTACGGATTAAAGCAAATACAATCGAAACGGCCTCGGCAGTACTTTACCAGAGTGGGTACAATGGAACATCGAACTATACATCGGTAAATATTTTCCCTACAACTACTGGAATTTCCGTAACAGGCAACCTGAATGCACCCCTTATTGATTTCAATAGTGCAGACAATGTAACTTTGGATGGAAGGGTAAACGCCAGCGGCACAACAAATAGCCTTGTTGTAACAAACACAAATACAGGTACTTCGGCATCAACAATACGCTTTATCAATTCTGCCGAAAACAATACGGTTAAATATTGCACGATCAAAGGATCAGGAATAAACACTTCGGGTGGGGTAATCTTTTTCTCTACTGCCAATGCAGGGAATGGCAACGATGGAAATACGATTATAAACAACAATATTACAGGCGATGCCGCCGGGAGGCCAATTAATGCAATCTACTCATTTGGTTCCGCAGGTTATGAAAACAGTTCTATCACCATCTCGAATAACAACATATACGATTTCCTTAAACATGGAACCGCTTCTAATGGGGTAAACCTCAATACCAATACAACTTCATGTTCGGTAAATGGAAATAGTTTCTACGAAACAACCAATTATATCCCTACTGAAGACGTTAACCATACCATTATACTGATTAGCAACGCATCAGGGGTAAATTTCACGGTTTCCAATAATTATATTGGAGGCAAGGCAAGCCAGTGTGGTGGCGCACCCTGGACTAAAACCAACGCAAAAAACAATGCTTTTACGGGTATAGGTATCAATGCTGGGACTGCAACAAGCAGCAACATTGACAACAATACTATTCAAAATATTTCGTGGAGCAATTCAAATACAGCAACCTGGACAGGTATTTCAGTAATTGCGGGCAATGTTAATTTGGGGACATCGGTTGGCAACACGGTTGGGGCAACCACCGGTACTTCATCAATAAACATTACTTCAGGAAATTCAACGGCAACAGTTTATGGAATAAATTTGGCCGGTACGGGCACTGTTGTTTGTCAAAACAATACTATTGGATCAATAACCGCAAACAACGATGCCACCAAGGCAAGCAATTTGTATGGGATAAACAAAACAAATACTGCCGGGACCATTACCATAAGCAATAACCTGATAGGAAGTATAACCACTGCCAATAGTATTAATGCCAGCTCGGCAAGTACTTCAAGCGCACAAAGTGTTTTTGGGATTTGTACTAACGGAACAGGAACTGTAACCATAAGCAACAACACCATTGCCAACCTGAATAATGGAACAACCAATCCATCAAACAATACCCGGGGATTGATTAACGGCATCAAATCCACGAATGGTACAAACAGTATAAGCAACAACACAATTTACAATTTATCAATCGCCAACAGGAATACATCCACTACCAATACTGCATCAGTTTGTGGGATAGTACTGACAGGTACTTCGCTCAAAACGGTTAGTGGGAACACCATTTATAACCTAACCAATTCAAATTCTTCATTTGCCGGAGGTATATTAGGGTTGTATTTTACCGGCAACACTGGGGCTAACATGGTGTCGGGCAATTTTATCCACAGTTTATCAGTTACAGGTGCTTCGTCAACAACTGCTTCAATATTTGGTATCAAGATTGCCGCAGGTGTTACAACATTTTATAACAACATTATCAATTTGGGTGGAAATACCAAAACAACCCTATACGGCATTTTCGAATCCGGTACTTCAACAAACAACAATAACCTCTATTTCAACACGGTTTATATTGGAGGAAGTTTGGTTTCCGGTTCAAACAATAAATCGTATGCTTTGTACAGCTCCGTTTCCACAAACGTCCGCAATTTCAGGGACAACATTTTTGTTAATGCCCGATCGACGGCTTCTGGAACAAATTTGCACTATGCCGCGTATTTTAATTATGGATCAACCTCGAACATTACAATTAATTACAACGATTATTATATTTCGGGAACAGGGGGCGTACTTGGGTATCACAATGGCAACAATAAGACAACACTTCCAATTATTACTGGCCAGGATGCCAATAGTATGGTTATTGACCCTGTTTTTGCAATTGCAGGCGGGACGAACCCCACCAATTATATCCCAAATTCTACTCTTCCAGGAATTACCATAAGTACGATTAGCATTGATTTTGCTTCAAATCCCAGAGCTGCTACCCCTACCATTGGTGCTTGGGAAGGTACGAGGATCAACAAATGGAAAGGAACCATCAGCAACGCTTGGAACATAGCAGGGAACTGGACAGAGAATTATGTCCCTACCATTGATGCCAATATTTTTTTCGACGATGTTCCATTAAACCATTGCCAGCTTGACCAAAACAGATCGGTAACCAATATTACAAATGCCCAGGGAACCTACCGTATGGTAACAAACGGCAACAAGCTTACCATTAAAGGGAATTTGAATTTTACCAATGGTGCCCAGATTGATGCAACGGCAAACAATTCAACGGTAGAATTTGCAGGCTTCGCAACCCAAACCATCCCGGCAGGGACATTTTATACCAACCAAGCTTACAACCTCACCGTAAACAATTCGAACAACTTAACACTAAACGGGCCTCTAAATATAACCGGCGTGGTAACGGCACAAACAGGAAACTTGTTTTCGGGAGGCAATCTAACGCTTATATCAACGGCAGCACAAACAGCGCTTATCAGCGGTTCGGGCACAGGCGAAGTGTTGGGCAATGTAACCATGCAACGATACCTTCCTTCAGCATTCGGCTACAAATATTTCGGAAGCCCATTCCAGGCAGCTACGGTAAACGAATTTGCCGATGATATGGATCTTACGGCCTCTTTCCCCACTTTTTACGATTACGACGAGAATAATTTCAGGGATTCATTGGGAGTATCGTTATTTTCGACTGGATGGGTAAAGTACGTTACAAACACCAACCCGTTAATCCCGATGAAAGGATATGCGGTTAATTTCGGTGCAGCCGCTGCCGCCAAAACCGTAACAATGACGGGGGTGGTAAACAACAATATTTCGTCAACGCGAACACTCTTTAACCATAACCGCACCTACACCAAAGGTTTTAACCTGATTGGGAACCCGTATCCATCGCCTATTGATTGGAATGCAGCAAGCGGCTGGACAAAAACCAATTTTGACAATGCAATCTACTTTTTCGATTCGGGTGATACAAACCAGTATTGGGGGACTTATAGCACATACATAAATGGGATTTCGAGCAACGGCATTGCCAGCCCCATAATCCCATCCATGCAAGGATTTTTTGTACACGTATCTAACGGATCGTTCCCAGTTACCGCCTTGTTTGGCATGAACAACCAAGTGAGAGTGAACAATCTAACGCCAACATTCCATAAGTCGGCCTACTCCGAAACAAGGCCAATAGTAAGAATAAATGTTGCTTATGAAAATGAAAAAGTAAAAGATCCGATGGTTGTTTATTTCAGCGATGCAGCCTCGCCGGAGTTTGATTCCGATTTGGATGCCTTAAAACTGATGAATACCGACATGAGGGTGCCAAACTTATATGGGCTATCTTCCGATGCCGAGAAACTATCGATAAATGCCGTGCCATATCCATTCGATAGCATTACAAGGATTCCACTTGGTATTAAAACCAGCAAAACGGCTTGGCTTACCTTCACAGCTTCCGAAATAGGGAATATTCCGCTCGGTCTGCGGGTTTACCTATCCGACGAGGCAACAGGCTTGATACAAGACTTGGAAAAAAGCCCAAAATACCGGCTTCAATTGCAAAACGGCACTTTCGAAAACAGGTTCGTGCTGCTTTTCAGCGACAGGGACCTTGCAAAAATCCCAAAAGAAAAAGACACTTTTTATGCAAGCCTCACAAATGGCAGGTTAAGTGTTTTTGTTGAATTGGCTACTGGTAAAAATGCAACGCTTATCATAAGCAATATGCTGGGCCAGGTAATGCTCAAAAAGGATATTAACGGAAATGGCACATACGATATAGTACAAAATTTGCCTGCAGGGGTGTATGTGTTAACTTTGTACTCGCAAAAAGGCATACAATCGCACAAGCTTTATATCCCGAATTTATGATCGAGCACGCAAAATATATAACCTTAACGGGAAAAGCCTACTCAAATGTTTTCGCCATTTTGGTATTGGTTTTTATTTGTTTTTCGGCCAATGCACAGGAAGACCCTCCGCGGCCACTGAAGGTAACTACTTTTCAAAATCTGAGTTTTGGCGCTTTTATACAAGGTAACACAGGCGGACAAGTAATCATTGACCCACAAGGAAACCGTTCGTTTACCGGCGACTTGATACCAGTTTACCTGGGTTATCAGTATTATCCGGCTATTTTTGAAACAGAGGCCATACCTGGATCAATAATTACTATATTAAATGGCCCCAATATTACTTTGGCAGGAAACCATGGCGGTACACTTACCTTACAACTTGGAGCATCCATTCCGCCATCGCCGTATATTAATACCACAAACTATCCCTATAAAACACAGGTCAGGATTGGCGGCACACTAATTGTTGGCACTATGTTAAACAACCCATCCGGCGATTATATTGGATACTTTTCAGTAACCTTTATCCAACAATAGCTTGATGGGTAGTACAAATCAATTAAAATTGGATTTCCTTGCGGCAAGGCTTTTGCGTGTAGTGCGTTTGCTTTCGCACCAAAAGGAAATTATAACAATTTTCCTTTTTTTGTTTTTTTTACTTTCCATTCCATCTATTGTAAAGGCTCAACAGCCAGAGGAAGAATACGAGGAAATTTCGGTCTTTTTAATGGTTCAAGGTATTGGTGGTTATGAAATTACTGCCCTTTATAAAGATGAAGTGATTTTTCTGCCTGTACCCGAAATGTTCAGGTGTCTTAAAATAAACCATAAAATATCTTCAACAAATGATTCTATAAGCGGCTTTTATCTCACCGAAAGCAATAAATATTTAATCAATCAACGCGATTATTCCATTTTCATTGATGGAAAACCGACACAACTCACTGATAAAGAATTGATACTTACCGAATCCCTTGGTATATCGTTAAGGATCGATCAATTTGTACGGTTTTTCGGGTTGGATTGTAGGTTTAATTTCAACAGCCTTTCGGTTGAATTAAAAACAAGCCTCGAATTACCTGTTATTAAAGAGCTTAGGCTCGAACAAATGCGCAAGAATATCAGCCGTTTGCGTGGTGAAATAACGGTTGACACCAATTATAAGCGTAAATACCATATTTTTAAGGGCGGTATGGCCGATTGGGCAATTTATTCCACGCAAGTTACAAATGGCTCTACCGAAACACGTGCATCCTTAGCTTTAGGTGCCGAATTTTTAGGTGGCGAAGCCGATATTGATCTTAATTATTCAACAAAAACCCAATTTGAACAACGGCAGCAACAGTACCATTGGCGATGGGCAAACAACGATACCAAGGTGGTGAAACAAGTTTTGGCTGGCAAACTATCGTCGCGTTCTATTGCCAGTTTATATTCGCCGCTTATTGGGGCCGTTGTTACCAATGCGCCTACCTCTTTCCGAAGGTCGTTTGGCACTTATGTGATGTCCGATTTTACTGAACCCGGTTGGACTGTTGAACTTTATATCAACAACGTAATCGTTGATTTTACCACTGCCGATGCCTCGGGGTTCTATACGTTCGAAATCCCCCTTGTGTATGGGGCTTCCAACGTAGTTGTAAAGTTTTATGGTCCTTGGGGTGAGGAACGCATAAAAGAACAGATAATCAATGTTCCGTTTAATTTTTTACCAAAAGGCGAGCTGCAATATGTTGTATCGGGAGCTTTGGTACAAGATACTTTGCACAGCTTGTTCAGCCGCGCCGAAACCAATATTGGGATTAGCCGGCACCTCACCTTAGGCGGTGGCTATGAGTACCTGAGTTCAATCCAATCAGGGCCATCAATACCTTTTGTAAATGGTTCGGCCCAGGTATTTGGCAATTTCCTGCTTAATGCCGAATATGCTTATGGGGTCCGCACCAAAGCTTTGGTGAGTTTTAGTTTGCCTTCCAGCCTCACTTTTGATGTTGACTTTACCAAATATGTTGCCGAACAAAAAGCAATCACGTTCAATTACCTCGAAGAGCGGAAGCTGCGGTTTTCGATCCCTGTTTCGTTGGGTAAATTTAAAGCCTACACCCGGTTAAGCTACACGCAGAACATATTGTTAGAGACCACCTACTCAACAGCAGAAGCCACGTTTTCAACATTTTTCAAAGGTGTAAGCGCCAACTTTACAGGCAATGCCAACTGGTTGGGGAAATACGATTCGTATATTTATGGAAACCTCGCACTTGGTTTCAGGTTTTTCAAAACCTTGTCGTTCAGGCCACAAATGCAGTACGATTTTTCGAACAACAAACTGATTACCACAAAATTGGAATTGGAAAACAATTTTTCGCCAAAAAGCAATGTTTCCCTCATTTGGGAAAACAATCTGCGCAGCAATTTCAACACTATCGAACTCACTTACAGGTACGATTTCTCGTTTGCACAAATAAGCCTGAACACAAGGATTTCGAATAAATTTGTGATGACGGGCGAAAGTGCCAGGGGAAGTTTTGCCTTTGGCAGTGGCAACGGCTTGGTTATTGCCGACCGCCGCACACAAGTTGGACGTTCGGGATTAACAGTTGTGCCATTCCTCGATATTAACAACAACAACCTTCGTGATGATAACGAGCCGATTACAACAGGAATGAATATAAGGATAAACGGAGGAAGGATTTTACCCGACTCCAAAGACTCTATAATCCGTATCCTTGATTTGGAACCTTACGCAAGCTATCTGCTCGAATTCAGTGATACCCAATTCGATAATATTGCTTGGCAGATACAAAATAAAGCTATAAGTATTTTAATGGACCCCAACCAATTCAAGCTTCTGGAGATACCAATTAAGGTAATGGGTGAAATAAACGGAATGGTTTTTATGAAATCAGGAAAAAGGTTGAAGCCACAAAGCCGAATCCTGATCAATATTTATAACGAAAACGGGGGTTTTGTAGTAAAAACTCAAAGCGAAGCCGATGGATATTTTTCATATATTGGTTTAGCTCCTGGCAAATATTACGCCGAAATAGACAGGACGCAGTTATCGAGGTTAAAATCAAGCACTGAAATTACGCGTTTTGATTTTGAAATCCGACCAACTGAAAATGGAGATATTATCGACAATATTGAATTTGTACTTTCAAAAGATGTAAACAACGCACCCACTGATTTGGTTCCTGAACCAAACCCCGTTGTACCTACACCTACGGAACAAAAGCAAACCCCTACCCTACCAGCAAAGCCCGCTGAAAAAACCGAAAAGACCCAAGCACCGGTTATAGCACCTGTAGATCCACAAAAAGAACCGATTAAGGATCAAAAAACGCTTGATAAGCAAAAAAACGATAAGCCCCAAACTGTAAACCAACAAGCAACTTCACCTGCACCGGAAACCACTAAAATTAAAGCAGCCAATGGTTTAGCACCGGCTGTGGCAATTAGCGACAGTATAACCAAAACCGACAACGCAAACAAGTATTATATACAGGCTGGAGCTTGGAAAAATAAAACGTATGCCCAACTATTTGCAGACGATCTTTCGGTTGAAACCGGTAAAAAGTGGTTCGTTGCTTACGAGGATCCCTTTTACACAGTAAGGCATGGATATTTTATCAAAAAAATTGAAGCAACCCGCTTTATGGATTCATTAAAAGGGACAGGTAAAATATTCTACATCAACAAAATGAAATAAGGCTGTCGGAATATCAATAATTGCAAATTTCACATGCTGTATTTAATTACTTTTGCAAAAAACACGAGGTTTTACAATAAATAATTCGATTATGTCAAACAAAATAATGGATCCTATCGGCAAACTGATGGGGTTAAGGTACAAATCGCATCCTTGGCACGGTGTTGAATTGGGCGATGAAGCTCCTGAATGCCTTACTTGCTTCATTGAAATGGTTTCGACCGATACCGTTAAATATGAAGTGGACAAAACAAGCGGATACCTTAAATTGGATCGTCCCCAAAAATACTCGAACGTTGTGCCTGCTATGTATGGTTTTTTGCCGCAAACCTATAGCGGTAAAACAGTTGCCGAATATTGCATGGAGAAATCGGGGCGCAAAGATATTAAAGGCGATGCCGACCCAATTGACGTTTGCGTACTTACCGAAAAAGTGATTTCGCACGGCGACATACTTGTTAAAGCTATTCCAATTGGCGGTTTCAGGATGATTGACGGGAATGAATCGGACGATAAAATTATCTGTGTTTTGCGCAACGATGCTGTTTATGGCGAGTATAAGGATATTACCGATTGCCCTGATTTGGTTATCGATCGGTTGAAACATTACTTCCTTACCTACAAAGACTTGCCCGGGCAGGAAAAACGGGTGGAAATAACACATACTTTCGGAATTGAAGAAGCTCACGAAATTATCCGCCGTTCGGGTGATGATTACCGCCGCAGGTTCGAAAACCTTGAAATGTTGCTAAGGGAAGTTTAGTTATTCAAACCAGATTTTCGTATCAAATGGATAAAACTACTTTGGTTTTAGGCGCAAGCTTAAAACCTGGCAGGTTCTCGAATACATGCGTAAAAACATTAATTTCCGCTAATATTCCGGTTCTGGCATTAGGCCTACGCGATGGTTTAATTGATAACACACCTGTTTTTTCTGGTTTCCCTGAACTGCATAACATCCATACAGTTACATTATATTTGGGTGAAGAGAATCAAAAGCCCTGGTACGATTACATCCTCAAACTAAATCCGCTAAGGGTTATTTTAAATCCAGGAACCGAAAATCCCGAATTTGAAAAAGCCTTAAAAAGTGCAGGCATCGAAACAATTGAGGATTGCACCATAATGATGGTTCAGGAGGATAGATTTTAAAATTGGGAATAATACCAAACCTGACAAAAAACCGTTATCACTATCTGAATCCAAATTAAAATGCAACTGCCAAAGCTCTTAAGCTTTGTAAAACCATACCAGATCCAACCGAAAAGCATGAACAAAATTTTGTCGTTTATTACATTGGCTGTATTCTTTCTTGCTTTTCCATTTAAGCAGAATCAGGCACAAAATACAATTACCACCGGAATCGGCAACTTTCAAATTTGTTATTACGCCAATGTTTCCATGCCGGTTACGGTTCAAAATATGGTTGGGGTCGATTCGTTGCGGCTTGTGCTTGCTTTTAATGGAAACAATGTCAGTTTTGTTGATTTTTTTGCTACCCATTCAGCCTTGGCAAACGGCAATTTCAGCGTTACCAATGCAAGCGATTCCATAATAATTTCGTGGGTTGGCAAAAGCCCGGCAACTATTTTTAACGACACTTTGGTTTGGGTCAAATTTAAAGGGCTTGGCAACTCAACAAATTTGACCTGGCAACAAGCAGGCAGTTATTACAATAAATCTGGGGCAAACTACCCTGCCGATTTTATTAACGGAAGTATATCGGTTAACCCAAAAATTGATGTTGCACTAACCGAAATAAACCCAACTTGTACGAAAACCTGTGTTGCCAACTATCAGGCAGATGCTTCGGGTGGCACTGCCCCATACACCTTTTTGTGGAATGGAAAGCAATCGCAATACGACTTTATACAAACCAATATGTGTTCCGGTTCCAATAAAATTACTATCACCGATGCACGAGGCTGCAAACTCGATAGTACTTTTAGCATCAAAGGATTACCCGGTGCTGATGTAAAACTAATTGTGGAAGGGAATGAGGATACCACTATTTACCTACAAAACCCAGTGCTGAGTTTCCGCTTCGAAGAGGTTTACCCAACCCATGTGGTTGATCCGCCACTATGGGAATTTGGTGATGGCGACACCGCACGCGCATTTAACCCCACACATGTTTATTCCAGGGCAAATATTGATCTTGCGGAAAAACCCTATTACATCCTGAAATTAAACATAAAAAATGAAAACGGGTGTGATACGGTAATTGAATTGAACATACCTATAAAAGAAGCGAAAATAAAAGTCCCAGGTGTTATTACCCCAAATTCGGATGGTAAAAATGATGTTTTTATGATACTGAACGAGAATAAAAACGGTTCGGGGGAGGAAATCAAGATAACTACCGAATACCAGAGGCTGGAACTAATCGTATTCGACCGTTGGGGAAGAAAACTATACGATAGCAACGATTACCAAAGCGATTGGACAGCAAAAGGCGTACCCGATGGCGTATATTATTATAAATTAAAGGCAGTTGGTTTTTACAGCACCGAAAACCGTAAAGGATCCTTAACCATATTGGGAAGCAACTAAAACACGCATTTCAATTACGCCAAAACAAAATCCCTGATAACATTCAAGTTATCAGGGATTTTTCACTTTGGGAAAAACTAAACTTTTTGATAGGTTTGGCTCTAACCTATTTTTCCTTTTCGGGAAGCCAGACTGCTTTTAATACCGAAGGGTTAGTATAGAACTTTCGGGCAGTCTCCACCATTTGTGCGGGAGTAAGTGCTTTCAACCTCTGTTCCTTAGTTAGTATCCTCTCGGGATCCATGCCCATCAAATACGCATTTTGCATCACACTGAGCCAGTAATTATTCTCTTTCAGGTCAACCTTGTTCTTTTCCAATGCAGGTTCCCGAACATTGTTCAGGTCGGTTTCAGTTATCCCACCTGTTGCTTTTGTACTTTCTATCAAGTCCATAAATGCAGTGTGTACTTTTTCAATATTATCAGGGCTGCATGGGAAACCGCTTTGTACCAAATACTCTTCCCTTGGGTATTTTTGCATGGAACCACCACAGCCACCACCGTAAATGGCACTCATTTTTTCCCTGATCGTATCAATAATTTTATTGTTGATGATTTCGTTTAACTGTCCAAGCATAAAATTATCGTCGGGATTGAACGGCATTTTGCCCGAAATATAGTGTATAAGCATGGCTTGCTGCTCCGAACCTTTATTTAACGTAAATGTATTGTTTCCGGATTTGGGGTAAAAACCCAAATCTTTAATTTCCGTATTAATGTTTGCTGATGGCAAGGCTGCAAGGTATTTTTCAATTAATGGAACAATCTGGGCCTCAGTAAAGCTTCCAACAAAAGTATAATACATCCCCGACTGGTTGCCAATCCGTTCATTGTAGTAAGCAATAGCATTGTCGATGTTGATTTTATCGTAATCTGACGTACTTTCGATCAAATGAGCGCGTGGATTGCCTTGGTAAAGCACATTGTAGGCCGAATCCATAAACAGGTATTGTGGGTTTTGTTTCAGCGATTCCAATTGCTGTTTCGACCTGCTGATGTACGATTTAAAAGCTGTTTCGTCCTTGCGTGGCGATGTGCATTTCAAATACAGCAGTTGGAACATGGTTTCCAAATCTTTAGAACTGCTATTGCCGCTGATGTATTCGGTATATTCAACCACGGTAGGCGATACATTGACAATTTTCCCTGAAAGGAATTTATTGAGATCGGAATTTGAGAAATTCCCATACCCCATCTCTTCTACAACATTGTTGCTAAACTGGGCACTCTGATAATCTTTACCGGTATATAAACTGAAGCCGCCGTAGCGTGAGCCTTTAAAAAGCACTTCATCATTTTTAAAATCGGTAGGCTTTATGCAAACGGTAACTTTGTTGCTAAGGGCATACGTGGTTGTACCCAATTTTTCGTTTTTTGTGGTACGGATAATTTTACCTGCAACTGGCTCTTTATCAAGGAGTGATGATGCTACCTTGGTTTCTTTGTAGGGT
>CAJAXK010000329.1 GCA_903946925.1 uncultured Bacteroidales bacterium | reverse complement strand
TAAATAATAATAATAATAAAATGGATAACAACGATTGGATCCAAAGCCAAAATAACGAGGTAAAGCGTTGGCGAAGCATGGTAGCCCGGAAGCTGGTAAGCAGTGCCGGGCGATTCAACAATGGCAAAGTTGAAAGCATGGTACTCCGTGGCACCAAGAAAGGCCAACCCCACAGCGAAGCCAAACTGGCACAGAGCATCAACGGCAAAATTTATGTTTCGTCTGGTTTAGCCGAAGGTATAGGCTTTAGTTTTGCCAGGCATGGCGTTTTCGTGCAAAAGGGCGTTGGCAGTGGCTACCAAATGAGCAGCGGAATGGTAATGAAAGTGGTGAAAAGCGATGCCAAAAAATCAAAATCGAAAGTTGGCACAAAATCCCGTAAGCCGGTGGATTGGTTCAATGGAATACTGGAAGAAAATTTACCAGAACTGATTGATCGGATAATGGAAATTAATGCCGATGCAACAATAAATTCGGGCAAAATGTTGATCAAATAAAGCCGCTAAACCATGTTTTTTTTAAAAAGATACTTCACCTTCAGCAACGACCAACGCCGTGAGTTTGAAAAATTCCTGATCAAAGCTTTGGAAACCCGTCCGGCCTGGTCAGTTGATGAAAATAAACTTACATGGCCTGGTATGCCAAAATATAAACTGATCCTTTTTGTTGACAAAGATGGATTGATCAATGTGTACGCTCATTTTGAAACATTGATAAAAGTGAAAGGGGCTGGCACCGGTAACACGATTTGGGTTAAAGGTTCAATGGGAATTTATGAAACGTTCCTATCTTTATTTGACCCACAAACCATCAAAAAATTAATTGATAATCAACTACAACCACTAAACTAAAACTTGTAAAACTTACCACTATGGCCACTACATACAATCGCCGGGTTAACGTGTTTATCAACGGCAAAGAAGCCAAAAACGATATTGCTTCGATACGAAACGAACTGAAAAAATTAGAAATCCAACAGGCGCACATGGATATTGGCAGCACCCAATATAACAAGTTGGGCAATGAGATCCGCAAGCTGAAAGGCATAATATCCGACCATCGCGATAGCCTGAGGGTTGCAAGCTCACAGCAAGATAAAATGGCAGCTTCAGGCGGGAAAGTTTCGGGCATGTTCGGCAAACTGTTTTCGTCCGCTGCAAGCTTAGCCGGTGGCCTTGGTTTAGCAGTTGGGGCCATGGAACTGGTTAAAGGCGTTTTTACTGCAACCGACACCTTGGGAGACAAACTCGAAGAAACGGTTGGTGGCTTGAAACAAGGCTTTTCCTATTTGGCTAAATCGGTTGCAACCATGGATTTTAGCAACTTTTTCGACAACATGTGGGAAGCAGTTAAGGCGGGCCAGGAATATGCCAGAACTATGGACAGCATTATGGATCGTACCAGGGCAATGGGTATTTTGGAAAGTAAAGACCGTAACCGGATAGCGGAACTGGACATTAAGCAAAAGGATGTAACAAAACCCCTAACCGAACGGATAGACGCCGCAAAGGAAATACTGACCATTGAACAGGCAAACGCTGACCGCCGGATGGCAATTGCGAAGGACACGGAAACCGCCGAATTACGCAATGCAAGCATAATGACCGGCCTCACGCAAAACAGGGTAAAGGAACTAATGACCCTGATGGAAACCAATAAAAACCTGACAACCGAAATAGAAACCTATCAGGCAGCACAAGGCGAATTTACTTCGTTTTCGTCAACCCCTGCCAGTTTGGCCGCCGCAAAAAACATTATCAATAGCACATCCAAAGAAATACAAAACGCCTCAAAGGATCTGGAAAAGTTTGGTAAATTGGCAGATACAGAAAAAGATCGCCTCGCTCAAACGATTGTGGCGGTCGGAGATGCTAATTCGTATTTTAATGAATCAACTAAAAAAACACAAACCCGGATGGCCAAACTAAATCAGGGTATTTTGGAAGAAGAAGATAAAATCGGTAAAGGTGCCGAAGTTACCAAAAACGCGTTGCAGTTGGTTCAAGATGCAATTCAGCAAAAGGAAAACGAATTGTATAATGCAATTGGAGCCAGGAAACCCGCACTGGTTGAAAAGGCATCTTTGGAACTAAAGGCTCTAAAGGAATTAGAGAAAACCTACCAAATGACTTACGACCGCATTTTGAGCGGTTATGATGAAAAGGCCATAATTGAAAAGTTGACGCCGCACAACGCCGCAAAAGTGGTTAAGGGCGAAAAGAAACCGTTATCTGAACAGGATCAGGCTTCATTGGATGTGTTGAACCGTGGCCAGGATCGGCAAAACTTCAATATTGACCAATTTCAGCAAGCGGATCAGGATGCCTTTGCAGCCGAAGAAGAAAAGGCAGCAATGGAGCTTGAGTTGTTTGAGCAAAAAGAGACAGCCAAGAAAGAACTTGTTTTGCAGTTGGCTCAAGAGGCAAACGATGCTATTTTCCAAATCATACAACAGCGTAACCAAGACGAGCTAAACGCCACATTGTCGAAACTGGAAAAGGAACGCCAGGATAAACTAAGTGTTGAAGGTTTAACCAAAGCACAAATACAAACCATCAATGATCAGTACGATGCCAGGGAGAAAGAAGCAAAGCGCAAATCATGGAAATCACAACATGCAGCTGATATGGTGCAAGCAGTAACATCTGGGGCTTTGGCTGTGTTGAACGCACTTGCAACCGGTGGCGCGGCAGCTCCATTTCTGGCAATTGCCGCCGGTGTGTCAGCAGGTGCACAGTTGGCCATAATTGCGGCGCAAAAAATGCCTGAATTTGCAGCCGGTGGTTATACCATGGCCGATGGAAGCAACTCTACACCTGCCGGAATTGTACACGCCAACGAATATGTTATCCCGGCTTCAGGTGTGAAAAACCCTAAACTTAGGCCGTTCCTGGAACTGCTTGAAACTTCGCGGTTAAGTGGAAACCTGCCAACCTTAAATCCTGCCTTATATGGGTTGAGATTGCGGGGATTTGCTGATGGCGGTTATGTGAGCAATTCAATTGCCACCGCAAAAGAGCAAGAATGGATGGACAGATATGGAAAAGAACGAAGCAGATCCGCGCAATATATGGATAGGGTGCAAATGATGGTTTTAAACAAATTAACAAAAGCGGTTGATGAACTCCAACGAAATGGGGTTAAAGGGAAATGGGTTTTGAATGATTTTGAAAAAATACAAACAGACAAAAAAAATATTGAAAAGGCAACAGAAATGTAAATTTATAATAGATATTAGCTTCACAACGGTTTGATTGTTGGGTACGTTCTTTTTCGTTGGGTTGCTAACAGCCGGTACTTATGATTGGGTACCGGCTTTTTTATTGTTCCAAATTTTCCGCAAACGATTGCGCTGGCTTTTATGGCTCCAGGAAATAACGGGAATTCCCGTTAATTGCTCAAAGGGTTGCAACCGAGCTTCCCCCAAATGGAGTAAACTCAAAAATGGTTAGTGGTTGGAGCTTCGCCCGGTTGCAGTGTTATCCGGTTGCAGTTCCTGTGCTGCTTCGCTACTTTTGGCTTTCATAGCCAGGCTAAATTTATTCAGTGCCTGAAGCTTCATATTCATATCTTCTTTGGTGTAATGCTTATTTATTACTTCTTTGGTATCGCCAATAATCATACAGCGTGTGTTAATATCAACATCGAGTTGATACAAAGAATTAGAACAAGTATGTCGCCCTGAGTGAAAAGTTATCCGCTTTTCAATCCCGGCTTTTTCCATAATGGTTTTTAATAGTTTGTTTGTGGTTTGGTTCACCATTACATTAAACACTTTTTGCTCTGTAAAGCCCTGGTCTGGAATCAAAGCTTTAGCCTGGTCAATCAGTGGGATCAATGCAGGTTTATTTGTTTTGTGCTGCATAAAGTCGAGGTAAGTAGTATTTTCTTTTACTTTCACCATTGGGAAGCGAAGGTTATAAATATCACCGTACCTGATGCCAGTATAACACGAAAACAAAAAGTACCTTAAAACATTCTGAAGGTTTGCCGGCAAAGTTTGTTCCTGGTATATGGTATCCAGTTTTAACAATTCCTCAATAGTTAAAAAATTGGAATCACCTTTGAGCCGTTTTATCTCCAGGTTTCGTAGAGGGTTTTCACTAATCTTTTTTTCCTTGTATGCCCGGTTGCATATCCGCTTTATAAACTCCAAACATTTGTAAT
>CAJAXK010000328.1 GCA_903946925.1 uncultured Bacteroidales bacterium | reverse complement strand
GATTAAACCACTATGAAGAAGTTAAACATTTGGCATTTTATTGCATTAAGCCTGAAATTACAAAGAAATCCTACGTCTTTTATCCTTGCAATCTTCATCTTGATGCTAGTGCTACCTACCACATCTTTTGGTGGCACCATTTCGGGGACATTTGCGACATTAACCAGTTGCCCGATGAACTTAACCTGTTTCACCGTTGATCCCACCACTGGGAATTTTTATGGCCAGGGTGACCAGGGAAGTACGAATTATTACCGGTAAAATGTCTCTACTATAATGTAACCCAAAATTAGGACAGGCAGTTAAGGTGAGTAACCCTTAACAAAAACTGAACAATGGGAAAAAGAACAAGAAGGAATTTTAGCGCAGATTTTAAAGCCAAAGTTGTATTGGAAGCGTTAAAGGAACGGAATACTGCCGAAGACATCGCCAGTAAGTATGAAATCCACCCGAATCAGCTTCATTTGTGGAAGAAAGAGTTTTTAAGCAAAGTTGCCAATGTTTTTGCCTCTGGCGATTCCGCAATCAAGGACCAGAAACAGCAAGATGCCTTTGTTGATAAGCTTTACGCACAGATCGGCCAGCAGAAAGTAGAGATTGATTGGTTAAAAAAAAAGCTTCTGTAATGTCGTTGGAAGCACGTAGAGAAATGGTAGGAAAAGATGAGCATGTAAGCATGATTCGTCAGTGTGAACTTCTTGTTATACATCGCAGTGGAATGTACTATTCTCCTGTAGAAGAATCAGAAGAGAACCTAAGCCTGATGCTGTTGATGGTTCGGCAATATCTGAAGACACCGTATTATGGCATACGCCGCTTAACAGCCTGGTTAATAAAAGAGGGTTACAAGGTAAACCGCAAACGTGTAAAACGGCTAATGAAGCTTATGCGTTGGCTGACGATCTATCAGAAGCCCAATACAAGTAAGCCCAACAAACAACACCTGGTTTATCCATATCTGCTAAAGGATCTAAAGGTAGAGCGTCGTAATCAGCTCTGGGAAATTGACATTACGTATGTCCCTATGAGAAGAGGTTTTATGTATCTGTGTGCCATAATTGACGTTCATACCCGATATGTTGTCAACTGGGGAATCAGCAATACAATGACAGCCTCATGGTGTCGCGAGATCGTTGAAGAGGCAATTGAGATGCATGGACAACCAGAGATCATGAACTCGGATCAGGGAAGCCAGTTTACCAGTTTGGAATATACATCCCTGCTATCTGACAGGGACATTCCGATAAAAATAAGTATGGATGGTAAAGGTCGGGCCATTGATAATATTTTCATCGAACGCCTTTGGAAAAGTGTAAAATATGAGGATATCTATTTAAATGCATATCAGGACGGAGTAAAACTTTATGGGGGTCTAAAGGATTATTTTCAGTTCTATAATACAGAGCGGTTACATCAATCCCTCGAATATGAAACACCAGAATCGCTATACCTGAAAGTGGCCTGATTCCTAGGTTATGAACAAATTAACCGATATGAACAAAAAGAAAAAAAGTAACAAAAAAAGAAAAAGTGCTGATCCGAGAATAACTCTTCGAGTTATTTCCCGTCTCATCACATTACATCATTAATAAATGATTTATATTTGATAAAGAATTAAAACAAAAGATCACCTTAGCTGATCAAACTTCCTGTCCTACAACTGGGGTACACCGTACTTGTGTTGTACTAAGGAAGTCCCTGGAATAGATGTTATACCAGAAATAAAGCGATAAGAAAGATAGGTATCTGATAAATCAAAAGTATAATAAAGCACTGGGTGGTCTAGTGAAAGGTTTAAAGCCATAGTCACCAGCATCTGTGTTTTTCCCATTGCTGGTCTTCCACCGATTACAACGAATTCACCAGCTGATAAACCACCAAATTGAATATCAAAATTTTCAAACCTAGTTTTAAATAAATCACATGGCGGATGGTTTTCTATCAGTTCTATTGTTTCAGCACACAGGTCGGAAACACTTTTAGGATTTCTTATGATACTACATTGACTTTCAACATCCCGTATGACCTTTTTCAGTTGCTGTAAG
>CAJAXK010000327.1 GCA_903946925.1 uncultured Bacteroidales bacterium | reverse complement strand
CCGTATCCTTTACATAAAATTCAATATGCATTGGGCTGACTGCATTGCCAGATAATTGTGCGGATTCTTTTAAACTATACCCGAAATGGATGGAGCCTTGTTTGGTGTATTTAATGGCGTTTTTTACAAGGTTGGTAAGGATTGCATACACTTTTTCACGGTCGGTAATAATGGTTGCCTCCTTTGCCGACAAGGTTGTATTAAACGAAAGTTTTACCCCATTGGCTTGCACTTCGGGTTTAAAGAATGTGTATAGGTATTCGACCTGTTCGTTGATATTGGTTTCAACCAGGTTAATTTTCATCAGGCCGGATTCTATTTTGGAAATATCAACTATATCGTTGATGATATTGAGCATCCGTTTCCCGCTTTTCTCTATGATTCCAATGAAATTCTGTTGTTCATCACCTGTAAGCCCGGGGGTTTTGAGAAGTTCGGCAAAACCAAGTATGCCATTCATCGGTGTTCGGATTTCGTGGCTCATATTGGCAAGGAAAGCTGATTTGAGGCGGTCGCTTTCTTCGGCCTTTTCCTTGGCCACAATTAATTCAAGCTCTGTGTTTTTCAATGTTGTGATATCGAATGAAATTCCACCAATTGCAGGTTTGTTGTTAGGTAGTTTCAAATAAAACTTATAATCATGAAGCCATACATACTCCCCATTAAGCTTACATTGATATTGGAGGTTAAACTGTTTTTTTTCAAATCTTAAAATCTCTTTGTCAGCTTTTTCAACCAACTCGGCAGTGTGGGGTTCAAAAATTGTTTTTGCAGAGCTATTTATATCGTTAGGTACTGACTTGTTTACCTTATCAACCATTAAATTACGATATATATGGTTAAGATTTTCATCTTTTATATACACATAGCCAGGGGTGTTTTCCATAAATGTTTTAAATAGCAACTCGCTATATTTTACTTTTACGGTGGCTACTTTAACTTTATATCTTAGTAGAACCACGAATGCAATCAAAAACAAAAACAAAAACAAGGATATATATATTGCTTTTTGCAACCATTCTGGAAACATGATAATTGCCCCCACGTTTCCGTGAGACCATTTTTGACGCGAAATATTTAAAACAGAATTCCTATCATGCTTCCAATTATGAAGATAGTTATTTAAAATTTTCAGCAATTCTTCATTTGAGCTTTTTTTTACTGTAAAAAATATATCAAAAGGATTGAAAACAATACCACTCGAAAGCAGACCATATTCATCTGACTTTGGCACCCCGAATGTATTGTTAACAACACCTGCATCTACATTTTTTTTCGAGATTAATTTGAAGACTTCTTCGAAATCAGCAGTTTCAACAAATTCACATTTCACATTTAATTTATCAGTGAGTTGTTTTAAGTACCTCCCGTTGACGTCACTTTTCATAACAGCAATTTTTTTTCCTTCCAAATCCAGAATCCCTTTAATTTCGGATTTTGGATTTACATACACTTCACTCCAAACTGTAAGTAGAGGGGTTGCTGAGTAATCCATATTATTCAAACGTTCTTCGGTAATGGCAACACTTGTCAACACATCTACTTCGCCGGTTTTAATACGTTCAAGCCCTTCATCCCATGAACCATATATATAAACAAATTTTAAATTTTCCTTTTTGCCGAGTTCACTTAATGCATCAACATAAAATCCTTTAACAACACCATCCTTATCTTGAAAAATGGCGGGATAAAAATTAAAAGCACCAACTTTAACTACTTCCTGTGCTTTGGCAACTGTTAGCAATGCAGATATTAAAAAAGTCACATAAACTATTTTTTTTATGTCTCTATTTAATTGCAAAAGGTGACTGAATGCTTTAGCTGCTAACATTTTCATAGTTATTAATTATTATTGTTCCCAAAGTGCTTTTGTATCATTGCCAGCAATTCGGTTCTATTTATAGGTTTCGAAATGTAATCGTTGCAACCGGCTTCAATTGCTTTTTCGCGGTCGCCTGACAAACCATAAGCTGTTTGGGCAATTATAACTACCTGCTTGTTAAATCCGCGTATTTGCCTCGTGGCTTCGTAACCACCCATTTCGGGCATCCGTATATCCATAAGTATAAGGTCGATATCAGGGTTTTGGCGGCATAATTCAACCGCTTCGGTTCCGGTCCTTGCATTGAGAATTCCCTTGCCAAACATTTTAACTGTTGATTGCAACAACATTTCCGACACTTCATCGTCTTCGGCAATCAGTATTTTCAGGGCAGTGGCCTGGATTTCCGTTTTGCCGTCAACCAT
>CAJAXK010000326.1 GCA_903946925.1 uncultured Bacteroidales bacterium | reverse complement strand
TGGTTGTTGATATACTAGGAGACATAAGCGAAGCATTGCCACCGTTAGGCCCGGACGGGAAGCCGACAACATAAGCCTATGAAGTTGTTTTTTAGTTCTTTACATTGTATCCATTTTGTTTTGGTAGATTCTAAGTAGATTATCTATTTGTTTGAATTGAAAAAACTTGTTGTTAATGGAGTCCCTAACCATAAAAAAAGCAAGTTTATTTATACTGTTTTTATTTACTGCTCCTTACACGTTTTTTATTGTCGCTCCGGAATCAATGTTCTTGACTAGAATATTAACGCTCGATATTTGCTTTTCAAGCATTCCCATTAACCTATTATTCTGGGCCAAAAGGACATCAACTTTTTCAGCATCGGTCAGCCGCTTATATTCCACTCCATCCAAAACAAAGCTTGCAGGTGATAAGTAGTTCAATGAAGGTTTGTGTTCTTCCAAAACTTCTTCTAATATAACTCCACGTCTCAACCATTCCGGGTCAATTTGCAAGAAGTTAGCAAGTTTATTAAGGTTTTTTCTTTGTGGAATGCAATTGTGTTTCAATATTCGACTAATAACAGACTCGTCAACGCCTGATTCTTTTGCCAAATGTGCAGGTATGTATCTTTTTTTATTTAATAAATCCTGCAATCTTTCGCTTATTTCGCTCATATTCAAGATTTTAAATTTATTTTTAAATAAAAGTTGCATTTAACTTGCATTTATATTGCATTAATCTTTTACTTTGTCGCAACTTTCCAACAAAGATACAACAAATTCAAAAGTTTTGTTATGACAATCGAACAATTAAAAGAAAAAATTCAATATGGAGATTACCAAACATTAGCTAAGGTGCTTGGTATATCTGCCGATGCAGCTAAAATGAGATTCTTTCGCGGAGATGAAAAAACTGCAAAAGTTTTGCAAGAAATTATCGCAATGCGCGAAAATCTGATTTCATTGCACCGTACTACAGAAAAAGTATAATCCTTAAAACCATGAACGAGCTCCTGACCCTTATTGAAATCGGCCTCCGGACAAATGAATTGCTTGATGCTTTGCTTCAAAAGCAAACCGGCCCCAGCATGGTAAAAGTGCAAGAAGCAGCGCGCATACTTAGCATGAGCCCTGCAACTATTAGAAGCATGTGCGAATCGGGAATAATAAAAGCCACACTGATAAGTAAAAACGCCAAAAACAAACATTGGGTAATCAATATACACCAAGCCCGGGAGGATCTTACAAAAGGTGGATACCTACAACTAATTGTTGAAAAACACAAACGTACCTCTAAGCGTGGTGCTGTAAGCAAAATAAACCTGAACCAGCAATAAACTACAACTCCTCTTTGATCAACAATACATTAAAACCCACGAATAATTGAACCTGGACTATTATAACAAGTTGAAAAAAACAGATACGTACACCTCTCACAATAACCCTAAATCAATGAGCAAGAAAAGATCCTTCCTTCTCAAATATTCAATTATCGAAAATGAAATTGAATATCCCCGCGAACTCGTGGTAAAACAAGTTGTGAATAAAATACAAGCTGAAAATAAGCTCCGCGCTTTATGCAGTACTGAAATAGTCATCACTTCTAACACCGAAATCCAATGAACGCTTTTATCTTGGGGTCCATCCCGCTTATTTCCATAAATAAAAAATATCTGGAAATCGCTGCAACTAATTTAATGATGCTTCGCGACCAAACCCCCAACCTATCAGAAATTGATGCTTTCAATAAGGAAATCAATACCCTTATTTCATTGGTGGATCAATGCGAAGCCGTACTCAAAAACATGGAGGACTGATAATGCAGGCGTACAAAGTTAATCCCGATGGCTTCGGTTTCACAGCACATTTACCCAAAACAATTGCCTTTTTCTGGAGCAAGGTTACTGCCGGGAACTTCTGTGAAGCAAAAACTAAGGAGTATGTCCATGCTGAACTTCGCAGGTTTGTTGAAAATGCCGACTTCCAACGCGGCTTTTACCAAACCATCAGAAAACACGACGCCCTGAAGCATTTGAAGGAATTTGTTCAGGCACCACCACCTCAATTCCTCCGGGAACTGACAAGCCAGATACTGGAATTGGAACCGGAACTCCAGGCCATTGTGCCATCAGTCAAACATCCGTGCCACCGTGTTTCCAAGTCGCAGCTCGATAACCTGATATGGTTATGTGTCCGAATACGGAAGCAGTTGAAAAGCCAGCATGGCTGGGACACTAAAACCCAGCCAACATCAGTCCCATGATAAGCACTTAAATATTCAGGTTTCTTTCAAATAGTTTTTAACAACAAACCTGATACTTCCCCAAGCAACCCAAATTGAGGCTGCAAAACCCTAAGCCCTTCATTACATGCCTATCATCCAGTATTCACGATGAGTAGTATAGCCATGCCTTATCGATCACAACCAGAATGCTAAAAACCATCTTAAAAAACTAATCACCCCATGGAACTCTTTCTGCCGAGAGCGAAAAAGAAAAAGCGGAATCATACAAAAATAACCTGGACGGATGCGATGCTTGCTGAGTTGACAATACTTTTCCCAATAACCTTCAACAAAGAGCTTGCGCGGAAAATGGGCATTTCACCCCGAAGCCTCATCCGCAAAGCCAGGGAACTTTGCCTCGAAAAAGAACCTGGCTTCCTTGAAAGTAGAAGGAGTGAAATTGCTACGATGGCCACAGAAGCACATCCACCCCACCCGCACAAAGGCCAAAAAGGATGGTGTGTCCCCAACAGCGAACAAACCAGATTCAAAAAAGGGGATGTCCCGGCCATGAAAACCCGACCTGAAATTGTAAAGAAGGTACACCGAAAGCGAAACCTAACCATCAAACGCGACAGGATCCGGATTAAATACAACCTTCCCAGGCTCACAAAACTTAAACTCAAATGATGAAGACCCCCATTACCTATTACGGAGGCAAACAGTTGTTGGCCAAACAAATTGCTGGGCTGATCCCTGCCCATAAAATCTATTGCGAACCCTACTTTGGTGGAGGCGCAATCTTTTTTGCCAAATCCAAATCCTACCTCGAAGTCATCAACGATATGGACAGCAACCTGATAACTTTCTTTTCTGTGCTCCGCGACGACTACACCAACCTGAACCGGCTTATTTCGGACACCCTTCATTCCGAGGCCATCTATAAATCGGCGAGGGATGTTTACCATGGAAAGATAGGCCAGGTCTCCGATCTGGAACTTGCTTGGAGTGTCTGGGTTGTTACCAATGGCAGCTTCGGTGGAAAAACCAATGGTGGATGGAAATGGTGCAATGGACAGGCTGGAAGCCATACCGGCATTTATCTCCGGGGCAAAAGGGAGGACCTTTCTAAAGCGGTTTCAAATCGATTGAAAGAAGTCCAGATATCCTGCCGGGATGCTGTCCGCGTTATTCGCGACCGGGATTCTATGGATACCTTCTTCTATCTGGATCCACCGTATCCTTCCACAATCCAGGGGAATTATAACGGATTCACTATGTGCCACCTGTCCGACCTACTCCTAAAACTGGAATCCATCGAAGGCAAGTTTATCCTTTCGAACTACTGGTCACAGACACTTAGGTATTTCGTTTCAAAAAACAACTGGCACCTTATTTCTATAACAAGCACTTCCAAAATCACAAACCTGGGGATACGCACCGGGCGCAAAAAGGAAACGAAGAAAAAAACAGAAATCCTGGTCATGAATTTTATCCCCGACGGCGCCAACCAATTCCAGATTGAATTTCACGATTAACTCAAAACAAATGCCTAACCCAAACCCCGATCGGCCCAAAGCCTGAACCCCAATGCTTCAGAACCCACATTGCCAAATTTTCAAATTAACCCATTTTCAAATTAATCCTCAACATCTCAACCCCTCAAAGTCTCAACAACTCAACCTCTCAACAACTCAACCTCTCAAAACCCACCCCATTTTCAAATTGAACCATGATCCAAAACTCCTCCTCCATAAAAGATGCCATCCATATCTACGACATAGTCTCCGATTTTGTCCCCCTTAAGAAGAAAGGCTACAATTACACCGGATGCTGCCCTTTTCATAATGAGCGTACACCGAGCTTCATCGTAAACCCTGTCCGCAACACCTTTAAATGTTTTGGCTGTGGAAAATCGGGCGACGCAATCTCATTCCTCATGGAACATGAGAAAATGACTTATCCCGAAGCCCTGGTGTATATTGCCGGTTTCTATCACATCGAGGTGGAAGAAAGTGCAGTATCTGCCCAAGAGGTAGAATCCAAAACAAAGAAAGAAGCCATTCTTGCAGCCAATAAATTCGCTGCTCAGCATTTCAGCGAAAACTATAAGAAAAACGCAATCCCACAGGAATACATCAAACAACGTAATTTATCCGATGCTGTCACCCCTTATTATATAGGTTACTCCGATTCAGGAAACTCCCTGCTTAAAGCAGCCATTTCTGCTGGCTATAGCCACGACGTCCTTTTTGAAGCAGGCCTGATCAACAAAAACGACCATGGCCAGTTTTACGATTCTTTCACCCGTCGGTTGATGTTCCCTTTCTTCGACCGATCAGGCCGCATTATCGGTTTCACCGGACGGATCCTCACTGCCGAAAAAGACAAACCCAAATACATCAACACCAAGGAAACAGAAGTTTTTAGCAAAAACAAATTCCTCTATGGTCTCTACCAGTCCAAGCGGGACATTATGAAGGAAAACGAATGTTTCCTGGTTGAAGGGCAAACCGATACGATAAGCATGTTCCTGGCCGGAATCAAAAACTCGGTTGCCGGTTCCGGAACCGCCCTGAGCGACACACAAGTGAAAATGATCAGTTCGCTCACTACCTGCTTAACCTTGGTGTATGATGACGACCCTGCCGGTATCAAAGCCAGTATCGCGAACATCAAACTACCACTTCAAGCCGGAATGGATGTGTATGTCGTTGTGCTGCCCAAAGGGGAAGACCCCGATTCCTATATCCGCAGCCATGGTTCCGCCGCCATGAAAACCTACCTCGAATCCAACCGTACCGATATTGTTTCCTTCCGCATTAACCTCATAAAAACGGAACTTGGAACGGATCCCGACCCTCTCCAAAAAGCCCGCCTCGTCAAAGACCTTACCGCTCAGATTTCCCTTATCCCCGACGAGCAAACCCGCGACCTCCTTTCCGAAACCATCTCTAAGCAGTTAGACATAAGTACAGCCATCGTTGCCAAAGAAATCAAAAAGCAGCTCCCTTTACCTGAAGAAACAAAAGAGAAAGGATTTTATGGCTTGGAGGCTTCCGCCGACGCAATCAAAGAAATGGATAAAGCCATCATCCTTCCCAGCCCTGCAAAAGTAGTGGACCGCCATGCCGCAGGTTTTGAAAATACGATAAGCCTGCCAAATGGGATACTACTGAAGGACGACATTTTCAAACTCTCCAAACTCACAAAAAACGTGTCCATCGAAGGTTTAACAAATATCGTGGATGCGGACGACAATGAAACAGCCCTTGCTTCTGCTGGCCGACTGCTAACCGAAAATGGTATCCGTGTCCAGGTTATTGAGGATACCGAAACAATCGAAGAAAGGGAGAAAAATTCGGAAAACCAAACCGATTTCCTTGATTTTTATGTGGAAGGCCTTGCACTACAACTTTATCGCCACCCCGACACCAAGCGCTCAAAAAAATACATCGAAATGGTAGCGGCTTTCCTGAGCCTCTTGGACAATACAATTATCCACATCAAAACCAACGAGATAGCCAAGAAATTTGGGCTTACCCAAACCGCCTTCAGCAAAGTTCTGAAACCTTTTGTCGAAAAGCGGAAAAACCTCGCGGTCCAGCAACAGGAAAAAATCATTATTGACGAGGAACATTACGTTTTCGACATCAACCATATCCCCAACTATGTGGATCAGGATTTCTTCCGGCGTTACGGTTTCTTCCCAGCCCAGAATAAAACCGGTAACAAAATTTTTTATGTTTTCCGCACCCTGGACAATACCCTGGTGAAAGTCGGGAACTTTTACATGGAACC
>CAJAXK010000325.1 GCA_903946925.1 uncultured Bacteroidales bacterium | reverse complement strand
GAAATTTTTCTTCGCATAAAGCCCTTTTATGGCTTCCTTTTCGAATTCTTCATAATTGAATTCTTCTTTTTTAATCGGTTCTGTCATAGTCTGCAAATTTAGTTTTTCTTCTTTGCAGACACAGTTGCATGAACAGTCTCTTCAGTCAGCGGTATATGCAAGTATAATTATTTTAAAAGAGGGTTCAATTTTTTATCGCTTGTTCTTACTCGCCTTCCGCACGTTCATCAGCGGCATCCGCATGTTTATAAGCGGCATCCGCACGTTCATCAGCGGCATCCGCACGTTAATCATCGGCATCCGCACGTCCATCAGCGGCATCCGCATGCTCATCAGCGGCATCCGCACGCTCATCAGCGGCATCCGCACGTCCCTCAGCGGCATCCGCATGTACATCATCGGCATCCGCACATCCATCAGCGGCATCCGCACGTTCATCAGCGGCATCCGCATGTACATCAGCGGCATCCGCACATCCATCAGCGGCATCCGCACGTACATCAGCGGCATCCGTACGATCATCAGCGGCATTCGCACGTTCATCAGCGGCATCCGCGCGTACATCAGCGGCATCCGCACCTTGCTGTAGCACAAAAACTTATTACGTTGCTTCCTTCCTACTTCCCCAAACCTGAACAACCACAATGCCTGCCAGCATTAACAAGCATCCGGCAAGGTTACGTAAACTTAGCAATTCGCCCAACAACAACCAACCCCCTAATACTGCAAAAACGGTTTCGAAACTCAAAATAATGGATGCGTACGCCGGGTGTACATGCTGCTGGGCCACAACCTGTAAGGTATAGGCTATGCCAACCGACATCAGTCCGCCATAAAGTAAAGGCCAGATTGCCAGCAGTATGGTTTCAATTGTTATGGTTTCGAAAATAAACCCGGTAGCAAGACTCAAAATCCCACAAACGGCAAATTGGAAAGCCGAAAGTGGCAGGGCGGCATGTGTATCAACTAATTTATTTATAAGTTGAACATGAATGGCCCAAAAGAATGCACTCAACAGTATAAGCAAATCGCCTTTTTGCAAAACAAACGGGCCGTTGATAGTGAGTAGATACAAGCCAGCCAAAGCAACCAAAGCCCCGGCCCATAAAAGTTTTGTAATATGCTGACCAATAAAAACACCTATCATAGGAACAAGGATAACATAAAACCCTGTGATAAAACCAGCTTTTCCGGCTTCGGTATAAACCATGCCCGCTTGTTGAAGGGATGCACCAATAAAAAGCACAATTCCTGCTAGCAAACCTCCTCTAACAATATTTCTTGATTTTGCTGCTGGAGTTTTCTGTTTGTACTTCATCCAGAAAATTAAGGGCAATAACGAAGCACTTCCCAACAAAAACCGTATGCCATTAAATGTAAACGGGCCAATAAATTCCATACCTGCTCGCTGCGCCACAAAGGCAAAGCCCCAAATTGCAGCAGTAAGCCAAAGCATTACTATTGCACCCCGATTGTAAATCCCTTTTTGCATATAAGTTCTTAATTCGGCAAAAGTAAGGTAATGATGAACAAATCAACCAAAATAAGGTGATTTAAAAATTGGCATCTACCCACGTGTACCGGAATCAAAGGTTTTACATCGCATTTAATTTGGGTGGTTAGGCTGGGGGCTGTTAGGCTGTTAGGCTGTTAGGGCTTTGCTAAAGCAAAAAATGCTTAATTTTAATCCAAAATATAAGTTAAACCTATCAACCTATCAACCTATCAACCCATCAACCCATCAACCTATCAACAAATAAACCTATCAACCCATAAACAAAAAAACCTCCTATCTTTGCCGCTTAAATCCTACATAAAATGCAACTCCTATTATTAAGCAACTCAACTAATCAAGGCGAAGAGTATTTGGGCTGGCCTCAGGAAATCCTCAGCCATTTTATTGCTAAAAACAATATAAAATCGTGTCTATTTGTGCCTTATGCTGGCGTAACAACTGCCTGGGACGATTATACAAGCAAGGTTCGGGCTGTATTCGCCCTTTGGGATTGCTCTGTGGAATCGGTGCATACCTCCGAAAATCCAGTTTTGGCGGTAAGCCAAGCTGAATGTATAGTTGTTGGGGGTGGCAATACTTTCCGCCTTGTGCAAATGATGCACGAAACAGGAATTATGGCTGCCATTAGGGCAAAAGTGCTTTCCGGAACCCCGTTTATTGGCTGGAGCGCTGGCTCCAATGTGGCTTGCCCAACACTTTGCACCACCAACGATATGCCAATAATACAACCTGAATCATTCAAAACCCTAAACCTTATCCCATTTCAGATAAACCCACATTATCTGGATGCCAATCCCGAAGGGCATGGAGGCGAAACCCGCGAACAAAGGATTAACGAATTTCAGGCTTTAAATACCAAAGTGGTTGTGGTTGGGCTTCGAGAGGCAACAGCCTTGCAATTGGATGGTGAAAACCTGCAACTTCTTGGCTCAAGGCCAATGAGGTTGTTTGTAAATGGCAAAGAACCGGTTGAGTATAAAAAAGAGGATGATATCAACTTTTTGATGAAAGGTTGACCCTACCAAACCAATAAAACCAAAAACGCAGAAAACCAAGAAACTATCTGGTTTTCTGCGTTTTTTCTTGGATTTTGTTCCAGTATCAAACGAAACAAAATTGTGAGAAAGCTTGAATTTTAAGCCTTATTTCCCAAACCTATACCTAACATTCAGCCCGAATGAATTTGCGCCAAAATCAGTAGTTTCAACAATCCAAAAAGTAGGGCGCCAATCAGCCCCGATTACGATGGGAACTGTATTGAATTTGTATTCTAATCCTATCTCGCCACAAACCCCTAACCAGAAATCGTCGCCAATGTATGTTGTGGGCCCTGCTCCAAGATACCAGCTAAAATCCTCGCCACCAATCGGTTTGTTAATAAAATCGAGCAATGCATCCGCTCCTATCTCACCATCGTAAAAGCCAAGGTCGGCATGTATTCTTCCTATCGAAGATTCAAACACTCCATCAATAGCAGCCCCGCCTGCACCATTTGTTCCACCGAAACGGATCCCAATTTCTTGGGCATCCACGAAATTGATCATTGTAAAAGCAAAAATTCCAATTAAAAATAGTTTTTTCATACGTTTTGTTTGAGTTTGATAGTTTTGCAAAAATTAACAACATTTTAACGGAATAGTTTAACATTAATTGCGAAAGCAAGGGCTTTTTTATCCAATTTTTAAAGTATTCCGTTCCCTCAAACTTTTTATCTTTGCACCATGCACGAAACAATCCTCATCCTCGATTTTGGTTCACAATATACCCAACTCATTGCCAGGCGAATACGCGAACTCAATGTATATTGCGAAATCCACCCCTTTAACCATATCCCCGAAATTGGCAACAACATCAAAGGCATAATCCTTTCGGGAAGCCCTTTTTCGGTGCGCGACCAAAATTCGCCCGCTCCCGATCTATCAGTTTTCAGGGGCAGGTTTCCTCTGCTTGGGGTTTGCTATGGCGCACAATATTTATCGAAAATTGATGGCGGCGTTGTAGCCCCTTCCGAAATCCGGGAATATGGACGGGCTAACCTTTCGTTTATTGATCATGATAACGCACTTGTAAAAGGTATGTCGGATGGAAGCCAGGTTTGGATGAGCCATGGCGATACAATTTTGGAAATCCCTCAAAGTTTTAAAATAATTGCCAGCACAACTGATGTTAAAGTTGCTGGATTCCAGATTGAAGGAGAACAAACATTTGGCATACAATTCCACCCTGAAGTATATCACAGTGTTGAAGGTACTGTGCTACTGCACAATTTTATCGTAAATATTTGCGGTTGCAGCCAGGATTGGACCCCGCTTGCTTTTGTTGAAACTACGGTTGCCGAATTACAAACCCAGCTCGGTACCGACAAAGTGGTACTTGGCCTTTCGGGTGGTGTTGACAGCACAGTTGCCGCAGTGCTTTTACATAAGGCAATAGGCAAACAATTGTACTGTATATTTGTGGATAACGGCCTGTTGCGCAAGGATGAATTTCAAAATGTGCTCGACTCGTACCAGCATATTGGTTTAAATGTAAAAGGCGTTGAAGCGGGGCAACGGTTCCTCGATGCTTTGAAAGGGATTACCGAACCGGAAGCTAAACGCAAAGCCATTGGCCGCACGTTTATAGAAGTCTTCGACCAGGAAGCACACCTTATTCAAGATGTTAAATGGCTGGCTCAAGGCACTATTTATCCCGATGTTATTGAATCGGTATCGGTAAAAGGGCCTTCGGCTACAATTAAAAGCCATCACAATGTTGGCGGTTTGCCCGATTTTATGAAACTTAAGGTTGTTGAACCACTAAAAAGCCTCTTTAAAGATGAAGTAAGAAGGGTTGGCAAAACATTGGAGATTGATCCCAATATCCTTAACAGGCATCCCTTCCCCGGCCCAGGTTTGGGAATCCGTATTTTAAGCGATATTACCGCCGAAAAAGTTACCATATTACAAGAAGCCGATGCAATTTTTATCAATGGCTTGAAAAACAATGGGCTTTACGACAAAGTGTGGCAGGCAGGCACCATGCTGCTTCCTGTTCAATCGGTTGGGGTTATGGGCGACGAACGCACGTATGAAAATGTAGTTGCCTTGAGGGCCGTAACGTCAACGGATGGTATGACTGCCGATTGGGCTTACCTGCCTTATGAATTTTTGGCTACCGTTTCGAGCGAAATAATCAACAAAGTGAAAGGAATAAACCGAGTGGTTTACGATATCAGCTCAAAACCCCCGGCAACAATTGAATGGGAATAGGTTGGTTTGTGGGTATTCCACGATTTTCAACAAAAAGAGACAGTCTTTATTAGGCGGTTAGGCTGTTAGGACTGAAAAAAAATCCGATGATGCAAGTCTTAAATCACATCACATCATAATGAAATCCAAACACTTAATGTTATTTATTATACAGAATGATGAATGTGATTTTCTGTTGAAAAACAATTAAGTGTTAAGATCAACAACTAAAGTAAAAAGCACTCAAGGCACTCCAAGTACTCAAGGCACTCTAAGTACTCTAAGTACTCAAGGCACTTTAGGCACTCTATGTACTCAAGGCACTCTAAGTACTCAAGACACTTCATCTCATCTTACGCATCAACAATAATCAACTTTGCTTCACTTTAATATTATTGCCATGGGAAACCGTTTGTTTGTGCTGATAATCTTTCTCTGTGCTTTTTGCATCAATATACATACGTTTGCACAGGAAGTGATAATCAAACGTTCGGCAGTGATAGAAAACTACAAGGGCAAACCTTACTACATGCACTTTGTGGCGCAAGGCGAAACTGTTTCGGGAATTTGTAGGGCGTATAATGTTAACATTGACGAATTGAATGCCGAAAACCCTTCTATCGAAAAAGGGCTACAATCCGATATGGTGTTGCGCATACCACAAAAACCTGTGGCTGCCATAACCAATCCCGAAGTCGGCAATACCGAAAAACAAGCTGAACAAAACAAACCAAGCGAAAAACCAAAAGAGACAGATAAACCTACCGCCAACAAACAAATAAGCCCAAAACCCCAAGAATCGGCGAACGAAACCATCAAGCAGGCTGAGCAAGTAAAAACGGGAAACGAAAAGGATTACACACTTTATGTTGTTAAAAAACAGGAAACGCTTTATGGCATTTCGCATCAGTATGGCCTGAGCGTTGAAGACATTTTGCAGGCCAATCCTGGTTTTACCGGACTTAAAGAAGGGATGGAACTTCGGATCCCAAATCAGAAACCAACCACAAAGCCTGAACCCAAATCAACAGCTAACGACAAAACGGAAAAGCCCACCGCAAACCCTGATGAAATAACCGTTAAAACAGGCGAAACCCTGTACAGCATTTCAAAAACCTACAATACTAACATCGACAAACTTATTGCCCTAAATCCGGACCTGGGCGGCGGTCTGAAAGCTGGAATGGTTATAAGGTTGCGTGAGCCATCAAAAGCCAATGCTGTGAAACCTATCAGGGAATCTGACACCATTGCATCTGCTCATCAAGGTGACAAGGATCCAGTGGCTTCCAAAACCAATTGTTATAATGCCAGCAACCGGGAAGTAACGTACAAAATAGCATTGTTGCTTCCGTTTTTGTTAGACGATGCCGCGGCTGCCATTGAGGCCCCGGCGGATAAAAACCCATCCGACTTCGAAAATTTCAACTACATGCAGTTTTATGCCGGCTTTATGCTTGCTGCCGATTCTCTCTCGAAGTTTGGGTTACATGCCAATATCCAGGTAATTGATGCCGACAAACTTAACGACACTTTGGTTATCAGGCAGTCGCTACGCAAACCCGGCCTCGACAAAATGGATTTACTAGTTGGCCCCATGTATGCCTCTTCGTTTACCATTGCAGCCCGTTTTGCCAAAAAAAATGAAATCGGTATTATTAATCCCCTTTCGCGCCGCGAAAACATTGTGGATGGAAACCCTTACGTGATCAAAACCCAGTCGTCAGGCAAGGGCGTTTCGAGCAAACTTGTTTCATTTATCGCTTCCAAATACCCCAATGCCAATGTTATTGTTGTGAGAAATGACAATAAGGAATTTAAAGGCATAGCTGATATTTTTACTGCAAATATAAAGGAAAGCATTGGAAACCATACGTTTAAAGGAACAATATCCGAAACAAACTACACCACTGACCTCATAACAGGGGTTACCAAGAAATTTAAACCCGGCAACAAAAATGTGGTAGTTTTCTTTTCGGTAAATAAAACGGCTGTACCTAATTTTGTTTCCCTGCTCAATGCCAATGCAAAATCGAACGATATTTTACTCATTGGCATGGATGGTTGGGACGAATTTGATCTCGAAACCGAGTTCCTTATAAATTTGAATTTCCACCAACTCACTTCCAATTTTATAGATTATGAAAGCGAGGCAGTTAAGCTATTTACAGCCAGATTTCAAAGCAAATACGGTGCTGTCCCACTTTCGGTAAAACATGCTTTTCTGGGTTACGACATTGGTTGGTATTTCCTTACCTCTCTAATGTGGTATGGCGAAGATTATTTGACGTGCCTGCCAACCTACAAAGGGAGCGGCTTACAATACAATTTTGATTTTTCAGCATCAAAATCAACTGATGGACTTCAAAACCAAGACATTACAATTATGAAACTTCAGGATTATAAAATGGTGAAGGTGGAGTGAGGATGGTTATTGGTTATTGGTTATTGGTTATTGGTTATTGGTTATTGGTTATTGGTTATTGGTTATTGGTTATTGGTTGATGGTTGATGGTGAGGTTTTGCAGGTAAAAGGTTTACAAATCTAAAATGCGCTAACCACATTTAATTAAAAGGAATACTAATACAAAACAACTTTTGTAAGAGCCACTTAACCAGTAATTTATATTTAGTAAAATGTAAGGCCAATGACTATTTTGTTGCTCTAACTAGAGATTTAAACCCAATTGTTTTGACATTTAAAGCATTGCAATAGTCAATAAAGTTATAGCTCGTGATTGTTTCCAATTCCCTTTCCCTGGTGTTAAAATATTCAATATCCAATCCGCTAGGATAGTTTTGCTGACGGGTACCGGTACCAAGGTGTAAAATTAATTCGGAAGTTCCTTCCGGAAGATGTTCAAGTATGTAGGATAAGTTGGAAAGAGTAGGATTCCCCCAGAAATACTCAATCAGTAAATCGGGATGTGGAATTCCTAAAGCATCAAGTTTCTGTACATTTTTCCTAGGTTCAACTTTCCTGGCATATTTCAGGAGATCAGTTGCCTGAAGCGGATGGTTAATCGACACTTTCAGGGCAACTTTCTTTCCGGCAGCGAGCATCCGCGAATTTGGGTAAATTTCAGGATATTTAATCCCTGCAACGATGGGTGTTCTAACAGGTAGTTGAAACTCTGATGCAAGCTCGGTTACAATACTAAAAAATGGACTGTAAAAGGATAAAATACCATTTTGATCCGACAGGCAATCTGGCTGAATACCAGCATCTAACAGGACCATTATTTGTGCTCTAAGTTCCTTTTTCAAATCAATCAACGAAATTTTGCGAAGAATAGGCAATAATTCGCTAACAGCATAAAAATTGCCCTTTGTATCAACCAAAGTTGGGATTTCACTGACTAATAAGACTGGTTTTCCAGTTGTTATATTAAGATGGATGCCAATTCCAATACTGGGATGTTTTTTAGTAATATTTTTGAGCGATTGCAACGACTCCTGGAAATTTGTTAAAACTGAAATTGTAGTAATTATCTGTTTGTCAGCGGCAATTGCTATTCCTTCATTTATATTTGTCGAAGCACCGAAATCATCAGCAGTGATAATCAGAAATCTGTCACCCGGATACGGAGTTGCGCTTGGTATTGGAGTGCTGCCCGTCATAAAGCTGGAGGCTAAAAACGTACTTATTAGGATAATTGATCCAGGTTTCATCTGTCATTAATTTGTTTTTTAAAGGTCAGATGGAATACGCCATAATATCATTTTCGGTTGGTGATAAAATTTTACCATGGCTAT
>CAJAXK010000324.1 GCA_903946925.1 uncultured Bacteroidales bacterium | reverse complement strand
TTTAGTAGTTGTGCCATCTTCGGCAGTTACAATTATGGTTGAAACACCGGGAACTGAAGCTGCTGTATTAATAACTGCAGTTGCCGCCCAATCGGTTGTGGTTGCAGTTACCGTCACCGTTGGTTGAGCAGTTGGAACGGTATCATTGTATGTGGTTGTTTCCGGGTCAAAACCTGATACTGTTAAAGCATCAACCTTTATGTTGCTCAAGGTGGCAATATTACTTATACTCAGTACATTTTGCCAGGTTTTTGCAACCCTAACACCATCAACAATTACCGTTGGTGAAGAACCAGTATTTCCTTGCCTTAGCATAACCGAACCCAGACCCAAATCGGAAGCTGTTATATCAGTTGCTGTAACCGAAGGTGCAGGTTCAGGGCTACCAATAACCGGGTTGATAAAAAGGAAAGCACTGTCGTTTGTTGTTCCTTCAATTATTTTATACTTTACCACAAGCAAATAGGTTGTATTTAAGCTGTAGTTGAACGCAGAATAATTGGCAGATGCAGGAGCTGTTATCGCACCTTTGGAAATACCAAAAGCCAGATTGTTTGAACCATCCACTTTTGCATAAACCCTGCCGCGGTAATTCAGGTTTGTGGGGGATGTCGGCGATTCCTTAAAAGTGATAAATGCATCTCCGGTTGCACCCATGGTTACTTTGGCAAGGAGTGCCATGTATAAATTAGTTCCTGAAAGCGTTTGTTTCACAAAACCCCTGAAAACATCCTGTCCTGTAGTTCCAACAGCGGCAGCATTTCCTATTCCCGAACATGGATAACCAGCGTACGACAAGCCTTCGTTGGCAACCAGAATGGCATTGGTTACATTGGTTTGCTGGGTAAGCCAATTATGCCAGATAAGTGAATCACCAGCCGGATAATTAAAATTATCGTACAGAAGTACCTGCGCTTTGATGGTCTGCGTAGAACCGGCTATTATCAGCAGGAAAATCAATAAACTGCGTAAAGTATTTGTTTTCATATTGTTGAAGGTTTGTTTCAAAGGAAGGATTTGTGTTGGGAAATCTAATGTTCGGGGAAACTGTAATTTACAGATAAATAACCAACAAAAGCATTGCGACAATGGCAACTACAAGTACGGTTTGCCAGATCAGGAGTTTACGGGCTTTAGTATGCATAACTGGTGATTTTATGCTGCTAAATTATACAGCAACAAGGCAAATTGGGTTTCCTTACAGTTCAAATAGGTTTCTTTTCAAACCAAAGGATTGAATGGCAGTTAGAAATTCAAAATACTCGGGGTGGTTCAAGGTTCTGCATTTTACTGTTAGCAACAAAGAAAGCATGCTGAAGAAAACCGGAACAAAGGGAAATAATCAACAATAAGGGAAGTGCAATGTAAGAATACTGCTTTGCTGGTTCAGAAATCAGGCTTTGACCCTGTATTCGCTTGGCGTTTTGCCAAACTGCCGCTTGAATGCCGTGCTGAAATGCTTTGAATTTGAAAAACCTGATTGAAATGCGACGTCCGAAATAGGACTGTCGCTTTCGAGCAGCAAGCGAGCCGCTTTGCGCAATTTCACCACCCGGACAAAATCCTGTATCGAATTACCTGTCAAAGCTTTAAGTTTCCTGTATAAAACCGAACGGCTCATCGCTACTTCCCGGCTAAGTTTAGTTACATCGAGCGTATCGGAATCCAGATCATTTTCAATCAACTGTATTATTTTTACCAGGAATTGTTCATCCATTTTGTTGCTAACAACCTCTGCAGGGACGAAATTGGGCTGTTCGGCAAATTTTGTACGGAGCAATTTCCTGTTTGTGGTAAGGTTATCAATTGTAACCTGCAACAATTCAGGATTGTACGGCTTTGAAATATAGGCATCTGCTCCTGTTTTCAAGCCTTGAATCTGGTTTTCGTCGCCACTTTTGGCTGTTAATAATATTACCGGGATATGGGAAGTGCTGAAATCACTTTTTATTTTTTGACAAAATTGTATGCCATCCATTTCCGGCATCATTATATCCGAAATTATAATATCAGGCATGTGCATTTTCGCCTCTTCGAGCCCCATTTTCCCGTTCGAAGCTGTTAAAACATGATAAGCTTTGCCGAATTTATTTGCTATCACACTGCATATCTGTGGATTATCATCAACCACAAGTAAAATGGGTTTATCATTCCCTTTGTGATTACTGGTTTCACCATAGTGTATACTTTCAACCTGAGAAGCGGTCAGGTCTTCATAATCCATTTTTAGCTGAAAATTTGCATCCTCTTTAATTTCCGAATCGCTCAGGTGGTTTTTCCCTACAGGAAAACGCACTGAAAAAGCTGAACCTTTATCTGGTTCACTATCAGCAGAAATGCTTCCGTGATGTAATTCTACCAGTCTTTTGGTATAAGCCAGACCAATGCCCGAGCTATCAATTTTACGATTGGCACTTTCGCTTTTGGGTATTTGATAAAACCTTTCGAAAATCATTGGAAGTTCGGCAGGTGCAATTCCAATACCAGTATCTTTAACAATAATTTCAACACAATTAGGCTGATTTCGGCTTCCTTGCAACTCCGACAATTTCACCTCAGTGATTTGCACCACAATGGAACCGTATTCGTGGGTATATTTAAAGGCATTCGACAAAAGGTTAAAGAAAATCTTTTCGACTTTCTCTATATCGATCCAGATTTCAGGGATATCGCCGTTTACAATCAAATCGAATTTTATGTTTTTCTTTATTGCGAGGTCGTCAAAACTTTCTTTGATTCCCGTAAACAACTGCACGACATTGCTTTTTGCTGCTTTAAGTTTCATCAGGCCACTTTCGGCTTTTCTGAATTCGAGCAATTGGTTTATTAGGAACAAGAGCCTTTTTGCATTCTTCTCAATGTTGGCCAGCGTTTCTGATTTTCGTTCGGAACCTGCATTTTTATAATTGTCAAGATGACCCAATATCAAGGTCAACGGGGTTTTGAATTCATGCGAGATATTTGTAAAAAAACCAAGTTTTAATTGGTTAAGTTCGTCAATATGTCCTTTTTCGATTCTTTCAAGCGCTAATTGTTGTTTTACTTTTACCCACGAGGTATTTAGTCTTATAAAAAGTACCAGTGCTGCTATAATTACTAAGGCATAGAAGCAGTATGCCCACCATGTTTTATACCATGGAGGTAAAACCCGTATTTCGATAGTTGTCGGTTCGAGGCTGTAAATACCATCATTATTCACCGCCTTTACCATAAAAGTATATAGCCCGGGCCGCAGATTGGAATAATTGGCTGATTGAACCTCACGGAAATCGGTAAATGATTTATCAATCCCTTTCATCATAAAGGCATATTTATACTTGCCTTTGTTTATAAACCCCAATGCCGAAAAACGGATCTCGAAATTTGACTGTTCATTTGTAAGCGTGAGCCTTTTAAGTAAAAATAACTGCTCGTCCAAAGGGCTGTTAGCCTCGCCCACGTTTACAATTTTATTGGAAATATATAAATCGGTAAAAATTACTTTAGGCGGGTTTTGGTTGGATGGAAGGCTTCCGGGCAGGAAAGCATTAAAGCCATTGCTCCCACCGAAATACAGCCTTCCTTCACGCGACATAAATGCAGCTTTCTGGTTGAACTCGTTACCTTGCAAACCATCTGCAGCCGTAAATATTTTTACTTTTTTGTGCAAAGCATCGTATTGTACCAATCCCTTATTTGTCGAAAACCAGAACAACCCCTGGTCGTCCTGCACAATGCCGTTTATTACATTATCGGGTAACCCATCTGAGGTTGTGATACTTGTGAAATTTTCCTGCGCTGGGTTAAAAATACTTATCCCACCTCCCTCAGTACCAACCCAAAGCTTGCCATCGCTGTCTTCGAGCAAGGATAAAATCCGGTTGTTTATCAAGGTCGCGGTGTCCGAATTTGAATGCAGATATACTTTAAATTCCCCGGTTTCGGGATTAAAGAGGTTCAAACCGCGGTTTGTTCCTAACCAAACATTCCCTTGCCTGTTATTGCACAATACTTTAACTGTATTGCTCGACAATTTTGAGTTGGATGATGTAAACCTTTTCATCCTGCCGGTATTCATATCGAGCAAATAAATCCCTCCAAGACTGGCAATGCATAATTTATTGTTACTGGTTTCGCTAATGGCATAAATGCTTGATTTGTTGAGGGAACCGCTTGCGTCGTCAACATGGCTGAACTTTCGGAAACTGTTGTTCTTTTTATTGAAAATGCTGATTCCTCCACCAAAAGTACCTATCCAGATAAACCCATCACGATCTTCGTAAATGGTTAGCACCGAATTGGAACTCAGCGAATTGCTTTCCGCTTTATTAAAAGTAAAAGATTTGAATTTGCCGGTTGTTGCATTGTAAAGGTTCAGACCACCAAGCGTGCCAATCCAGATATTCCCATCGCGATCCTGAAAAAAAGTGCGGATATGGTTATCGGAAAGGCTCTCGTTGTCGTTGACTTGATGCTTTATAGGAAGAAACTTCCAATCAAATTCGCTGTAATAATTAATCCCACCACTATAATTTCCCACCCAAAGCCCTTTGTTTATATCAACAAAAATGCAGTAAACTGAGTTGTTGCTTATGGTATAAGGATTATTGGGATCGTTTTTACTGGATGTTATATTGCCGTTTATTGGATTATATAAATTTAATCCACCACCATCAGTAGCTATCATGATACGCCCGTCAGGAATCCGTTTAATATCCAAAACCTGATCGTTGGTAAGTTCCGAATTTGTGGTGGTGAAAATTTCGGCAATTTGGTTTTTTTTGTCATACCTCATCATGCCCGCAGTAGTGCCCAGCCAGATTTTCTGATCATTTTCATTGAAAAGGCTGAGTACATGGGCATTTATTATCCCGTCCACCGAAAATGCGGGACTAACCTTATTGGTTATCTGATTATACTTAAAAAGCCCACCCATCGTACCTAACCATAATAGCGAATCGCTTTCAAATAACATGCAATTGATTCGCTCAATCTGTGCCCCGGCTTTCAACCTATCCGGAAGATGAAACCTGATAAGTTTGCCTTCCTTTTCATCAACCCTGAATAAATCATCCTTATGTGTACCTGCCCAGATATTGCCTTTTGAATCTTCGGCAATTGCCTGAATATTATCCTCTTCGGAAATACCCGGATTGGGCGAATCGAAAATAAAAGTTTTAAAACTATCGGTAGCGGAATTATAAAGGCTCAAACCTCCTTCCTGTGTACCTATCCAGATACGGCCCTTTGAATCTTTGAAAACGGTATTGATATACGCATTCCGTAACCCACTTTGGTTATCATATATTTTAAAAGAATACCCATCGAAACGGTTCAATCCGCTACGTGTTCCGATCCAAATGAAACCATTATCATCCTCGCAAATGGAATATACCGAGTTGTGCGACAGGCCTTCATTGGTCGTCAGGTGCCTGAAAAACAAGTTTTTATCCTGAGCCCAAGCAAAAACAGGCAAGAGCAAAATACAAAGCAGTATTTTGGACCAAGTGCTTGTAATGCTGTCCGGGATTTTCATATATTTTTTTTCTAAAAGTATCGGTTTCTAACCAATAATTTCTTTTTTACGGAAATATTTTATCAGCTTATACCGGTTTATATTTAAAATTCGCATGTGGTCGGTAAGAGGGCTGTAATACTGGTAGTTATTATCCACAATGCCTTTGTTGGAATCGTTGTTGGAAGGGTCGGCAGTTTTGTCGGTCGGGTCATTGTCCATGTAGCGGAACCAATGCCACCCAACACAGTTGTTCATTTGCAAGAGCGATAGGCAGAAATTCTCATAAAAAATCCCCCTGTCGTTTTGAGTATGCACTGTCCATCCAGCCCCGGAAATATTGGCCAAACCCGAATCTTCACCTTTGGTATAAAACTCGGTAATCAGTATAGGTTTGTTAGTCCATGCCTGCCATTCGCTGAAGTGTTTCCTTGCTGGTTCCCATTGCCCGTAATAATTGATTGAAATTATATCGGCATATTTTCCGGCAGCTTCAATAATCCCCTTATTGTGTTTTGGCTTGCCATGAAGCCTGCTGCCAAGATATAAATGGTTTGGATCATGCTTTTTGATTGAACCGGAAACTACAGAATAATAGCGGTTGGAGACAGTTTCAAGAAATGCGTTCCGAATTGAATCGGTGATTGAATTAACAGAAACACCTTTTCGCTTTAGCCACTCAATTGCTGCTTTATAATTCAAATCATTGGCGTCTGTTACCGCTAGATATTCATCCAGGGTTTTGTCGCTAAAGCTAAGTTCATTGTCAGAGAAATGGCCAAACAGGTTTGGGTCATTTCGTGTTTCTTCCAGTTTTTTTGCCTGCTCTTCGCAATAGGTTTCAAACTCGGCATCAAACACAGGGAAAGAAGGTCCTTTTGTATTATTTTGTTTTTTTTGTTTGCTGTATCCGGTAAAAAAATTCCATATCATCGTGTAACTCAAAGGAGTATTGGCATCCTGATTACTCAAGCGGATCAGCGGGACATCTGACCAGCAACCAGCCCCGTTGAAACCCAATTCAGTGATTTTAGTGCTGGTTTTTACAACCCATTTCTCCGGGGTTTCGAACTCCTTTGTCAAGGCCGATTTATTCCTTTCCGAACCACCAGGTCTTATACCACTAACACCAACATGCCAGCAGGCAAATCCTTCAGGATCGATGACCCACCATCTCCCATCAACTTTTTTTGTATAAAAATAACCTGTAGAAATAGTCTTATTTTCGGTATCGCCTCCGTATATGCTAAAATCCTCAGTGGATTCGGGAATAAAACCTGGAAGGACATTTAATGTTGTTGCCTCAAATTTCATCCATTTTGAATGTTTTATTTTCCCATCCACCCTACTCCACTTTTTGGCTTCGACCACAACTGAGCTTTTGTTGTTGGTTTGCTTGCTTGTGGAACACGAAACCAATCCCGAAAATAGGAATACCAAAAGAAACGGTGTTATACCAATTGGCCTCATAACATGTGTTTATTATCGAATAAATATTAATGTTTTTTGGAATGTATGCATTTCTGAAACCAGTGAAAGCACATAAACCCCGGGTACAATATTTAGGTTATCAATTTGCAGGCTAATATCAAGGCCGTTATTTGTAACCTTATAATCGCGTGACATTAAAAGTTTGTTATCTATTGTTGAAAGTGAAACGTTAACCATTGAATATTTAAAAGGGTCGGCTTCAATTTTTATGTAGTAGGAGGCTGGGTTAGGAAATACTTTCAAATTTGGGATAAAAGCCAGATCACCAATTCCATTTGGCCCTGTATATTCAAAAGCACCTCTATCGGGGATTCCATAAGTTGGAACCGTATTCCCTTCTAAATCAAATTGCGGGCTGCCGGGAACAACCATTCCTGAATTTCGGGCCGGAGATCCTTCTTTAAGCCTGAATCCTGTCAAAGAGTCGAAACTGTTTAATGGCTCTTCTGGTGAAACATACTGAGGATCAATGATAATTTTGTGAGCATCAGCCGGCACATTACCGATAGAAGGGCCAAAGAAAATATTATAATCGAATACATTGCCTGTACTTGAACCCAAATCTACACTAGCACCCAAACCCATCACCTGAAAAATATTGTTGTAGTATTTAGTATTAACGGAATATCCTTCCCAACTTTTATGCCTGATCAGGTCAATATTTACCAAACTGGATTTGCTGTAGATTGAGTTGTTATAGATTGTGCTGTTAGTTGCCGTTCCAGAAGTTCGGATAACATGGTCGGAATTGTTTTCCATCACATTATAACGGATAACGGTACCGTCGTTGAAATTGCTTCCCGGCCCACCGGTTAAAAGTATGGCACCGTATCCATTATCGTGACTGTAATTGTATTGGATCGTGGTAAACTTTGAGTAATAGTCGCTGTCGAATCCGCCGGCATCCTCATCGCCACTATTAAATTTGGTAAAACAGGCCTCGTTATATTGCCAGAGTGCATAATTGGTGTTAAAGCTAAAACTTGCATTGCCCGATCCCTTTATAGAGCAATTATTGAAAAGGTTATATTCCATAAGTGGTTTGTAGGCAACGCGCACAATCATAGCATTGGCGGCAGTGCGCTCAAAAGTATTGTTCCGGTAAACCAAATTCTTGCTTGGTGTCCAGTCACCGTCGGTGGTCAGCGTACGGTTGTCCCATGACGAACGGTTCGAAATTCCTGTGCGGTCAACATCGTGGATATAGCAATCTTCCACTACCAGAGTATCAAAAAATGTAGGAGTACCTGATCCTGTAATGTCGAAAAAGATACCACCGTTATTCTTTGAAATTTCAGTATCGTAGGTTCCATTTACATCACTAACCTCGAGCCTGCGGAAAACAATGTGTTTTACAGCACCCATATCTTCGGCCTGCACATAAATCCCCCGGCGGAAAGCAACTGTGTCGCCAAAATTGGTGATATGCAAATCCTGGATTTCGATAAATTGCTGATTTGTAAGCTGTACGGTATTTTCAACCAAACCCTGTCCTTCAATTTTTGGATTGTCGCCGTTGCCGTATTTGCCAATAATTATCGGTTTTCCGGCTCTGCCGCTACCGCTGAACTTTAACTGCCCTTGCCAGATCTGATCTGTTTTAAGCAAAATAGAATCGCCGGGTTCAAAAGTAACGGAACTTAAAGCCGACAAGTTTTTCCATGCATGAGCGGGGCTTGCTGCCGTATTATTGTCGTTACCACCATTAAAATCAATATAATATGCCCCTGTTCTGTGTATAGGGGGCTGCCCTTCTGTCAATTCGAGCAAAGGTTGATTCCCTGAGGCATTTTCTTTGGAGTGCCATTTGGTATCCTTGGTTGAAACGGCTCCGGCCACATCTTTAAGGATAAATGCCACACTAACTCTGCCTTCCGACAATGCCTTGTTCAAATAGTTGGTAACATCCCACGAATAATACCCTTCACCAACTCCAACCAACAAATCGCCTATGTACGTTCCGGCTGGCCGTGTTGCCCCGGTAAGTGATTCCTCAAGCCATGCCGTATCGGTATAATATATTTGTACTTTTTTTGCTTCCAAAACCTGCCCGTAGAGCTTCACAAAAGCAGAAATGTATGTTGTATCGGGTGTGCCTATCTGAAACTTGATATATGTTTCGCGGGTAAACTGATCGGATGAAACACTTTTCCTGGTTTTAAGGCTATCGGGGTCGATAAGGCCATAAGGTTCCAAAGCTTTTGGGCCACCAGCAAAAATATAGCAGTCGTCAGATGCCGTTAGCACTGTTTGAGCTTCTGCATTTTGTGAAATAACCGATGCTAAAATAATCAGCAAACAAGCGATTGAAATGCTACGTAACAAGGCTTTAAATTCAATAAAATTCTGGAACATGGTAATTTTTTAAACCAACTGTAATTTATTTTCAGGCTTCAGCTTGCTAACCTCAGTTCAGCGAGAACTAAATGCTAATACCCTTCATTTTGAGGGAAACCGCCCATAGCATCAATTTCACTTTGAGGAATTGGCCAGCGAACATGAAAGTCTTTGATGTTGCTTCGGGCCGAATACCAGGCCGGGTCAGTAGCCACAACTCCCCTGAACATGGTTGTTCCACCGGTTGCCCGAACCCTGTCGACAAGCAGTCCCAACCTTTTGAGGAAAAACCAACGTCTTCCTTCAAAAGCCAGTTCGCGGGCGTGTTCTTCAATGAGTGTTTCCTCGTCGAACATAGTTAAGGTTTGGTTTGGGTCGGATGAAGAAATCCTGTTTCTCCTGAGTTGGTTTATATAAAAGAGCGCTTTATCCGTATTTCCCAGACGCATATTGGCTTCGGCTGCCATCAGGTAAACCTCTGAAAATCTATACATATACAGATTGTTAAAGGAACGCAACGTATTGGCAATTTTCACCCAATCGAAATATTTTTTGCATCCCACACTAGCGTTTTTAAAATAATTGGTCCCGGTAAGTGTTGAGCCTTGCCCATACTCCAGTGTATCGCCTAATTTAAAAGTCTGCCCGGCAAAATTGTAATTCTCGTTATTGTAAGTATAGTAATGCTGCCACCATTCGTTCCAGCGTTTATCGTATTTCTGGTTGTACAGGCTCAAAAGATATTCATTCGGGAAAACCCTCGCCCAGCCATAACCACCATATTCCGAAACCTGTGCTGTTCCAGGTACTGCTTTGTAATCTGCTGTGAACACCAAAGCCATCCTGTGACCGGATGGTCCACCATTGACGGTACTAACATCAGCTCCGCCAACTGCAAATTCATCAAATTGCATTACATAAATCCCCTCTTTTGTGTCATTACGGGCATCCCTGGTGAAAACCAGTGCTGGATCAATTAATGAATAAGGGCCTTCGGAAATAAGTTTTTCGGACAGACTTGCTGCTGTTTGATAGTCCTGCCTCCACAATGCAACATCTATGCGCAGAAACAATGCCGCACCTAAGCCAAACTGACCAGGCCGGGCGGTCCAATCATCGTTGAAATAACGAATTGCGGAATCAAGATCAGAAATGATTACTTTGTAAACTTCATCCTGGGTACCAACCGAAAAGGTTCTGTTTTCGAAGTTGTCGATAGTGGTTGGTTCAAGGTTAAGCCAGATATTGTCGAATTTTCGCACCAGCCAGAAATAGGAATTCGCACGGTGAATATAGGCTTCCCGGAGTATTTTTTCTTTTTCCGAAACAGGGATATCGGCAGTTTGACCTGAAGTGATAATGTTGTTTGTCCGTTCAATAATGCGGTATTCCTTTTTCCACCAACTGCTTACTGCTCCCTGGATAGGGAAACTCAGGTCGGGACGGTAACGGGCAACACACTGGTTAAGTGCAGCTCTCATAAAATCGATATCAGTTCCACAATCGCCCATAACTACCGCAAAATCACTGCTTTCGTTATCGTCAACCTGGGCGCGTTCCAGCGAATACAACCCGTTTACAGCCGATTGCAGTCCATCCTGCGTTTTGTACAGGAAATCAGTAGTTACTTCATACGGATTTTCTTCAACTAGAAATTCTTTGCAACTCCATAAAACAGTTGACAGAAGAAGAAACATCAGGATTATTATTTTTCTACTTTTCATCGTTCAGTGTTTTAATTGCAGGTTAAAAATTAATATTTAAGCCTAATGTGTAATTCACGGTTTCGGGATATGAATCCGGATTGGTTTCGGGGCTTACCGATAAAAATTTAGTAATGGTTATCAGGTTATCGCCACGCAGGTAAACCCTGACTTTCCCAAGCTTAATTGCATTCAGCAGCTTTGATGGCAAGGTATATGCAATGGTAACATTGGTTAAACGTACATAGGATGCATCCTGATAATCAAGTGTCCCACGGTATTCGGATGTAACCGTTTCGTGCGGTCTGAAAGTGGAGTTTGAATAATTTTCCGGTGTCCAGTAATCGCGTTCAATGCCATTTTTATATCCCTGGAGGGATCCGCCGTAGTTTACATCCGACATAAACGGGCTGCTTTTTACCACTCCATTGACCCAGTAAACATCGGCCGAAAGCTCAAAACCCTGGTAATGAAAAGCTGTATTGAATGAAGCAATAAACTTTGGATCGCAGTATATAATTACACGATCATCAGCACTAATAATGCTGTCGCCATTCGAATTAAACACTTTTACATCCCCTGGCCTGGCTTTAGGCATATACGAATTGGCGATATCGTCACTTATCTGCCATATACCATCAAACTTGTAATCGTAATATTGTCTTACTGGTTCGCCAATAAACCATTTGTTGTTGATATCGTCCACATATTCGCCGGTTTCCATATCCTGCAAAACACCTTTTGTAAGTTCGTTGCGGTTTAAGGTAAATGTGCCCCCAACTGACCAGGTATAATCCTTATTCGATATCAGATAACCGGTAAGGCTTGCCTCAATACCTTTGTTGCGAAGTTCACCAAGATTGTCCATCATAGTGGAATATCCGAGAACAGCAGGGATATTCCTCCTAACCAGCAGGTCGGTAGTTATACGTTGGTAAACATCTATGGTGCCCTTCAACCTTTGCTCCAAAACCGAAAAGTCGTATCCAATGTTAAACGTTGTTGCGGTTTCCCATTTAAGATTGGGATTTGGCAGGTTGGAACCGGGCAAATAACCCGTAATCGGTGTACCATTACTTACATAAAAGGCATTGCTTGCCGTGGCCAGGCTGCCATAAGGCGAAATGGCCTCGTTCCCTATCTGACCATAACTAAGCCTGAGCTTTGATTCGTCAATCCAGGCAATATCTTTCATAAACGATTCTTTTTGCATATTCCATGCTAAAGCTGCCGAAGGAAAATATCCCCATTTATTATTGGCGCCAAAAACGGAAGAACCATCGGCACGCATCGTAAAATTGAAAAGATAGCGATCGTTGAAAATGTAATTTACCCGGCCCATGAATGACAATACATTATGATTGGATTGGGTTCGTGCAGCCGATGTTTCGAGTGCAGACCCAAGGCTGTTAATCCCGAAAAAATCATTCCCCAAGGAATTGGCGGTACTGGTTGTAGTAGTTGTTTTTCGCGCATCGGCACTTTGCATAAAGGTAAAATCAACGCGGTGCTTGTCGTAAAATTTAGCATCGTAGGTCAGGATATTTTCCACCAAAAGATCTTTATCAGTATAAAAATAGGCTTGCGCAAAACCTTTGCCCAACACACTGCTTGGATCATCTTTGGAACGGAAATCATCGGTTTCTTCCACACGTGAACTCATACTGGCATTAAGCCTGTATTTGAATCCTTTTACCGGATTGTATTCAAGATAACCACTGTATATTCCCCTGTTTCCCAAAACGGTGAGACTCCTGGTTTTTTCCCAGTATAAAGGGTTAACGGATTTAAAATCCCCTAAGGGATAAAGATTTAGCTCACCATTATCGTCATATAAATCGGCAATCGGCGAAAAAGTTATAAAATCGGTCCAGGAACTGTTCTCCTGATGCTGTGTATATTGTGAATAAAATGCATTCATACCGATAGTTAAATTCTTTCCAACCTTTTGGTCGAGTGCAAGCCTTCCTGTATAGCGTTTATAATCGGAACTCATTCGTACTCCATCCTGATAATAATACCCCAAAGAAGCAGCATATTTGGTCACTTCGTTCCCACCGCTGAACGAAAAATCCTGTTTGGTTAGTAATACATTCTTTTTAAATGCCTGATCCAGCCAATCTACATAATTGGAATCAGCAATATTTTGAAGTTCAACTGGTGTAAATATAAGTTCATCAGGCATGTACTTTGTTGAATCATTAATATTTCCGGTCCAGTTATTACCGGCGTTAGCCTTGTCGCCCCTGAATGCTTCGCGTCTGACCTGAATATACTCTTCGGGTGAAAAAACGGTAAAATGGGGTCTCACATTCTGCACGCTTACATAACCATCGTATTTCACGTTAATCTTACCTTTTGTATCTGAACCTCTTTTAGTGGTAATAAGGATTACGCCATTTGATGCACGTGCCCCGTAGATTGCCTGTGAAGAAGCGTCTTTCAGTACACTAAGCGATTCAATATCCTCAACATTTATTTCGTTTATTGATGTTACCGGGATACCATCAACAATATACAACGGGCTGGTATTGGCTAGGAGTGAATTATTCCCACGTAACAGCACATTGGAACTCCCACCCGGACGGGCACTACCGACAGTTACGGCAAGTCCGGCAACCTGACCCCTAAGCATGCCTTGTATGTCGGAAGATGGCCTGGCAACCATATTTGTTGGCTTAACCGTGGAAACCGAGCCGACCAAATCAGTTCTTTTTTTTGTGCCATATCCAATCACCACTATTTCGTCCAGTTCTTTAGCCTGAAGCTGCAACACAATGTCTATTACGGATTGTTTGCCAACCATTGCGTCCACGGCCCTATAACCGATATAGGAATAAACAAGTATGTCTTCAGGTTTGGAAGAAATGGAGTAAAGTCCATTTATATCAGTTAAAACGCCATCTGTGGTACCCTTAATCACTACACTAACTCCCGGAAGCGGGTTGCCATCATTACCCGAAATAATCTTACCGCTTACCCGCACGTTTTGAGCCAAAAGCCCCTTGCAGAATGCCAGTGCCAGTAGAAGATAAAACACAGCGTAAATTTTCGGTTTCATAAGCTCTGCTATTAAAAGGATTAAAGAGGATTATCAAAGGTCAAATGTATATCGGGAAATTTGCAAGCGGGTTTCTGAATTGCCCAACAAAGTTGCTAAATTGCCCGAAAGTAATTGCAATAAATAGAAATTTCGACAAGCTGATTTGATTTTTTCCCACTAAAGGTTAAAAATTAGGATTGCAGGGCATCATACTTAAAACGGGCATGATCAAGCTGTTCTTTCTCAAAGTAGGAGAAAGCCTGCAACAAATCGTGAATCAGACCCATAGTTGCATCATGAGGAATATGCCTGATTATTATGGTTTTAAGATCGCTGATCTCATTTCTAACATTAGTATTCTGCCTGAAAAGCTTTTAATGTTCACGGATTTTTCAACCATCATTTTCTTTTTATTTATTAGCGGAATAATATCCGTCCCTTCAAATTCAATATGTTGAAATAGTTTTTTTATGTATTGATTCGGGTAATGCTAAATAACAAGAAGTAGTTTTTCATTGGGCATGTTTTGTTTCAGGTGTTGAATAAATCCATACAATCTTGGAATTGTCACTTCCTTATTGAAAGAATGAAGAAACGCCACTAAGACACTAATACACAGAGCATTGTTATACAGCGTTATAAAATTAGTGAACTTAGCAAAGTTATTTCACGAATTCCTTTAAAAACAAGCAATTATGAGTAAACTTAGAACCGATGCGCCTTTGTGGCGAAAAAAGACTTTTCGGAGTGGATTCAAGTTAACAGGCTTAAAAGTTTGGTAAAAGGCGATTAAAATTCGAGATTAAGCGGCGTGTACAAATAAATTCAAAAAGGGCGATGAATCAGAGATCCACCGCCCTTTTATGTATTAAAACAGAATTAATAACTATGGCATCTTTTTGCCTACAAAACCCGTTGCATTGGCGTTTAAAAGCAGCAAGTCGGCAGCATTTATAGTTCCATCCCCATTTACATCGTTGGCAACATACCCAGTAATAAAGTTTGCCGCATCGTTGTCAACAACAACCATATCGCCTGAGTCAACAATGCCATCCTGGTTTACATCGCCGGCAAACATCCCGAAAACCCCGCTTCCCAAGTCTTTCATTGCATTCCCATAAGCTTGGGAAGCTGAAGTGCTGAAGTTATAATCAATAGTGCTTCCACTAAATGAAACAGCTGTAGCACTCCAAAGTTCAACACTGTTGCGGTGTTTTAAAACAATATAATAATTACCAGAAACAGCAGAAGGAACAGTATTCACAGCTAACGTACCATTTATATTCAGGTCAATGTCAGCAAAAGTATAAGCGGTTGCAAATGGGGTTGTTGCATCATGGAGTTCAACAGTAAGTACATCGGCAATACCATCAGCGAATTGTGCAGCGCCACTTTTTTGTGCCTGGTTCATTTTACCGATACCGGCATTGTAAAGGCTTTCGAGATATGCTGTCAAGTTGAGAGTTTTATTAGTTGGTTTAAGAGGTGCATCAGTAACGGTAATAATCCCTAAGGCCTTGCGTGTGAGGGATGTTGTATTCACTCCAGATGGCCAAATACCGTCATCATCTGTATTGAAAAAATTAATGGTATTATCCGCATTTCGGGCTTCAATGCGTTGCACACCATTTGGGTTATTTGCACCAATAGGAACGACTGCCGGATAATCTCCGATAGAACTTGTACCAGATTGAATATAAACATCTTTTATTGCATTTGGTAAACTGTCAGTAAAAGTGCTTGTTGGTATTGCTTGACGTATCTGATATGAGAACAGTGGATCCCCAGTTCCAGCGACATTATCATACAAAAGAACATACTTTCCTGTAACTGAAGGATCTGCACTTCCTTTTATATATGCGCCGTCATCAGTTGTGGAAGGAGTAAATCCTGCTGTATTAATATCTAGAGCTGTAATTGTTTTTGTTCCAACAAAATTGGGAGTACCTGGCATTGTGCTTCCATTTACCGTATATCCTATTCTGAGTGTATGTACCTGACCTGCACCAAATCGGGAAGCATTACCTGTGGGTTGTATATACACCCAGAATGGACCGCTATTTCCTGTATTATCAGTTGTAAAAGCATTTAAAACACTAGCAGTACCAAAGCCGGTCGCACCCCAGATATTGCCAGCGCCATAGGATGTGGCCAAACCGGTTGATAACTCAACTTGCGGTTTGATATCATAGGCAGTATTAGGTAAAAGATTTTCAATTTTTAAACAAACAGCAAATGGAGTTCGAGCGTAATTAGCACTGGAAGCGGTTTTTGCGGCTATATATTTTGGCACAACAAGTTCAGTAAGAACTGGAACCAATGTGATAATAAATGTATTGCTTACAGCATCTGTTATGCCACTTAATGATGCTGTCAGGGTTAAACCTGAACCAGTTGCTGTATGAACGATACTTCCAAATGTACCCAAACCATTAGTAAGGGTTGCTGAAACTGGTCCTGTCATTGTTCCTGATGAAGAAAGTGCGACAACACCAGTATTATCCAAGTCTCTGTTGTTGTTTGCATCTGTTGCTTCAATTGTTACAGCAGGTGACATTGTAGCATTGATAAACGCATTTGTTGGTTGTACAATGAACTTAAGTTTAGAGGAAGCAACATCAATCAACATTTGTTTCGAAACAGGTGCGGCAGTAAAATTGGTAAGAAATGTAGAACCTGTGGCATCAGCGATAAATCCATGGGAAGCAGCAGCATCATCAACTTTAAAATCGAGAATTTGATTATCAATCAATCCTGATGATTTAAGATAAACATACAATGACAGGGTTTTTGCATCGTTGTTTGGAATAACCAAATTCCCGCTTACAATAGGAATTACAATTGAAGCTGCTGTAATAACTGGGATTCCGATAGTAGCAAATGTTGTTCCCCCATCTAAAGATAGTTTTACCCCTTGGATTGTATTCGGCCAATTGGCTTCATTCGTTGCACCTGGTTTGATTGTTACCTGGGTTATTTTTGTTGGCTGTCCATCGGTGCCATAATCATAAACATCCATATCAAAAACGCGAACCGCTGTGGCATCGGAAGTTGCCAAAGATGAAAGTAAAACAGGATCAGGTTGGCTGCCCAACGCAGGTCCAGAGATCTCTGAAGTAGCATCCAGGGCCGCATTTGTTGTTGCATTTATTGTAGGAACGAGCGAACTTGTCCTGTAATTATCAGTGGCAACCACAGACCCATCCCAATTGTAAGGGAATAGACTGAAATAGTATTGTGTTCCTGCAGCCAATCCTGTTATATTTATTGTTGTTGTGGATGTGTTGCTCACAATGGCAGCAACCGAGGCATCTCCGATAGTACCTCCAACAACATAGCCAGTAGCATCAACAGGCACCCCTGTCGGAGCCGCTCCTGTACGCTGAAGGATCAAATAGCCAGCTCCATTTACAATTGAACTGGCGGGGCTAAATGCCAAATCAATTTGAGTTTGTGAAATAGGTGCAGCAGTAAAAGAAGTAGCATGAGAAGTGGGTTCAAGAGAAAGTGTATAGAAATTACCTTCTGTTGATAAAGTGGTTCCATAACTATTTATTGCATAAGCTTTGTAAAAAATTTGGGTTCCTGATGGAAGGGACGAACGGGTATGAGAAAAGATTCCAGTAGCAATTCCTCCATCAATAAGTTTATTATCGGTAATCAGAACACCGGTCGAGGTACTCCAAACCGTGCCTCTTTCTGTGAGTGTTGCACCCCCATCAGAAACAATATTGCCGCCCAAATCGGCAGTCATATCAGTAATATTTGTTGCGGTTGGGGTGGTGACAATTGGCGCGGTAAGACCAGTACTTCCTGTTACCAAAATATCATCTATCCCTATCCATTCATCACTTCCACCGGCATTGGAAGTTATTATCCTTAATTGAAGCTGGCTTTGATTTTCAGTAGCAACCGGTAAAGTAACACTTACAGGAGTAACTAAAGTAGCAAGTGACGGCCCTGAACTTGCATCTGCAATGTAACCTGTAGGAATATCAGTAAAGTTCCCGGTCGTACCAATCCGATATTGCAGTGCCACCTGTTGAATGGCATTATCTGCTGAACCATCTATGTCTCTTAAATTATATTGTATTTGAATATTAGTAACTCCAATGGTATTAAGGAAAATAACAAGATTTGGGGCATCAGAAGTACCAGAACCTTGAAAGGCGACAACAGGATTTGTAATTTGGAACTCAGCAAATCCACCACTTGAATTAGTGTTAGGATTTGATTGATTTGCCTGAACATTAATAGTAATTGTCCCTTCACCCAGTAGGGTCTGAGGGTTTACGCCCGTAGACGCGGTAATATCATTACCGCCGTATCCAATAATACTCGGAACACCAGTCCAAACATTTGCGGTAGTGATCAAACCCGTATTGGTCCAATCTTGTGTAAATGATCCGCCTGAAAGGGTGTGATAAGTTTGACTCCAACCTGCTACTGAAATAAGTAGAAAAAAGTTGAAAATAAGCAAAGCTGGCTTGCTTTGCATAAGTGATTGTAAATTCTGTTTCATGGTTAAATGTTTAAAGTATATCAACTTTGGAAAATGTTTCTAATCTATTAGTTCTTAATTCTTTTTGAGACGAAAACGAAATTTTTGTTTCACAGACAAGCGCACCAAAGATATAAAAAAATGATTTTAAAAATGATTTTAATGATTTATTAATATTGCTATAAAAACATCTTAAATGCATAGGATTTATGTGTTTTTAACCTGGTTCCAATTTTTAATACCCTGTTGTCTGTTGCATTTGAGGTACATTTCCATCTGTTTTGTAGTCAATATTTAGACCTGATCCAGTAAAGCCAAACAGCTTGAAATAATAGATAGTATTTGGGATTAGGTTCGTAAACCAAACATTCTGAACACCATAAGGCACATTTAAATCACTTTGGCTATCAGGGTACACAATCCCATCCTGCGGATTGTTGATTGATTGAAATCCATTAGTTCCCATCCTGACCAAATATCCTTCAGGTAATATTGTACCGGTAGCGTCAACCCATTGCAAATGAATATTATGGGCCGAAAACATTTCCGGATAGCTCTCAGGCTCTGGAGCTAATGCTATGCCTCCCCATACCCAATTCACATACTCCGGATGATCAATATATGGGTTCCTGTTATGTTGAAAACTTGTATAAATAGTGTTGTTGCGGTCAATTTCTTTTTGGCTTACTGGATCGGCGGCGTTCCAGGCCAACAATAAGTCAATAAACCATTGGTCATAACAGGGATAGGTGGTGCCATTAAGCACTTCGTCGGCACCTGTATTGTTTTGCCAGCTTACAATCACGTTTTCGTAGCGGGTGGCCATATAAAAGTAACTTCGGGCAAAATCACCCTTATACTCGTCAATGGGTTCAAAAACAATATTGCTATACCCTGTTGAAGCAGAGTTGCCAAGCTTGGAACCGTTTTGCGATGTATAAGTTGCTGTACCCACTTCGCCAAAAGGGTAATTGCCCCTCATGCCATTTACCTTGCCATCGGTAGGATAAATATGGAACAAATCGGAAACCATAGGCGAACTGCTGTTAAACCAACTTTGGGGGAAACTGTGCTCGCGGTTATAACAGTCGCATTCAATACTGTAACTGCCGCATTGATCGGATCCAAAAGTAAAGGTACAATTGGAGTACATATCCCAAACATTCCCATCGGGTTTATCATCGGTAGTTTGAAAAGCCGTCCAAAGGGCATTGTAGCCAAACGTGGTATGGCCTTTAATAATGTTATACAATGCCGTTTTCAAAGGTGCCCCTGATAGCCCGTTTGCAGAATTATAGTAGCCTGCCGGGATTTGCGCTTTTGCTACAAATGACAGCAGTAAAAAAGGCAGTATTAAAAGCTTAAGTTTCATTAGTTTTTATGCATTTATCATCCAAACAAACCGAAGTTTGGAATAAAATAGTGAGCCTCAAAATTAGTATTTTACTTTAAATTACGATTTACAGATAACAATAATCATGTTTAACCCGATGAAGAGAAACCGTAATTCCTACTATGTGGGATTAGCCAGGTTCAAAAACAAACTCAATATTGACTGTTGTTGGCAAACAAATGCCTACAAGCAATAAATAGTGCTTTTCATTTGCTTTAAGCCCACAATCCTAACTGTTATAATGCTGTTACTTTCGCCAAACGACAGAATAAGTTTGAGTTACAGCTTATTCCGTAATGCTGATTTTCTGCACTTGATAATCTTTCCAGTTGTAGGACAAAAGACTGTAAATGATCGAATTTTCCGAAAGTTGCATCCCTGTTTTAAGCAATGGCATGGGCTGACCTTTTTCTTCTTTTTTGCGGAATGTTGTTTTTTGCTGTTTCCCATTCTCGTCCAATCGGGTAATATAAGAGTCGCCCAGTTCTATATTTTTGAACATCGCATCGCTCGATTCAAAGGTATTATAGACAAAATAGAGGTTCCCGTTTTTCTCAATGCACGAATAGGAGTTGTAGCAATCAGTATTAAGCCAATACTGCCGTTTCTGTATTTTGTCTATTCGCTTGATCTGATAATCGCTGCTTAGAGTTACCACAAACAAGTCGTTGTGCATGTGTATTGCACTGTAGGTTATCACGTTACCGCTTTGTTCGGTTTTTGTTCCGTTAATGTATTGCTCGGCAATAAAAAACTTCTCCCCATTTTTTTTGGTTCTTATTTCACCCAATAAATACGCAAAAGGATCCCATTCCTGTTTGTTGGATATGCTTCGCTTGAACCGATTCAATTCGTTTGGGTTAAAACCAATGCTGATCAATTCCGTGCCAAATTCTTTGGTACTCAAACCATTGGGTTGTTTCGAAACCAAATCGAAATTAAAAGCAAAACTTCCCTCAACGCTTATTTTTCCGGTTGAAGCATACATTCCAGTACATAGTATGGTGTTTCCATTTATTGGCAAATAATTGAGGCTTCGGATAAATTTTCCGGGTAATGATAATGTATAAATATCCTCGGTTTTGCCCTCATCCGAATACCTGTAAAGTTGGTAGGTATAATTTGGTTTGTCGGTAAAATACGTATCCTTGGAAAAGAAACCCCTATCGTTGAAATGTGCTGCGTCAAAATAGTTTTCCCTATCCTTGTAAAGCAGTCCCAACAAATATACATTGCCATCATTATCAACCCTAAACCTGTTATATTCGAATACCCCGCCCGAAAATTTTGCCACAATATTCGAGTTCTTCCATTTCATCTTCATATCCTGATCAAAAACATACATGCCGGTGCGCAGAGTTTCGTTATGTTTGTTAAGCAAGGTATAAAATACCAGGACCTTTGAACTGTCGGAGGAAATCTCGAACTGAAATATTGTATTGTTGTATTTGCTCAATCCGCTGTAGTCCAACTCTCCGACAAGCTTGCTGTTTGGCATCAGTGCAAGGGATTCCGGGTTCAGGTTTTGTACAAACAGATAGTGCTTTTTATCCTTGGCGTTTTGGAAGGATGAAAAAACCAGCAATTTATCTTTCAACAGCAGAACACCTTCGCACCGCAAGTCTTTTTTGTCTTGTTGCAGTACGATTTCTGTCCTTTTTATGAGGTTGAGGTCGCTATCGAATTTACCGACAAAATAGTTGTCGGTACCACCAATACTAGCCGTGCTGTACACAGCGCTGTAAGGGAGGAAAAGAAAAAAAGCCTTTCCATTGATCGTGCCAAGGTCAGAAATATCAACTGTGCGTTCGGTAATTTTGTCGCGAAGGATTTTACCGGTTTTCAGGTTAAACCCAATCTCCTGGGCATTCGCATAAGCCATAATACATAAGGCCACAATCAAAGCAAGTAAGTGTTTCATTTTGTTTTTTATTATGAATTTATTTAATCATTCAAAGGATTCGTATTGTTTTAATACCTAAAACATGTAGCCGGTTTTTATTGAAACAGGTATTAAAAAACGGCTTTCGGTATCTGTATAGTCAATGCCGCCAAACATGGTTGTATTTTTAAATCGGCGGACACCAATCCCTATTTCCGCATCAATCAACCATTTCCCATGTATAGGCCGTTGGTATCCATAGTTGAAGGCGGCTATGTCGGTAAAAAGTTTGCCGCTCATTATGCTTAAGCCCGGCCGGAAAGCAATGTACATGCGTTCTGGAAAAGATTCCAGGTAGATTTTCATACTGCATGAAAATGTATATTCCAATCCAGTTGAAGCAATGGGCAAAGGGTTGTTGGAATACAGCCAATTTTGACGTTGCAAGGAAACAAGTCCTGCACTCCATTCCAATGAAATATGTTTGCCCAAAGCGTGCTCGAAGTATAGCGGAAGCTCACCATTTATTGGGTCAAACCCGATTTTTATAATTTTTGTACTAGACGAAAAACCGCCATCATCCAGATATTTTGAAATATCCTGTGAGAAAACAGTTGATTGGGCTGATAACAATATAAGTAAAAGACCAATCTTATAAATCGTATTATAAGCAGAAATTAGCCTTTGTTTATTCACTGATATGGTTTGTAATAAAAACCAAAGGTAAAAATAACCATGTCCCTTGCAACAGAATGATATTTTTTAATGCTGGGCGAAAAATGTTGTTGATGCTTCAATGAATATTGCCCCGCCGAAACCAAACTCAGGAACATTTTTAGGCTGATTAACCGGTAATTAGCTGGTAAATGGCAAATTCACATCATCGGATCCCTAACTGTAAGATGCGATATTTGTTGCTGCCTTTCCGATTATGCTTCCCCTTTTTACTCTAACGGATTGCCTTGTTACTTACGATGAAATTTTGAAATAGGATTTTGATAAGCCTGAATGTTGTCTGCTTTAAAGCTTGTTTCTGTTCACAAAAAAATTACAACATCAATGTAAAAATGCCTAATAAAATCAGGTTCAATTATTTGCAGTTCCTAAGCCTTCGTTTCCAGTATCGAGTAAAACCTTCCATTGGCCACTGCTGTCTTTACCCCAGATCGTAACATACGTTCCCTGACTGGTAATCGAATCGGTTGCCTTGTCTGCTATTTTATAAGTGCCATAGGTATAGCCCATATCGCCCGAAGAGGCAAGTTTTGCAAACATCGGTTCCCATGTAAGGGTAAATGAAGAGTCGTTCCCGCTCCTCAGAAAAGCCTTGATGTTTTCAAATCCCACAATCGGAAGGTGGTTAGTTTGCAATTTTACTCCAGCCGAATCAAACATAGCCAAAAACGCCGCGTTCATTCCCTGTTTCACTGAAAGTGCGGAGTACAAGCGGTCGGTTTCAAGTAGGGTTTCATGGCTTTCCATAGAAGTTTTTTTTGTACAGGCAGTTACATTTACTAACAGGATCAATGAAATAGCCCAAATATGGATTAAACGGCTTGCCTTCATGTTGAAATATATTGTTTGTTAGAAAAAAAAGTCGATCCGGGATAAATCGCCAATAACTGGAAAATCTGTTTCTAATAACCTTTCATAGGATTGGTGCCCGCTTGCTACCAAAATGCATTTACAATTCAATTTGGTAGCAACTTCGGTATCATGGATTGTATCGCCGATCAAGGTTATTTTATCTGGATTTGCGCCCGAAGTGTTTAAATAGTTAATGGCGTTGTCTATTTTGCTTGTAGCATAATGGTCGCCGATGCCACCAATATGATCAAAATAGTTGTGGATGCCCAAATCGGAAACGGATTTGAGTAAAGAATCGTGCTGCATGGCCGAAATTATAGCTTGACGGTAGCCTTTTTGATTGAAGTACTCGAGCGAACTATGTGCGAATTTTGTTAATCTGCATTTAGGCAATTTGCTCATATACAAATCAATAAACTCCATGGCAACGGTTTCCCATTTTTCGATGGTAAAATCAAAACCAATTTTGGTATAATAATCAATCACTGGAAAAGTAAAAACATCGCGGTAAGTTTCCATGCTGATTGTTGGCAACAACCGTATATCGAGCATACTGTTGATTGACGAAAGGCATATTTCGGCATCATCGAGCAAAGTCCCGTTCCAATCCCAAATTATTGTATCCTGTTGAGGCATAAAGTATTAAATATTGTTTTCAGTAATTAAACAAAGTTGGTTTCCGTTGGCTAAATTCCTTAAATAATCGATTCGTTGATCTTTTTCAATCGTATAAATTTTCAAGTATAAAACAGTGTCAATAGTTGCTGTGTATTTTTCAAATTCATTTTATTGCAGATTGTTTTCAAGTGTTTGTTTATTACAATCCTAATATACTTACTTTGTATTTATGCGTAATTTTCAGCCTCTAAAGCACAAAGCCCATAAAAACATACCCTGAACCAAATTAAACAGTTCATCCTTCAATTTCTACAGTTCGGCAAGTATTAGTTGCATCCTCGCGTAAAGCGCAACAAATTTGCAGCATCAAACAAAACGAAAGTCAGAACCACAGAGATGAAAACATACTTAGCCCTCATTCTAATTGCTTTATCAACCTTACAGGTTTTTAGCCAAACTGCTATTTCGGGCACCGTTTACGATAAAAATGGCACATTGCCCGGTGCAAATGTTTATTTAGAAGGCACTTACGATGGTGTTTCTGCTGATTCCTCCGGTAAGTTCAGTTTCAAAACATCAAAAACCGGCAAGGTTACCCTAAAAGCGGAATACATTTCGCACAAACCTTATATTCAGGAATTTGAGTTGAATGGAAAACCTATTAAGCTTGAAATTAGTTTAGAAGATGAGTTTGTTAAGTTGAATGCTGTTACTATTACCGCTGGTACTTTTGAAGCAGGCGACAAGAAACGTGCCAATATACTCACCCCGCTGGATATGATTACAACCGCTGGTGCCGTTGGCGATGTATATGGTGCATTGCAATCGTTGCCCGGCACAACAACCAACGGCGAATCAGGAAAGCTTTTTGTAAAAGGTGGCGATAGTGAAGAGTCGCAGACTTATATTGACGGTTCGCTTGTGTATGCACCGTATAGTTCGGCGGCGCCCAATATGTCGGTGAGGGGGCGTTTTAACCCGTTTATGTTTAAAGGGACCATTTTTAGCACTGGCGGCTATTCGGCTGAATACGGACAGGCACTCTCGTCGGTGCTTATACTAAATACAAATGATATGCCTGCCGAAGAACAACTTGATCTTTCGATTATGTCAGTAGGGTTAGGTGTTGCCGGAACAAAACTTTGGAAAACAGGGGCAGTAACAGCCACTTTATCCTACAATAACCTTGGCCCGTACATGTGGGTTGTGCCCCAAAACTATGGATGGGTGAGCTATCCGTCCAATTCGGAAGGTGCTTTCAGCCTAAGGCAAAAAACCGGCAAAACCGGGATGCTGAAATTATACAGCAGCTTTACCAATTCGAGATATACCATAAACCAGGAAGACCTTAACAGGGAAGGCCAATTTTACGATTATGCACTAAGCAACGACAATTATTTTTTAAATGCCTCATGGAAAAGTGGTCTCGGAAAGAAATGGAACATTGCAACTTCGGCATCGTTTACCAACAATAAAGACGATATAGCCTACGATACGATTTCGGTTGATAAACTTCTTTGTGGCGCTCATGTAAAAAATGTGTTTACCAACTTCTACAACGAAATGGTTACCTTGCACATAGGAGCTGAGTTTTTCACAAAAACCTACTCGCAAAAATATTCGGCTTCAACCAAACTAATTGCCAATACCTTTACAAACAATACTTCATCAGCATTTGCCGAGGCCGAAATTTATGTTTCGTCGAAGCTGGTAGCCCGCGTTGGGGCACGAGCCGAATATTCGGGTTATCTGCGTAAGGCAAACTTGGTTCCACGTATTTCGGCAGCGTATAAAGTTTCAAAGAACGGACAACTTTCGCTGGCTTATGGATGGTTTTACCAAGATCCAACGGATGATTATCTTCTGTACACCAATACGCTTGATTACGATAGGGCCGATCATTACACTTTGAGTTACCAGACTTCGAAAAATGAGCGCACTTTCCGCGCTGAAGTTTACTACAAGGATTATAGGAAACTTGCGAAACTTAATAGCAACGCCTTCTATTTACCAGAAAGTTATTCCAATTCGGGTTATGGATATGCCAAAGGGATTGATGTGTTTTGGAGAGATAAAAAGACCATTAAAAACGGAGATTACTGGATTTCCTATTCCTTTATTGATACCAAACGCGACTATAAAAATTATCCTGCCCTTGTTGTGCCCGGATTTGCAAGCAAACACAATTTTGCGGCAGTTTACAAACATTGGTTTGGCGGGTTGAGATCGTATTTGAGCGCTAACTTCAAATATTCTTCGCCTCGGGTTTACAACAACCCAAATTCCGAAGTTTTTAATGGTGAACATACAAAACCTTACAGAAGCGTTGATGTAAGCTGGAGTTTTCTTTTTAAACAGAATATTATACTGTATGGCGCTGTTACCAATGTTTTCGGGTTTAAGCAAGGATATGGAAACTCGTATGCAAGTGTTCCCGATGAGCAAGGGGTGTACCGAAGTTCGCCGATTACGGTGGGTGCTGATAGGTTTTTTATCGTTGCATGTTTTATCACGCTTTCAAAGAAAGGCGAGGCCAATCAAATAGATAAAATAGACTAAACGATAAGACTGGCGTAATTAGAATTGCGGATTGCGGATTGCGGATTGCGGATTGCGGATTACGGATTGCAGATTACGGATTGCGGATTGCGGATTACGGATTACGGATTGCGGATAAAGAATGAAGAATCGCATACATGCAATTGCCAATAACCAATAACTAATAACCAATAACAAATAGCAAATAACAAATAACCAATAACTAATAACCAATAACTACATGAAAAACACATTCCTTTCAATCGCGATTATTTTTCTTGCCCTAAGCGGCAAAAGCCAAAGCAAAGAATTTGCCGGAGCCATGGGCGAGGCATTAGGCCAATATGCCAGTTGTAAAACTGTTGCAGATATGCAGGCATTAGGCAACAGGTTCGGACTAATTGCAAATGCCGAAAAATCAGAGTGGCTGCCTTTGTACTACCATTCGCATTGCTACATTTTAATGAGTTTTATGGAGCCAACCGATGCCAAAAAGAAAGACGAATACCTTGATGAGGCTGAAAAATCAATTGAAAAAATCCTTGCCTTAGCCCCGAATGAGGCCGAAGTTTATGTTTTGCAGGGGTTTTGTTATACGGCAAGGCTTGTGGTTAACCCAATGGAACGAGGTCAAAAGTACAGTATGCTTTCTTCGCAGTCGTTGGGCAAAGCACTTGCTATGGAACCCGGAAACCCAAGGGCCAAGGTTTTAAAATTGCAAAACGATATGGGAACAGCTCGGTTTTTCGGCAATGATCCGTCCGAATATTGCGGACAGGCAAAGGAATTGTTAGCAAAATGGGACGATTTCAAACCCAAATCGCCGCTTTACCCTAACTGGGGAAAAGATCAGGCCGAAGGGCTTGTTAAAGGCTGTCCAGAAACTAAATAAAGACTCAATAATATCAAATTTGATCATTTGATAAAGCAAGATTTGAAGTGTAATGCGCACAAATAGTGTGTTTTACACTTCAAATTGTAAAATCCCAATTAAAATCACACAGAACCCTTACTTTTACCCGATAAAAGCCTAAACCATGAACTTTATAAAGGACTTGTTAAAACCTTTCAGCATCATACAATTTATACTAACAAACATCGGTTTTAGCCTGGTGGTTGTGGTATTTTTTATAAATCGCCCTATCCAAAGTTTACCCGATTTCCTTTTTAATGTTCTATGGTCTTTTATGATAGTTTTTACACAATGGACTGGTTCTGTGTTGATAAACCATTTACTCGACAAAAAAATCAAATGGATTGAAAAGCCAGTCCAGCGTTCAGTACTTGGAATAATAAGCCTTGTGTTTTATTCGGTAATAGCTTTTATGCTGGTAAAATACCTGATGTATTTTTTGAAATACCATTCTTTACCCGACGAGGGCTGGGATTTTGCCGCAAGGTCGAGTTTTTTCACTTTCATGATCTCTTTTAATATTTCGCTCATTTTTACAGCTATCGGGTTTTTCAAGGCGTGGAAAAAAGCAGTTGTTAAAGCCGAAAACCTGAAAGTTGAAATGATGGCTTACAAATACGAGTCGTTGCGCAACCAGTTGAACCCCCATTTCCTGTTCAACAGTTTTAATGTGCTGAGCGACTTGGTGTATGCAGATCAGGCTATGGCAGTAAAATTCATCAACCAACTTAGCGATTTGTTCCGCTATGTGCTCGACTGCCGAGACAAAGAACTTGTGCCTTTAAGCGAGGAACTGGAATTTATGCGCTCGTATATCTACCTGTTGAAAACCAGGTTCGAGGATAAACTTGATATAAAAATTGACCTTTTAGCCGAAGCTGACGATTTGATTGTGCCCATGACACTTCAGTTGCTGGTTGAAAATGCGGTGAAACACAACGAAGTTTCGGAAGCTTTTCCGCTGCATGTTCGAATATGCAGGGATGGCAATTATATTGAAGTGCTGAACTCGCTTAAAGTTAAAAAAGTTGGCGGGGATTCTAAAAATACCGGTTTGAAAAACATAGTGCAACAGTTTGGCTTTTTTACCGATAAGCAGATAGATGTGCTTGAATCCGATGGCAAATTCATCGTCCGTGTACCCATTTTAAAATCGGCAGAAAAATGAATGTGATTATACTTGAAGACGAATCGCGGGCTGCAAACCACCTGGAAAGGCTACTGCTGAAAGTTGCCCCCGAAATGCGAATTGTTGCCAAAATCGAGTCTGTTCGCGATGCAATCCCATTCCTGTACACCCATCCGGGCATTGAGCTTATTTTTTCGGATGTGCAGCTCGCCGATGGCTTAAGTTTCGGGATATTTGAGAAAGTAACGGTAAAATGCCCCATCATTTTTACCACGGCTTACGATCATTATGCCATAGATGCATTTAAAACCAATGGCATTGATTACTTGCTCAAACCGGTGGAAGAAGAAAGGTTGAAGAAAGCCATCGAAAAATCGAAACAGTTTTCAAACAGCAACACAAGCGATAAGTTATTGGCTATAAGCAATTCCACGGTAACAAAAACCTATAAATCGAGGTTTATGGTTAAGGTGGGGGATAAAATAAAAAGCATTCCGATTGAGGAAATCCTAGCCTTTTACAGCCTTGGCAAAGCCACTTATATCCATACCGCCTCAAACAGGGATTATTGTATCGAATATTCCATTGACCAATTAGAGGCTTTGTTGGATGTAAACCTCTGTTTCAGGATTAACCGTAAATACATTGTTTCTATACAAGCTTGCAGCAATATTCTTGTGTGGACCAACAGCCGGCTGCGGCTTAAAATTGAAGGTATCAACGACGATGAAATCATAGTTTCCCGCGAACGGGTCCAGGATTTTAAAAACTGGCTCGATAGGTAAGGGCAGGGATGTGCGATGTGGGATGTGCGATGTGCGATTGGCAAACAATTTTTGACTTTATCAATTTGAAAACAGCAGTGCAAGATTTTTAGATTGCCTAACACAAAAATTAAATGTACATCATACTAATACAATTCATTATACCGTGTTATCGCTTCTTTCAAAATATACCGCGTTGCTTTGCCGTAAATCTTCACCTGTTGGGCTTTGAAAAACACGCAGATCGAATTGAGGCACAATGGCAAGTATATGATCAAAAATATCGGATTGTACTTTTTCGTAGCGGATAAAACCAGTTTCAAGGGTAAAGGCGTAAATTTCGATTGGAATCCCAGATGAGTTTGGCTGAAGTTGACGGACAAGCAGATCACTTGTATTGTCAACCAATGGGTGATGAGCCAAATATTCCTCAAGGTAAGCCCTGAAAACCCCTATGTTTGTCTGGCGTTTCCCATTTATAAAAATTGAATTGTCAATTTTGTTCTCCTTGTTATAATTTTCGAGTTCGGCTTCGGTACGGTCAATATATTCTTGTAAGATAGTGATTTTCCTAAACTTATCCAGCATTTCCTGTGAGCAGAATTTCACGCTCGACATGTCGATGCTCAAGGAACGCTTCATACGCCGCACGCCCGAATCTTTCATTCCCCGATAATTCTGGAACGATTCAGAAACAAGTGAATAGGTTGGTAATGTGGAAATTGTATTATCGAAATTTTGAACTTTCACTGTTGTGAGGGAGATTTCGAGTACCGTTCCATCGGCACCATATTTGGGCATACTGATCCAATCGCCTTGCCTCACCATATCGTTGGCCGAAAGTTGGATGCCACCCACAAATCCCAGTATTGGATCCTTAAAAATCAACAAAAGAACTGCCGAAAAAGCACCCAGACCAGTCAACATATACAAAGGCGACTGGTTGAACAAAAGTGAGATAATCAACAGGAAAACAACTATATAAATAACAATTTTCCCAATTTGTATATACCCCTTTATTGGATGATATAGTGCAAATTCGCTTTTTTGGTAAATGGCATAAACCGCGTTGAGGAATGAATTGATTATCATTTGAAAAATGATAATTATATATAAATTGGTAAGTTTTAAAATGACCGGAATGAATGCCGGAAATTCATCCAAAGTAACTGGAATTGACTGGTAAACAAGTATTCCGGGTACAAGGAAAGCCATGCGTTGGAAAACCTTATGCTCAAGAAGTTCGTCGTCCCAACTACTGGCTGTGCGCAAAGCAATCCTTTTAATGATTTTCAGGATAATAAATTTTGAAATGTAATAAATAACCCCTCCTAACAACAACACCATAACAAAGTCGGAAATACCCGCTATTTTGGAAGCTGCTTCTGGCGAAAAGCCAATTTGGGTAAGCCAATGTGTTATTGTTTTTATAAATGCTTCAAACATTTTTTATTCGATTTAAAATTAAAAATGGTTTTGATTAAAAAATCGGATCTCAGCCTCCTGCTAATTTTGCCTTGTATCCGGCTTTGGTAATTAATTCCATGACTTTTGCCCTGAAATCGCCTTGTATTATGATTTCGTTATCTTTAGCTGAACCACCAACGCCACATTTGCTTTTTAACATCCTGCCCAATTCTTCAAGGTCGTTTTGCGATCCGATAAATCCGGTAATAAGAGTTACCTGTTTTCCCCCGCGTTGCTTTTTGTCGAGCATAACCCGTAAGTTTTGTTGCTGTGGAGGCAAGGTTGTTGGTTCCTTATCTTCTTCTACAAGGTAATTAAAGTGAGGGTTTGTTGAATATACTATTCCGGTGGGTTTAGCTTTTTTTGACATTTTTTCTTGAGGTTTTTGGTTTTAAGGACAGAGTAGTGCCAAATCATATCTAACCAATCATTTGTAAGAGTTGACAGTTAAACCTTGAATGCTCGGTGCCCAGTCTATCTAATCAAATAACTCGCCAATGTGCTTGCTGTGCTTGCCGAAGCATGAACAATTGCACTTCGACAGGCTCAGTGGCCGGTTAAACGGCGAAGCCAATTGAACATTTGAACGGCGAAGCCAATTGAACATTTAAACGGCGAAGCCAATTGAACATTTGAACAATCGAACATTTGAATCTTGAACATTTGAACAATCGAACAATTGAACAACCAAACATCACGGAACTATTACGCACAAGGATAAAGGTTTAACACTTATGTTCACAGGGGATTCTACTATTTTAGGCTCGCCATCAATGTTCATAAGCGGCGCCGATATGTTTTCAATAGTAATATTTTTTCCTTTGTAGTATTCGGCGTAAGCGGTTTTTCCAGGCGTACCCATTAAAAGGTGGTAGCTGGCACTCAACAATTGCGATACTGGCATTTTTTTTATTACGCAAACATCTAAAAGCCCATCGTCAACTTTTGCATCGGGTGCAACACGCGTATTGAACCCAAACTGGTTGCTGTTGGCGAAAATTACCATCAAAGCTTGTTTTTCAACCTGCAAACCATCAATGTTAAGCGAATAGTTTAGAGGTTTGTACGCCCTGAATTCGTTCAATACAATTTGCATGTACGAAATCATCCCTCGTATCGACGAGTCGGCAAATTTTTGTGCTACATGGGCATCGAAACCAATACCGGCAATACTTGTATAAAGTATATCGTTTACTGTTGCAACATCCATAAGCTTGGTGTTACCACGGATGATAGTACGTAAAGCCAAAGCGTAACTCATTGATATTCCAAGGCATCGCGCAAGTCCATTTCCGGATCCGGCTGGCAAAATCCCCATTGGGATTCCTGTATTTACCAAAGCACAAGCAACTTCGTTTACCGTGCCATCGCCACCCGAAGCAACAACTATATCTGCTCCATTGCCAACTGCAGCCTTAGCAATTTCTGTTGCATGGCCTGCCCTTTCGGTGAAAATTACCTCGGGGATAAACCTGGCCGATGGTATCAGGTTCCCAGCCAGCAACTCAATAACAACCTTGCTTTTTGGCGTTATGCCCGCTTTAGGGTTTACAATAAAAACTATTTTCTTTTTTCCGTCAACCATAAATCAATATTCCGAAAGTTTGTTTTCAATCATCCTGTTGTTGTATTGTTGAAGGACTGATTTTAAAAGTTTATCCATTTGATTCGCTGCGTTTTGTTGTTCAGGAAAAAGGTTGTTTATCAACAAGCTATCGTTTTTAAAACTGTAAAATGCATTAGAAACGGTGTGGTCGGTTTGCCACGCATACCCATCCTGGATTAACTGGTAATTCCGGTTTAGGTAACTGAGGCTGAAACGCGGCTCATTATCCCTAAGCAGTGAGCCACCAAAAGCTACGAAAGGATTAGGGAAATGCAGCATATCGAGCAAAGTTGGCAGTATATCGGTTTGTTGGGCCAATATATCCTTATGCCCCGAAACCCCGTTTTGTGGCTCGTAAAAAAATATGGGTATGGCATATTGACCAACACGGCTTTGGTAATAAGGCTGAACGGCTTCAGAAGTATGGTCGGAAGTTATTACGAAAATGGTGTTCTGAAACCATGGCATAGTCGAAGCCTTTTCGAAAAACTTTTGCAACGCATAATCCGTGTACATAATAGTTTCCTGTATTTCCAGTTTGCCTTTCCTGAATTTGTTTTTGTACTTTTCGGGAACCTTGTAAGGGTGGTGCGATGAAAGCGTGAACACTGCTCCCATAAAAGGTTGTTTGGTTTGGTTCAATGTGTTGGCAATATATTGAAGATAAGGTTCATCCCAAATCCCCCAGCTTCCATCAAAATCGGCTTTGTCAGGATATTCGTTTTTTCCGTAATAAGAATCAAAACCTGCCGAATTACAAAATGCGTCGAAACCCATAGTCCCGTTTTTCCCGCCATGGAAAAACGAAGTGTTGTAACCTTCCGTTTTCAGTAAACTGGCAAGGCTGTTAAACTTATTCGAAGCATATTGCGAAGTAATAAACTCTTCAGGCATCCAGGTTGGCAATGATGCAAGTATGGCTGGAATGCCTTCGATGCTGCGTTTTCCATTTGCAAAGCCATTATAAACAAGGCATTTTTCGGCCAAGCTGTCCAGAAAAGGGGTAAAATCGCTATTGGGGTTTCCTTTTTGATGTGTTAACACTCCAATATGTTCAGCCGAAAAACTTTCGAGGATAATTATAAAAACATTCTTTTTTTGCATCGGAAGCTTATTTCCAAGGCTATCGGATGCCACATAGTTTTTGCGGACATCAAAAATACGGGTCATTTCGGCCTCATCCTTGTAAAAGCCTAATTCCACAATTCCCTGCTGGCCTGAAGATCGCATAAGCGTAAAAGCCGAATTTAGTACAACTGCCGTTTCCTGCGATGGTGCGTATTGCGAAGCACTAAGTATCCCAACTGGTTTAAGTTGTATGCCTCCGCGAACGCCAAGCACAAAAAACGCAAGAAAAACAATCATCGAAAATGTTTGCGAAAGGTAATAATGAAGTTGTTTTTGCATCACATACCTTGTCGAAATACGAATCCTTTTTGCAATAAACACCAACAGGAAAATAGCAAGCATCCAGAAAAGAAAAACATACCAGTAATCGCGGATAAACTGAGGCATCATATTGGCGGTGTCGTCGCCGGTGCTTATGTATGTAAAAATATCCACGGTCAATCGCTTGAGTGAGAATGGATAATAAGCCGAATCGGCAAGGTTGGGGACCAGTAGTATGATGTTGGTGATATAGAAAACCGTATTGGCAACAATACTAAATGTTTTTTTTCGCCTGAAACGGAATGGCAATACCAAAAGCATGATATAAATGGAGTTGGCATAAAGTATGGCTACAGTGTCGTAGCGCAAGCCAACAAATGTGTAATAAAGCAATTTTGGGATTGTGATGCCAGGGAAAAGTGACGGATGCAAAAAGTAAAGCAACAACCGGGTTGCCACCATCAAAACTAAAACAAGGAGTAAGCGGAGAAGTAAAACTATTTGAGGGTTTCCTGAAAAATGGAGTTTCCGAATGGCAGTAAACATATTTTATGGGGTAATCTGATATGAAGCAACTTCTATCTACCAGAGTTCGTTTTAACCTAAAAATGAGGCCTGATTTGCGGGTGCAAAGGTAAAAAAATAAGAGATGCTGTTAGGCATCTCTTATTTTAAGTAAGCATTTGATTCTAAATCTATTTCTGAACCTTTACCGAATAGGTAATTGTGCCAGCCCCGGTGCCTGTAATCACTTCAACCTTTATAAGGCCTAATTTGCCCGTAACTGTTTTAAAGGCAACAATTTGCCCAACAGTTAAAGCGGTTACTTTCGAATCGGAGACATCTGAAGCCAAGATTACAATTTCGGCATCAGTTGTAATAGCATCCCATGTTAATCCTGTTGGCAAAGTTACCTTGCCGAGCTTGGTATCGTTGCGCACACTCCAACTTGCTGGGCCGTTTGTACCCGAAAATACAGTGGATGCCGAAGCATCGTTAGGCGATGACAAAGTGGCAAATGCAGTTGAACCATAATAATACATCCAATCAATTTTTGCTGCGTTTGCTTTCGCATCCGCTAAACTGTAAACGGTGCCATCAGCCGATGCAAACGAACTGCCATACGCTGAGTTATCATACGAACCCAGTATTTTCTGGCTATATTCGTTTATTGGGCCTCCTGCCGTGGTTGTTATGTTGAAAGAAATTTCGGAATATGCACCATCTTTATCGGTAATAGTGAATGTCCATTTTTCGACACCTGCTGCTGGATAGGCAAACGACTCAAGTGTGATATTGAATGCATTAGTGCTATTAAGGGTTGAATCCAATGCAGTGAAAGCATTGTTGTTGAAAGTCCTTACAACTTTAAGGGTTTTTAGCTTCGCATTACTGCTTGTGTTCGAAAATGCACTGATGCCTACCTTAATAGGATCTCCGGCTTGAAGTGTAACATCGCTTGATGTGAATCCGGCCCCGCCAGTAAAATTAATGGTAGGATTTACATCTGTGGTTCCATCGTCGGTGCCACAAGAAGTAAAAAACGGCATTGAAGCCACTAAAAGCATTGCAAATAGAAAACTTAGATTTTTCATTTTTTTCATTTTTGGTTTGTGAAGTTTAAAAGGTAAAAATTAAGCAACAATTGTATTTACCCACAATTATAACTTGAAAACCAGCAAATCAAATTTCGTGCCATAAGAATTTGCTTTTTTTACGACAAATCCCAAAGTGATTGATTTAATGGGTGCTAACATATTAAGAAATCAGATATTAAGGTTAAAAAGGAAGAAGTATAAAGAAAAATATAAAAATTGTTAAAAGTGATTATTATTTGTATAATTTTGCATCAAATTAACCTCCTAAAACAAACAAAACATGAAAAAACTGTTATTCTTACTTGCAGTTGCAGGTCTTACTTCATTTGCAGCTTGCAAATCAGGCGAAACAAAAGTTGAAGCCACTGCCGATACCACACAAGTTGAAGCTGCTGTTGATACAGCCGCCCCTGCTGTTGTTGATACCACAGTTGTTAAATAATTTTTTCCAGCCTGAGCTGGTTAATTTGTTTTGGAAAAGGAAGCCTTCGGGTTTCCTTTTTTCGTTTCACACAATTGCATTTATCTGGTTTGATGTTATTTAACCTTATTAAAACATAAGAAGTCTGGCATATTCCCTGTCAACAAATAATTTTAAAATTAACTCATATTTCCACTTGCTATATTCGTCTGCCAATGTACCTTTGCCACTTGTTTTCAAACATTATTAAGCATCAATAAACCCATCCACAACATAAATATCTGCACAATTATGGAGTTCAAAACAGACAAACTGGCAGTAGTTGGCAACAAAGGAAAAGGGATACGTTCCGATTGCCAAATCACGCTCGAAATTACTGAAAGCGGAGGCATCCACCTAGAATTGAACAGCAAGGTTGAAAGCATGTATGGTGCCAGCAACCGCAAATTCCTGATGGAAATACTTGAATTTTACGAAATTCAACATGCAAACCTGTTGGTTGAAGATTCGGGGGCACTGGAACTTGTATTGGCTGCCAGGTTAGAAGCAGCTATAAAATTACTGATTCCAACTGAAAAGGAGTATTTGTCGCCAATGCTATTAGAAAACCAGTATGGAACTGCCCAGGATAAAAACCGTTTCTCGCGTTTGTACCTGCCAGGCAATACCCCAAGCCTGATGATAAATGCAGGGATACATAAACCCGATGGCATTATTCTCGACTTGGAAGATGCAGTTGCACACTCAAAAAAATATGAAGCACGTTTTTTGGTGCGCAACGCTTTGCGGAATATTGACTTCTATGGTGCCGAACGTATGGTACGCATCAATCAGGTTCCGGCAGGGCTTCACGATCTGGAATTCCTTGTACCACAAAATGTTAACCTTATACTTGTGCCAAAGTGCGAAAGCGCGGGACAGATAAAATTGGTTAATGAAAAAATCGGCCAACTGAAATTAAAATACAGTATTAGCGGCAACATTTGGCTTATGCCAATTATCGAAAGCGCGCTTGGGGTGCTCAAATCCCTCGAAATAGCGCAAAGCGAAAATGTTGTAGCCCTTGCTATTGGCCTCGAAGATTATACTGCCGACCTCGGCACACGCCGCACACAGGAAGGAAACGAATCATTTTTTGCCCGGAGCATGGTGGTTAATGCATGTAAAGCCGCTGGCATACAAGCCATTGATTCCGTTTTCAGCGATGTTGCCGACATGGAAGCCTTAAAGAAAACTGTAATCCGTTCAAAGTCAATTGGTTTCGATGGCATGGGTTGCATCCATCCAAGGCAAATTAAAGTGATTCACGAAAATTTCGCCCCTGATTCCGCTGAGATTGAAAAGGCCAAGAAAATTGTTATAGCATTTATGGATGCAACAGCCAAAGGGTTAGGCGTTGTTTCGTTAGGCACCAAAATGATTGATCCACCTGTAGTAAAACGCGCCCAAAAACTAATAGATCTTGCTATAAGTATGGGCAAGCTCCCGGCTAATTGGCACGAGGAGTTTTTGAGCATGGAAGCAGCTAGGAAATAGGTAATGGTTATTGGTTAATGGTTAATTGATAAATAGTTAATAGAAAATGGTTAATGGAAAATAGTTAATGGAAAATAGTTAATGGAAAATGGTTAATAGAAAATGGTTAATAGAAAATAGTTAATGGAAAATGGTCAATGGAAAATGGTCAATGGAAAATGGTTAATAGGAAATAGTTAATAGGAAATTCTCAAACCTTAATCCGCAATCCCAAATCCGAAATCCGCAATCCCAAATCCGAAATCCCAAATCCGAAATCCCCCCAACCCCTAAAAAAAACCATGTCAAAATACGATAAACTTACCAAAAATGCAGTGGGACGCATTGTTCCACAAATAGTTAACGGAAAAGATGCAATCCCTTTCCTGGGCGTTGGCAAATATAAACCCACAGGCCACAAATATGGCCCACCGATTGCATCCTTGGCCGACTATCCAGAAGATGGGAACAAAGTTGTGCCTTCGCTGAAGGATGCCTTAGAAAAGGCCGGAATAAAAGATGGCATGACCATTTCGACGCATCACCATTTCAGGAATGGCGATTTGGTTGGCAACCAAATATTTGATGCTGCCGCCGAATTGGGAATTAAAAACCTTACCTGGCTGCCATCAGCCTCTTTTGAATGCCATTCGCCAATGATAAAATACCTTGAAAACGGGGTAATCCACCATATAGAAGGCAGCATGAACGGCGCTTTAGGCAGGTTTACTTCAGAGGGCAATATGGCCGGACTTGGCGTATTGCGTTCGCACGGTGGCCGTTACCAGGCAATTCAGGATGGAGATGTGCATATTGATATTGCCGTAATTGCTGCACCAACAGCCGATTGTTTCGGGAATGCCACAGGCGACCGGGGTTCGGCAGCCTGCGGATTGCTTGGGTTTGCCTTGGCCGATTCGCAATATGCCGACAGGGTTATTGTTGTTACCGACAATCTTGTGCCATTCCCTTGTGTGCCCTGGCAGATACAAGGGAATTATGTGGATTTTGTGGTTGTGATGGACAAAGTTGGCATTCCTGAAAAAATAATTTCGGGCACAACCGAAATTACAAAAAGTCCCGACAGGCTTTTGCTTGCCGAAATGACTGCCCAATTCTGCAAGGAAACTGGGATAGTTCACGATGGTTTTTCCTTTCAAGCCGGTGCCGGCGGAACTGCCTTATCAATAGGAATATATTTTGCCGAAATGCTCCGTCAGCAAGGCATGAAAGCCCGTTTTGCCCGTGGTGGAAGCAATAAATACCTCGTAAAAATGTTGGAAGAAGGCTTGGTTGATTACATCCTCGATGGGCAAACCTTCGATTTGGATGGCGTGCGCTCCATGCGCGAAAACCCCAACCACTTGAATACAAGCCCGTTTACAAGCTACAACTATCACGGAAAAGGGAATTTTGCTCAGTTTGTTGATGTGGTGATCCTTGGGGCCACCGAAGTGGATATAAATTTCAATGCCAACGTGGTAACCCATTCCGATGGGTATTTGTTGCATGGCATTGGCGGCTGGATGAATTGCCTTTTATCGAAATGCGTAATCCTGCCCATCCCTTTGTTCCGCGACCGTATGCCAGTAATCCGCGACGAGGTTACAACCATTTGTGGGCCGGGCGAATTGATTGATGTTATAGTTACTGAGCGTGGTATAGCCATAAACCCCTTGCGTACCGATTTAATCGAAAAAATGAAGGGCAGTTCCTTGCCAATAAAAACCATACACCAACTAAAGGCCGAAGCCGAAAAAATTTGCGGCAAACCCCAAAAAGCCCGTTTGACCGACGAAGTAGTTGCGGTTATTAAATGGGTTGATGGAACAGTGATCGACTCGGTGTTTAGGGTGGAGAAATAACCATCACCCTTTTAAAGAGAATCCTCAGATTGATTATTTTCAGTTTGAGGATTTTTGTTTTAAAAAAGTTGGAATCCAGTAAAAATGCATATAACTAGCATCTTGCGAACCCTGATTTTAAAAGCTAGATGCAAACCCCAATTTGGTCCATCGCAACTTTAAATCAATATCAAATCTTACTATAAATTCGTACTCTGTTTAAATGCGGGGCTAAAAATCAGCAATTGAATAAAATTCCTATTTTTGCCAAAATAATAAGCCATACAATCATCATTTATTCTGGTGATGGTTAAAATTTACTGCCGCACATCCCTTGTAAACTACAAATTAGGCTTATAAAACGAACTAGACTCGCTGCAAGCGAACGAAGTAGTTAAGCGGATTTCCCCCTCATTCTCCAAAAGCGGAGTGTAATTTACTCCTAGAGATTTACCCAAAAGTCTTTGTGAAATAGTCATCATATCCAATCTGAAACCATTTAAAATTTTAAACGTTACAATAGCATGAAAAAAATTGCAATCTTTCTTTTTTGTCTTTTGTTTTCAACGCCAATGATGGCTCAACAATGGGCACAAAAACTTCCTCAAGATAAGGTTCAAAAAGGAGAAGTGAATTTCCATGATATGCAAAAAGCATTTTACGAATATTGGGAACCTTTTAATGTTATAGGAGGAAAATATAAAAATTCTCAGGGTGAATTGGTGAAGGCTCCGGGCTGGAAACAATTCAAGCGGTGGGAATGGTATTGGGAGCCCCGGGTTGACCCGCAAACTGGTGAATTCCCTACTACCTCGGCATGGGAAGAGATGCAAAAGTTCCAAGCTGATAATCCCGGATCAACAAAAAGCACTTCCGGAAACTGGACATCAGTTGGCCCAACAGCATCCCCAGGAGGTTATGCTGGATTAGGAAGAATCAATTGTGTTGGTTTTCATCCCACCGATAATAATACAATTTATGCTGGAAGTGCTTCTGGTGGATTGTGGAAAACCACCAATGGTGGAACTACTTGGAGTGTGCTTAACGACAATCTCGCCGTTTTAGGTGTAAGCGATATTTGTATCAGTACCGCTAATCCAAACACCATTTATATTGCAACCGGCGACAAAAATGGCGGCTCGGTTTGGAGTTTAGGTGGAGGTCAATATCGTGACAACAACAGTATTGGCGTAATGAAATCAACTGATGGAGGTGCAACTTGGAACACAACTGGATTGTCATACACACCAAGTAATCAGAAAGCTATATTCCGCTTGCTTATGGATCCAATTGATAATACCATATTATATGCTGCCACTTCTGACGGTTTTTTAAAAACCATAAATGCTGGGGCAAATTGGACCAATTTGTATTCTTCTACAATATTTTGTGACCTGGAATTTAAACCGGGAACATCGGCAACTATTTATGGGTCAAATAAAAGCGGCGAGATTTACCGTTCTATTGATGGTGGTGCAACTTGGACCTCTAGGCTCACCACAGGCATAGAATTCCGTAGGGTCGAAATGGCAGTTTCCCCACACAATGCGGATTATGTTTATGCAGTGATGGAAGACAACTTAGGCCCAAATGAAAGCCCTGTATATAAATCTATAGACGGTGGTGCAACTTTTACCCGAGTTTTTACTTCTACGTCTTTAAGCCTATTAGGTTATGAATGTAACGGCTCAGATGTTACTAAATCCCAAGCTAGTTATGACCTTACTATTTCTGCCGATCCAACCAATGCTGACATTGTTTTTGTGGGCGGTATAAATGTATGGAAATCAACTGATGGCGGGAGTAATTGGATCATTAACACACATTGGTCAAGTACGTGCAGTGGAACTGCAACAACAGTTCATGCCGATCAGCATTATCTAGCTTATCAGCCAGTTACTAATCATCTATTTCTGGGAAATGATGGCGGTTTATACAAAACAACCAATACCGGTGCATCCTGGTCGTTTATCGGCAATGGAATTGTTAATTCACAGTTATACAGAATAGGTGTTTCGCAAACAGTAGCATCGGAAGTTATTGCCGGATTACAGGACAATGGAACAAAGTTGTTCTCTGGAGGAATCTGGGACGATGTAAAAGGTGGCGATGGCATGGAATGTATAATTGATTACACAAATGCAAACATCCAGTATGGCACGTATGTAGAAGGTCAAATAGACAGGACCACAGATCATTGGGCCAATAGAACAGCAATTCAGCCAGCTTCAGCAGGTTCCGGTGCCTGGGTTACCCCTTATATTATTGATCCAACCAACAGCCAAACCTTATATGCCGGATATTCTGATGTGTGGAAAACTACCAATAGTGGCAATAGCCCCCCTACCTGGATAAAAATATCCACAATGAACACATCAACCAAAATCCGCTCCATGGCAATCGCACCTTCCAATACCCAGATATTGTACGTTGCCGATCCAAAGGTTATTTGGAAAACAACTGATGGAGGGACAAACTGGGCTAATATTACTGCCGGGTTACCTGTAAGCACAAACGATATTACGTACATTTCTGTGAAAGCTGATGACCCGCTTACAGTATGGGTTACATTTGGAGGCTATAATGCAAGCAAAGTTTATCAGACAGTAAATGGAGGAGATTCTTGGACTGATATCTCTGCAGGTTTGCCCTCTATACCTGTGATGTGCGTTATCCAAAACAAACAAGTTACCTCCAGGGTTGATTTGTATGCGGCTACCGACGCAGGCGTGTTTTTAAAAGCAGGAAATGCTAATTGGCAGGTGTTTTCGACGGGATTGCCTAATGTGCTCACCACTGAATTGGAAATATATTACGATGCTAATATAGGTAACAATAAGCTATATGCCGGAACCTACGGCCGAGGCTTGTGGGTAAGCGATCTTTATGAATCTGGCGTATTAAATCCTACCATTGTTACCGCAACTGCCAGCAGCACAACTCAAATTGATTTAAGCTGGGCGTTGGCTTCGGGAAATAATGTAATGCTAGCCTACAACACTACTCCAACCTTTGGCACCCCGGTAGATGGTACCTCGTATGCTGCTTCATCAACTATCCCCGGAGGAGGAACAGTACTTTATAATGGCAGCAACACATCTTTTAATCATACTTCCCTGAATCAAAATACTACCTATTATTACAAAATTTGGTCAAAAGACGGAAGCACTACCTATTCTACCGGCGTTACAACAAACACTACAACATTTTGTACTTTGGTAAGTACCTTTCCATGGGCCGAAGGATTTGAAGGTGGGGTGATTCCCAATTGCTGGACACAGCAGTATGTTTCCGGATCAAACAATTGGCAATTTACCACAAGTGGAGTTAATAATCAACCTGCAACTGCACATGCTGGAACCTATCTTGCTCTAAGTAAATACGTTACTTATGCAAATGAAAATTATAAAACTAAATTAATAAGTCCTCCAATAGACCTTACTCAGATATCTGTTCCTTTCCTGTCTTTTTGGCATACGCAGAATAATTGGGAAGGACGTCAAGATGCGTTAAGGGTGTATTATAAGACTTCAATAAACGGAGCCTGGAATTTATTAGCTACCTATACCAATTCGATTGCAAGCTGGACACAGGAATCCATTGCCCTGCCAAATCCATCATCTGCTTATTTTATTGCATTTGAATCCACTGTAAATGCAGGTTATGGGGTTTGCCTTGATGATATAGAGATTGGAGTGCTTAATCCTACTGCTTTTGAGGCTGGAGCTGTATCCACAAACCTGATTAATCTTAACTGGAGCTTGAATTCTTTGGGAAATAATGTAATGCTGGCATACAGTACTTCACCTACCTTTGGTACTCCTGTTAATGGTACAACATATACAACAACCATCCCCGGTGGAGGAACGGTATTATACAGTGGTAGTAACACAGCCTTTAATCATACCTCCCTTAATCCAAATACTACTTATTATTACAAAATTTGGTCTTTTGATGGCAGTACTGAATATTCATCCGGCACAACTGCCAATGCCACAACACTTTGTGAATCTGTAAAGGTTTTACCATTTACAGAAAGTTTTGAAAATGCCACATTCCCTCCCCAATGCTGGACAACAATCAGAGGGACTAACAATCTGGGTACTTCGAAAGATTGGATTCGGGCAACTACAAATACCTATTCATCTCCGGGTGCTGCTTTTGTTGATTATGAAAATGTTACCGGTGGCCTGGCTGAAGACTGGATGGTTTCCCCCGGGATTTTGCTTCCACCATCTGGAACAACAACCCTAAGTTTTTATGAGAGGCAAACTTATGTCTCAAATTATGGATCAATGTATTACCTAAAAGTGTCGACCACTTCGCAGGATGTACGCGCTGATTTTACAGATGTAATGAGTTACAATGAAACAACCTTTGGAACAACTTACACCCAGCGTTCAATTGATTTATCCGGCAAAAACGGGCAAGTGGTTTACATTGCTTTTGTTATGACAAATGATGACGGCGATAGCTGGTATGTGGACAATGTCAGCGTTAGCAGTACTTCAGTTTTCTGGACCGGGGCTACAAATTCAAATTGGAATACAACAACCAATTGGTCGAGTAGTATAGTGCCTACAGGGGCTTCAAACCTGGTAATTCCTGATGTAACAAATCAACCGGTCATCAATACAGGCAATTCAGGACTATGCAACGACATCACTATACATCCAGAGGTTGTCGTTACTATAAATCCGGTAGCTGCGTTAACCGTAAACGGCACTTTTACCAACAACTCCGGCACTTCTGGCCTGCTTATTAAAAGCGATGCCTCCGGCACAGGTTCCCTAATCCATTCCACTGCCAATATTAGTGGCACTTTTGAGCGTTTTATGAACGATGCCGATTTTACGAATTGGAAGGATGGCTGGCATCTCATAAGCTCGCCGGTTTCTGCGCAAGCAATCGCCCCCAATTTTACTTCCCCCACTGCTACAGATTACGATTTCTATACTTGGTATGAGGCTGGAAACCAGTGGGTAAACTATAAAAATACATCCAATGCCCCAAATTGGTTAACAGCCAACAATAACTCGCTCAATTTTCAGGTAGGCAAAGGATATATGGCTGCTTACAATACAGAAGCAACAAAACAATTCTCGGGAATATTGAATACTTCTGATGTTACAATATCGGACCTTGCAATTAGTGGTGGCACAAATAGCAGTTGGCATTTATTGGGAAACCCTTTTTCCGCAGCACTTACCTGGGACGCATCATCAGCTTGGAACATGACAAATATTGCCGGTGTTGCAAAAGTATGGAACGAAGCAATCCAAAGTTATATCGATTTAACATCCTCCCCATCAAGTATTATCCCATCTACAAATGGGTTTACAGTTCAGGTTTTATCAGGTACGGGCGGGCTGGCTATTCCAGCATCCAAACGTGTTCATTCAACGCAGGCATTTTATAAGTCGGCAGAACAATACATAAAACTCATTGCCCATAATATTGAATTGGGAAATGCACAGGAAAGCAATGTTATTATAACCCCTAACGCCACAGAAGGATTTGATTTGATGTATGATGGCGAATTCCTTGCTGGGTATGGGCCACAATTTTATTCGTTGGCTGGGGATAGTAAACTGAGTACAAACAGTCTTCCTGCTTTGCCCTATTCTACAGGTATCCCTTTTGTTTTTATGTCAGGCGAAGCAAATAATTTCAGAATTGAAGTTAAAGGACTAGAAACACTTGATACTCCTGCATGGTTGTTTGATAAAAAAACAAATACCGATTATAAACTTTCTGAAAATAATGCATACACTTTTTCGGCAAAGACAAATGATGATCCCAATAGGTTCCTTTTACATTTTTCGGGGGTTGGGCAAAACGAGCAATTCGAGAAAGATCAAGTAAAAGCATGGTTTTATGAACAGCATTTATTTGTAACCAGTCAATCGGAATTGTCGCAATTGGAGTTAATTGACCTTCAGGGTCGGGTTTTATTTTCCAAAAAACTGTACGGCAAAGCTACCCATTCACTGTCATTCGATTATCCGACAGGATGTTATATTGTCCGAATCTCTGACAATAAACAATTAAAAGCGATTAAAATTGTTGTTTATTGATCAATAGCTAACATAGTTGTAGGCTAAGTCAGCTTTATAGAAGTATTGCTAATGTTGTTATCTTTTTTTTAGATCAACAACATAGATTTTGGGGTTACTTGTACAAGGATACCCCATTTTTTGTGTCAATACTTCGTAAAGACTTGTGATTGAAATATTATTTTCAACAACCGCTAACCAGCCTAAATATTTCTTAATTTTATTGTTACTATTTTCAAGGGATATTGTAGTGTAATACAATTTTAAATTCCTGAAAATCAAATTTTTCACTTAAAATCTCCAGCAATCATGTTCAAACACTTTTTGTTTTTAACGATTTTAGGGATTGCCATTTCTTCATGCAGCAATTTCAACTCCATTAAAGTTACCAAGACCAATTTCGATGGCGAAGTTTTAAAGGTTCAAAACCTGGTGTTTACATTTAACAAAGAATTGGTTACCGATTCGGGACTGATGAACAAATGGGATTCGACCCAGTATATCAGCTTTGAACCCAAAATACAGGGAAGGTTTATGTGGACCGGAAAATCTGAGCTTACCTTTTCGCCTTTAGGTGAATTGCTCCCGGCGTCCAATTATAAAGCTGCGCTAACTGGGGAACTCTGCAAGTACAATCCGGTGAAACAAAGCATTGATGATGATCTTATACTGTTTCACACCACCTTGTTGGCAATCAACACTATCAATAGTTTTTGGGCGCTTAGCGAGGATTTGACCAATCAAGTGGAAGTCCATTGCCAGGTTGTATTCAACAATCCCATTTCGCCTAAGAAACTCAAACCACTATTAAAATTATTGGTTTCAGGCAAAGAAATGCCATTTCGCACCATAACCCAAAACGATTCCGAAACCATAGAAATAGCATTTGCATTTGATCCGCAAACATCTGATAATGAAATAAAAGGCGAATTTATTGTAAACAAAGGCTTGTTCTGCACAGGAGGCAACATAGCAACCGAAAACCCTTTGAAAAGTGAATTTCTGATCCCTTCCAAAGATAAGCTTACAATAACCGGAACGGAAACTGGTTTCGATAATGGCAAAGGCTATATTGCGGTTTACACTTCGCAACCCATTGTGGCAGAAGGCTTGGCAAGTTTTATCACCATCGATCCTGCAATGGACATCGAAACCGAACTGCTATCGAATGGGTTTAAGGTTAAAGGTGGGTTTTTAGGTTCACAAACCTATATACTGAACATAAAGAAAGGGATGAAAAGCCTGTTCGGTCGCTATTTGGAAGAAGATTTCACAAAAACCGTTTCCTTTGCCGACCCACTTCCCGCAATTGCATTCACCGAACAAAACGCTGTTTACCTTTCAACCAAAGGCGAGCGCAACTTAGGCGTGAATATTACCAATGTATCCAAAGTTAAAGTTTCGGTATTTAAAATATTCGAAAACAACATACATCATTATTTGCGACAGGGCAAAAGCTGGCAATATAATTACGATGAAGCTACCGAAGAATACAACGATTACAATACCTGGTCGTTTGATGAAGATTATGGGAAACCTGTCCTGACAAAAGAAATACTTACACGCTCATTGCAAAAATCTGGCAATATTTCGTTGTTGAACCTCGATTTAAACGAACTGAATTTTAACGATTCCTACAAAGGGCTTTATCTGGTAAAGGTTGAAGCATCGGACCGCAAGTATATTCAGGATGCCCAACTGCTTTCACTTTCCGACCTTGGTTTGATTGTAAAAGAGGGCGCTTCGGATGTTATGGTGTTCGTAAATTCGCTTAAAGATGCCTCGCCTGTAAAAGGCGCAAAACTCGATTTTATAAGTTCCAACAACCAAAAGGTGTATTCAACCGTAACAGATAACAACGGTGTTGCTATTTTTAAAAATGCAAAACAAGTTGCAGCAGGTTTTAAGCTGAGCATGGTTTCGGTGCGTTACGATAACGATTTTAACTTTGTGCTTTTCGACAAAACCCGTGTGGAAACATCCCGATTCGATGTGGGAGGCAAGCGCACCGACAATATAAATTACGATGTTTTTATTTATGGCGACCGCGATTTATACCGTCCTGGCGACTCTGCATATATCAACACAATTGTACGCACCACACGGTGGGATGTGGTAAAAGATATTCCGATAAAAATTAAACTCCTTGCCCCAAATGGCCGCGAATATTTGAACCAACGCCATCAACTTAATGCTTCTGGAGCCGCCGAAACTAAATTTTTTATCCCAAAACAGGCCATGACAGGGGCATATCTGATTGAAGTTTATGCTTCAAATGATGTATTGCTGGCTTCGCGGAAGATTTCGGTAGAAGAATTTGTGCCCGACCGTATTAAGGTAACCACCAAAACCAGTAAAGAGGTTTATCTCCCTACCGAACCCGTTAACCTTGACTTGCTTGCCGAAAACCTGTATGGTACCCCGGCTGCAGGTAGGCGATTTGAAACCGAACTTCGGCTAAAACGCAAACAACTCACTTCAAAATCTTTACCCGATTATTCGTTTGCATTGGAATCGAAAAACATGCCTGTGCTGGCTTCGATAGTTATGCAAGGAAATACGGATGCTGTAGGAAAGGCATCGAACGTTTTCCAATCGGTTGCTTATAAGGATATTGGATTGTTGGAAGGGAAAATTTTCACCACTGTATTCGACGAAACCGGCAGGCCCGTAAACCGTTTGAACATTATCGAAATACCTACCCAGCAGGTTTACTTTGGCATTAAAGGTTTTGATAGTTGGCTATCCACGCGCAAAGCCTTAAACCTGCAATTTGCCGCAGTTGACCGTACAGGAAAGGGACTGCCAGGTGCCCAGGCTAAAGTTGTTATCCTTTATTATAGGTACGAAACGGTGATAGAAAAATCGTATGGCAGGTATAACTACGTTTCGCAGAGAAAAGAAAAAGTTGTGCTCGATCGCGAAATAAAAGTCAACGGTTCCGGCACTTCCTTACCATTTGTACCTGCCGAGTCGGGCGAATACGAAGTTCGCATCATGGCTCCTGGAAGCGATAATTATGTTTCAAAATATTTTTATGCCTACGGTTGGGGCGACACCAATTTTTCGTCTTTCGAGGTAAGCCGCGAGGGCGAAGTTACCATTACGCCCGACAAAGTTTTGTATTCGCCGGGAAATAAGGCCAAACTGCTGTTTAAAGCACCTTTCGATGGGAAATTGCTGGTGGCCATCGAACAGGATAATGTGCTCAGCTACAAATTCCTTACGCTCGAAAACAAGTCGGCAAGCATGGAAATCCCAATTACAAAAGACCATCTGCCCAATATTTACATTGATGCCACAGCTTT